>JANNGR010000030.1:0-6796 GCA_031403955.1 Betaproteobacteria bacterium
TACTTTTGACTCTTTGAAGCTGTCCGACAAGCTTAAAACAGCCGGGTTCACCGCTGAGCAGGCTGAGGCGATAGTGCGCGTGATAGCCGAAGCGCAAGACGAAATCGTCACCCGCAAAGACCTCGATGCGGCTTTGTCAACCCTTAAGACCGACTTGGCGGTGCTCAAGACCGAAGTCTCTCAAATCAAATGGATGTTGGGCTTTGTCATTGGCGGCATCATTGCAGTACTGGCCAGGCTGCTCTGTTATTGAGAGGCAGACCGGGCTCACACCCGGTATGCCACCGTCGTCATCACCCGAGCTGCCGCCCGCATCAGGTTTTTGACCGGCGTCGGCAATTCCAGCGCGCCTGCTGCCTTTGCGTCCACCGCATGACGCGCTTCGTCGTCTTTCATCTGCGCCACGATGGCGCGTGACGCGTGGTCGTTGGCGGGTAGCAGGTCCATGTGGCCTTGCAGGTGCGCCTCGACCTGTTTTTCGGTCTCCACGACAAAGCCCAGGCTGACCCGGTCGCCCAGGCGCCCGGCCAACAGGCCGAGACCGAAGGCCCCGGCGTACCACAGCGGGTTGAGCAAAGACGGCCGCGAGCCGAGTTCGTCCAGCCGTTGCCGGGTCCAGGCAAGATGATCGGTCTCCTCGCGGCTAGCGTGTTCGAAATGGCTGCGCAAGGCTTCATTTTTTGTCGTATAGGCCTGGGCCGTATACAGCGCCTGGGCACACACCTCGCCGACGTGGTTGACCCGCATCAGGGCGCCCGCGTGGGCTTTTTCGGCGCTGGACAGTTCGGTTGTTTCACCCGCCAGCGTGGGACAGGCACGGGCTGCGTGTGGCGTGGCAAACAGGGTCCGCAGCGTGGCGTCGGCGGTGGTCAAAATGGCGTCGATCAGCATGTCGCCAACTGCGCAAAAGGAATAACCACCTGAACACGCATCAATGAGGCATCATCTTCAAGAAAAGGCGCAGTCGTTGGTCTAGTGAAGAATTTTGCTAAGTGCCGCAAAAAGTCCCACGGCAGCAAAAATTGCAGTAATTGTCCAGCGAGATTCCGCAATTGCTTTGATCAGTTCTGTTTTAAGCTCTGCGAGGTCTGTCTTTGTTGCCACCTTGCCGGCGTGCAGGTTATAGCGTTGGTCGATTTCCCGATTTATCGACTTTACGGCGGCTTTCGCGTCCGCTTCGGATACGCCAGCCGTGATAAACGCGTTGTAAATTTCAAGTTCCATTTTTTGAGTTTACTCCCGGCGAAAATAGTTCGAGCATTGCCTTGCCGACTTCGTTAGCGCCAGACCTCAATACGTCGGGACGACCCGAAGCGCGAACAAAAAGTTGTTTGACCGCATCGGCATTCAACAAAACCGGCTGATTCACTTGCGCGCAAAACCACTGGATGTAGTTACAGGAACTTCCAAAATAGTCAAGCATCGGTTTTCGGCATTCTTGATGAATCCTGGTTACAAAAATCTCTGGAGGCGCAGCCACCGGGATTCAGGCGCTTGATCGCATGCAAATCCGGCGCAAAAAATGTTTTCGTTGCAGGCCTGCAACGAAAACATGCTTACACAACAAATTTAAGGTCAAACTCTTTGCCAAACCGGGGCTCGTCTGGTGCAATAGACCCAACTTCCTGAAACAGGAGGTTGGCCCGGGGATCCGAAGACCTCGACCGGAGCCCTATGTTTAACCTTGGAGAAACTTGAAATGAAAAAAACCCTAGTAGCACTCGCTGCGCTGGCCACCGTCGGCGCGGCTTTTGCCCAATCGTCCGTCACCTTGTACGGCAAAATCGACTGGGAAGTCGTAAGCAAGCGGTCGCACGCTGCTGGCGCTGCCACCGTCAATCCTGGTCTGCAAGTCAATTCCGCTGGTTTGTCCGGCAGCCGTTGGGGCCTGAAAGGTTCTGAAGACCTCGGTGGTGGAACGGCAGCTATTTTTGACCTGCAAGGTGGCTTCACTGTTGATGATGGTGGAACAGCACAATGCGGCGGCGCTAGCTTTGTCAACCTCGGCGCATGCCGGACCAATGCGGCCGGGACTGGTGTCAATGCGCCCCGCATTTTCGGCCGTCAAGCTTACGCCGGGTTCAAGGGTGGCTTTGGTCAATTTACAGTCGGTCGCCAGTACGGTCCGTATGACAATGCGTTCGGCCAGTTGGACGGACAGGGCTACACCAGCAACTCGGCCATGGGCTCGGTGTGGAACGGTTATGCCGTTCCCGGCCAGACTGCCCCGGCGCACACCGACGCTGGCGGTGGCGGCACAGGCCGAATCGACAATCAGTTGACTTATTTCACGCCGGCTATGGGTGGCTTCAACGCCCAAGTTTCCTATGCTCCTGGCGAGAACAAGACGGCTCTTCTGCGCGCTAGCCGCATTGGCTCCATCGGTCTTGGTTATGGCAACGGCCCAATCAACGTGCAGTGGGCATATGAGAGCCAGAAGCCCCAAGTCGGCTCGACGGTCACCGGCTGGATTCTTGGTGGTTCTTATGACCTCGGCGTTGCCCGTCCGTACTTGGCGTATGGTCGTGGCGATGCTGGCACGGTGGAAGACAGGAAGTGGTCTATCGGTGTTGCCGCACCTGTAGGTCCCGTTACCTTGTCATTGGGGTATGCCCAGGCCAAAACCAAGGCTACCTCGGGCGCGGCCAGTTCCGATACCCACGGTGTTGGTGGTCAGGTTGTCTACTCGCTCAGCAAGCGTACCAACGTGTATGCTGAGTTCATGTCCAACACCGGCAACGCCGCTGGATCGAATGTTGACGCCAAAAATCGCCAGTTTGGCGTTGGCATGCGTCACGACTTCTAATTCCCACGCTGGCCTTTTGCCAGTGTGAGAGTGTGAATCCTCCAAAAAGCCCTGCTGTGGAAACACAGCAGGGCTTTTTTCTGAGACACCGCCTCGAACGCTGAATCTGAATTGAATGATAAACATCAAGACTGAAAACGTGACTTTTGGCGCCAGGGTCTGGTTGGTGATCGGCATCGCGATGCTGCTGCTGGCTTGTGCCTCGCGGCCTCAGCCACTGGTTGAGGATTTGAAGCCGGTGGCGGTTCCCGACCTGGCGTCCAGCCCGTGGGCTGTCGCATCATCCGCAAGCGGCAATCCGGCAGCGTGGCAACACCAGGAATTCCCGGGTAAACGCGCAAGCCATTACCGCTACACACGGTCCGATGGGCGCGACGCGATGCTGGTCCGTGCCGCATCTTCGGCAAGCATGCTGCGCCAGGTAACGCGTGTGGAGCCGACAGAATTGAGCCAGTTGCGTTTTTCGTGGAAAGTTCCGGCACTGATCGAGTCGGCCGATCTGTCGGTGCGTGACCAGGCCGATTCTCCGGTGCGTATCGTGCTGGCCTTTGAAGGCGATCGCTCAAAATTCTCAGCCAAGGACGCCATGTTGTCGGAACTCGCACATGCGCTGACCGGAGAGCCGATGCCGTATGCCACGCTGATGTATGTGTGGTGCAACCAGGCTCAGTCGGGCACCGTAATCACGAGTCCACGCACCAGCCGCATTCGCAAGCTGGTGATGGAGTCTGGCCCTGGCAAGCTGAGCCAATGGCTGGACTACGAGCGCGATATACGGGCCGATTTCGTCAAGGCATTTGGCGAACCGCCTGGCGCGCTGCTCGCCATTGGCATCATGACCGACTCCGACAATACCCAGTCGACGACGCAGGCCTGGTACGGGCCGGTGCGCCATGTGCCTGCCGCGGGGGCGCCCAAGGCGCTGCGGTAGCGCCGGTTGGGCTTCGCGGCAACCACTCACTTGATTTCGTGCCGCACTAAAATTATAATGCACCAAGATACGCGCAAGCCCGGGCGCGACCGGGCGTATTTGAGAGGTGAGGCCAATGAGCGCATTGATCTCTGAAGTCAAGGCCAGCGTCAAGGTAATCGGTGCCAACGGTCAGATTTCCTTGGGCAAGGAATACGCGGGTCGTCAGGTTCTAGTTGAGGAACGGGAACCTGGCGTTTGGCTTGTCCGTACCGCCATTGTCATCCCGGAAAATGAACGCTGGCTGCATGCGCCACAGGCTGCTGCCAGCTTGCAAGCCGCCGTGACATGGGCTGCCAACAACAAGCCGCGGGAAACCGACGTCGACGCGTTTTTCGATGGAATGAACAATGTCAAGCAACCTGCAAAGCAAGCTCGTAAGACTCGACCTCAACAATCCCGAGTTTCAAAAAAACTTGCTTGAGTTGGACAAGTCTGAGCGAAACCGTGTCCTCGATACGCTCAAGAAAATACTCAAACTGGAGTGGGGGCAGGTCTATCGGGATCAAGGCTTGAAATGGGAAAAAATCACCAGTGTGCGGCCACCCACAGGCACTGATGCGATCTACGCGCTTCGCATCACGCAAGCGAGAAGAGCCACTGCGGTTCGCGATGGGGACATCATGCGCCTCTTGACGGTGCAACCTGACCACGACGCGACGTATGGAAAAAAATAGATACCGGCAAGGCACCCGTCGTTAAGCGGCCAATCTTGAGGAACAAGCACTCCCATGACACAGCGCCTGGTGGTCCGCAACGCGAACGTTTTCGACAGTCCCAGCGGCAGCTTGCTGCCGCAGCGGCAGATCATCATTCGCGGCCAGCGCATCGAGGAGGTTACCGGCGAGCCGCTCCAGGTGGACGATGCAACGGTTATCGATGCGGGCGGCCGGGTGGTGTTGCCGGGCTTGATCGACGCGCATGTGCATGTTGTTGCGGCCTCGCACGACCTGGTGGCGCTGGCGCTGCAGCCGCCCTCGCTGGTGACGGCCAAAAGCAGCCAGATCATGCGCGCCATGTTGCTGCGCGGCTTCACTTCGGTGCGCGACGCCGCCGGCGCCGACTTTGGCCTGCAGCAGGCGGTATCGAGTGGTCTGTTCGAAGGGCCGCGCCTGTTCATCGCCGGCTTTCCGGTGTCGCAAACCGGCGGTCACGCCGACATGCGACCCAAGGGTGTGCGCTTGCGCGAAATGTTTTGTGCTTGCGCCGGCCTGGGGCTGATAGGTGCCATCGCCGACGGCGTGGGTGAGGTGCGCCGGGCGGTGCGCGAGCAGGTGCGCAATGGCGCCAACCAGATCAAGATCATGGCCGGTGGCGGCATTTCCAGCCCCAGCGACCCGCTCGAAGGAACCCAGTTTTCCATTGACGAATTGCGCGCGGCGTGTGAGGAGGCCGAAGCGGCCAACCTGTACGCCATGGCGCACGCCTATTCACCGCGTGCGGTGACACGCGCGGTGCAGGCCGGCGTCCGTTCGATCGAACACGGCAACCTGATCGACGAAGCGACTGCGCGCCTGATGAAGTCCCACGGCGCTTACCTGGTGCCGACCTTGTCCACCTATGTCGCGCTGGCGCGCGAAGGCGCCCAGCTTGGGTGGTCCACCGACATGTTGGAAAAACTCGCTACAGTGCGCCAGCGCGGCCTCCAGGCGCTGCAAATTGCGCGTGCCGAAGGGGTGCCGGTGGTGTTCGGCACCGATCTGCTGGGCCATATGCATGACCAGCAGTCGGGGGAATTCGATCTTCGCACCCAGGTCATGCCGCCAGCGGAAGCGCTGCAAAGTGCAACCATCGTGGCGGCGCGGCTGATGCGTCAGGAGGGGCAGATTGGCCAGTTGGTCAAGGGCGCCTGGGCTGATTTGCTGGTGGTGGACGGCGACCCGACACGCGAACTTTCGATGCTGACTGCGCCCGCGCGGGGCATTCGTTTGATCATGCAAGGCGGACGCATTGTGATCGACCGCCTAACTGCGTAACGGTGTGGCGGCTCAAAAACAACGGCCCGCTTCACGGGCCGTTGTTTCCTGAAGCGATGCGCGGTGCCTATTTGATGGTCGTGAAACGCGCCTCTGGCCGGTCATCGATGCGGTATACCGTTTCCACACCCGGTTTCATGGCCCAGGGGCGCAACTGGTGGTGCAATGGGATGAGCAACACCTCATCACGGGTTCGTACCAGCGCTTCCCGAATCAAGGCGTTGCGTTTGGCCACATCCACCTCGGACTTCATCGCGTCCACCAGACGGTCCACCACCGGGTCACTGACGCGGCTGAAGTTGAAGTTGCCATCCGCCCCGCCGGTAACCTTGGTGCGAACCAGAGACTGCAAGGTGTACTGGGCGTCCAGCGTCGCGACGCCCCAGCCCAACAGGTAGGCCGAAGTGTCGAAGTTTTGTCCTCGAAGACCCGCTCGGGCGCCTCGAGGTAGGTGAAGTGGCCGCAGCCACGGAGCACCGAGAGACGCCCATCCGGAACAGCGTTCGCGATTCGCTCGGCCAGCTCCACCGGTATGAAGTCGTGTTCGCCGTGCAGCAACAGAGTCGGGATCTCGAGGCCTCGCAGCGCCGGGAATAGGTCGTAGCCGGCCGATCCGGCCGTCTCCGCGGACAGTCGCTGCGCGATCCTCCGCGCGAGCAGGACGCCCTCCTCTGTGAAATTCGATCGCAGCCGCGCCACGAGCGCCTCCAGGTGGTCCGGTCGCCGCACCGTCATCCTGAAGTGGTGCCGGTTGTAGGCGGTTTCGGCCTCCAGATCGCCTCGCTCGTATGCAGCGCTCGACGAGATGGCCCGCATCGTCTCGAGATCGCGATCGGGACGCGGGCGGGCGAACTCCTCCCGGAGGATCCGCCAATCGTCGGCCGACGCCGGAGCGGTGTCCAGGAGGACGAGGTGCGACAACCGATCCGGGTGGCGAACGGCGTACTCCATCGCAAGGAGCCCTCCCCACGAATGTCCGAGCACTGCGACCGACTCCAGCTCGAAGTGGCTCCGCACGCGGTCGAGGTCGTCGATCTCTGACCG
>JANNGR010000031.1:0-4661 GCA_031403955.1 Betaproteobacteria bacterium
CCCGGCTTCTGATTCCAGGATGCCGCTGCAAGCCGCGAAGAATTTCTTCATCACTGACCTTGGTCGATTCCATCGCCTCGCGCCTTTCCGGTGAGTTGGGTAATGCCCGAACTCTACGACACATCACTTTGAATCGCACCCGGTAGCAGGCTTTCGGGGCCGCAGTCTGCCAGAATGCCCTATTGCTTAACCGGAGCTGACCATGCCTGGACTATTGCCCCATGTCGACCCGAATGGGTTGCTTGAATTCTCGGTCGTCTACACCGACCGCGCGCTAAACCACATGTCGCGCAGTTTCCAGGGCGTCATGCAAGACATCTCCGGCATCCTGAAACAGGTCTACCACGCCCGCTGCGCGGTGATCGTTCCCGGTAGCGGCACGTTTGGCATGGAGGCGGTGGCGCGCCAGTTTGCGAGCGACAAAAAGGTATTGGTGATTCGCAACGGCTGGTTCAGTTACCGCTGGACCCAGATTTTCGACATCGGCAAGATACCGTCCGAGTCGATCGTGATGAAGGCGCGCCGTGTGGGCGAGGGCAGACAGGCGCCGTTTGCGCCGGCGCCAATCGATGAGGTGGTGGCGCGTATCCTGCAGCACCAGCCTGACCTGGTGTTTGCCCCGCATGTTGAAACTTCATCGGGCCTGATCCTGCCCGACAACTACCTGCGCGCCGTCGCGGACGCGGTGCATGCGGTGGGCGGACTGTTTGTGCTGGACTGCATCGCCTCTGGTGCCATCTGGGTCGACATGTCGGCCACTGGCGTCGACGTGTTGGTGAGTGCGCCGCAAAAGGGCTGGAGCAGCACACCCTGTTGCGCCATGGTGATGCTCAGCGAGTCGGCCCGCTTGCGCATCGATAACACCACCAGCAGCAGTTTTGCCTGCGATCTGCGCAAGTGGTTGCAGATAATGGAGGCTTACGAAGGCGGTGGTCATGCCTACCACGCCACGCTGCCGACCGATGCCTTGGCCCGGCTGCGCGACGTGATGCAGGAGATGCAGCGTTACGGGTTCGACAAACTGCACGCCGAGCAGCAGGAACTTGGCGACCAGGTGCGCGCCTTGTTCGTGCGCAAAGGGCTAAAGAGCGTGGCCGCGGCAGGCTTCCAGGCCCCCGGCGTGGTGGTGAGTTACACCGATGACCCGGAAATCCAGTCCGGCAAGAAGTTCATCGGGCAGGGTCTGCAAACCGCGGCCGGCGTGCCGCTGCAATGCGACGAGGGGGCGGAATTCCAGACCTTCCGGGTCGGACTGTTCGGGCTCGAAAAGCTGCATGACATCGATCGCACGGTGAAGCATCTGGAAACGGCGTTGAACCAGATACTTCCGGCCAGCCAGCCAAACACACGGCAGCCGGCGTTGCAGGTTTAGCCGCCTGCCCTGGACCACCGCTGTCGTCGGGGATGTGTTTGCGCCTTGGAGGGCAATCATCTTGTCCGAGCCCCTGACACTTTCCTCGCTGCCGTTGTTTCCGCTCGGCACCGTGCTCTACCCCGGCGGATTGTTGCCGCTGCGCATCTTCGAGGTGCGTTACCTGGACATGATCGGAAAATGCCACAAGCTCGGCGCCCCGTTCGGCGTGGTGGCATTGACCCATGGCTCTGAAGTGCAACGGCCTGCCGCCGGCGGCGCCAGCGGCGACGCTTTCGCCAACGAGGCGTTCTGCGCGGTCGGCACGCTGGCCACGATTACCGGGTTCGCGGCGCCGCAGCCCGGATTGATCGTGATACGTTGCATCGGCGTACAGCGTTTCAGCGTCACCCGAAGCGAAAAACTCAAACACGGTTTGTGGATTGCCGATGTGGCGCGGCTGCCGCAGGACCAGGCCATCAAGGTGCCCACGGACTTGCAGTCGGTGGCCGACGCCTTGGGCAATTTGATCCGCACGCTGGGCCAGCGCGGCGTGTCGCACGAGCAGCTGCCGATGCAGCCGCCGTTTCTGCTCGACGACTGCGGCTGGGTCGCGAACCGCTGGTGTGAGTTGCTTTCCATGCCGCTGGAGGACAAGCAAAGACTGATGGCGCTGGACAACCCGCTGCTGCGGCTGGAGCTGGTGGGCGATATATTGGAGCGCAGCGGGATTACCAAGTGACGCGTCGGGACGCAGGCACTCTAAATAACTGGATCCATATCCAGTATTTTCTGGCCACGTGATGGCTATCTTGCTATCATGCCCCTATGTCAAAAATACCAGTCTCCGACGATTTTTCGAGCTTCGTGGCAGGGCGAGAATTCAAGACTATTCTGGCCGATCCGCCATGGCAATTTCAGAACCGCACTGGCAAGGTTGCGCCTGAGCACAAACGCCTGAATCGTTATGACACCCTGACATTGGAGGACATCAAGTCGTTGCCCGTCGCCAACGCGGCTGCCGAAACCGCGCACCTTTACCTTTGGGTGCCAAACGCGTTGTTGCCCGAGGGACTCTCAGTCATGCAGGCTTGGGGATTCAAGTACAAGTCAAATGTTGTCTGGCAGAAGATTCGCAAAGACGGGGGGCCAGATGGCAGAGGCGTTGGCTTCTATTTCCGCAACGTCACGGAAATCCTGCTTTTTGGAACGCGCGGCAAAAATGCCAGAACGCTGTCACCCGGGCGTACCCAGGTGAACATAATTTGCACCCGCAAGCGCGAGCACTCACGCAAGCCCGACGAACAATACCCGCTGATCACGTCATGTAGCCCCGGCCCTTTCCTGGAGATGTTCGCCCGTGGCAACCGCGATAACTGGGCCATCTGGGGCCATCAAGCCGACGAAAGTTATACACCCGACTGGCCAACTTACTCCAACCACTCGCAGTCACAAGCGGAGTTGCAACTGGCACTGGCCTAATTTTCGTCCCCGTCCGCGTTCAAATCGTCCGCTGATTGCTGGTCAACTTGGGCCGCATCGAAAACCACCACCGACGCAGGCAAACCAATCAGCAGCAATGGGCAAGGATTGCCGACACCACGTTCAACGCGATGGATCAGCTTCTCCCAGTGTGTGGTGGCCTGACCAAACTTGTTCGATACAAAGTTGTCAGTCCAGGCATCCGCGAAAGCAACCGGCTTATTGTTTCGATCAATGCGCCTGAGAATGTTGGCGCGTTGCTTTGGAGTCGGAATAACGCCGTTCTCTGCAAGCTGCTCCATCGACTTTATGCCTCGTTCGATTGCGAAGCGATGCACAGCACCCCGCAACGACCGCTGCAGTGACTTCCCCCTGGTCAGGATTACGCCAACACTGATCGCCCCCTCGGCGTGCAATCGCTTGAAATTTTCAAGATCGCGGTCAAAAAACGGATCTTTGTTGTTCCATTCGATCTCCAGCGCAATCGACCCCAGACCTTGATAGTGTTTGACATGGTCGACTTCATGGGACGTGGATTCCCGGAGCACACCGTCAATCGTTCTTCCAATTTCAAATATATGCTTTCGCCAGCCAAGCGCTGAAAGTGCCTTGCGCAGCCTTTGCGTGAATTTGGTTTCTCCGCCGCCAGAACCGATGATTTCGGTGATTGGCAGTTGAATGGCGTTCAGAACGTCTTCTATCTCGATCAACGCCTGCGCGAACTCGCCCGACATGATTGATCGCGCATGCGCTTGAAAAAGAATATCGAAGCCCTTGGCTTCGAGCGTATTGAATGTTTGCCCTGCCTTGATGGACGCAGACGTTTTGATTGCCGGCATGCTGGCAATGATAGTCGCGCCTTTTTGCGTCGCGGCCCACCCTCTCTACCCATCGTTCTTGTGCCCTTTGCCGCGTTTGCCACCGTTGCCCTGGCCTGGCCCGCGATCGTCGCCATCCTTGTCCCAGTGTTTGGACTTCTTTTCTTTTTTCATCTTGACGGGCTTGTAGTCGGAGTCGCGTTCCCAGCGGCCGGGATGCCGGTAATAGGCGCGGTCACGTTGTTCCCAGACATCGGGCTCCCAGCGGTAGCCGACACGCTGAACAATCGTGCGGCCGCGCACCCAGACATGCCGGTCGGCATGCCAGGCCCAATAACCCGGCGCCCAGACGTAACCTGGCGCCATGGCTGGCGCGACTTCAATCAGCGGCGCTGGCGGCGCAATGCTGATGTTGAAGGTGATTTGCGCGAACACCGGCGCTGCGGTGGCCGATGCAGCCAGCAACACACTCAGCAACAGGCGTCGAACAGTGTTATCAGATTTCATGGTGTTTTCCCTTTCAATTGTCTGAGCTGATGGTGCCAGCGCGCGCGGGCCGGTTCCGTGCGATAGCCCACATAACGCACAGTGGCCCTGGCTAGTAGTCCGTTTCACCAAAATCATTACATGAAACCGCGGCTTTTTCCGCCATGCGTCGTTGCAGCCCCTTGCCGCACTGCCAGTGCGGCTGCGGGTCTACGCCTAGCCTGGCGAAAAAATCCATCGATTTCATTTCGTAATGCCTTTGATGAAACGGACTACTAGGAGCCTGCCGGACTTGGGAATCGTCGGCTGCAAATCGACCGCAGCGGTCCATTTTTGGCTTCGCCGCACTTCGTGAACGCTATCGACGCCCCAAGTCCGACAGGCTCCTGGCGGCCGGTTATTTGTATTGAACCAAGCGCTGCTGGATCAGCGCCTGCGTTTCGCGCACCGCCGCAGCGAACGGACTGTCTTTTTGCCGCGCGGCGCGTTCGATAAACACCAGTGCCTCGTCGTTGCGCCCCAGG
>JANNGR010000032.1:0-7564 GCA_031403955.1 Betaproteobacteria bacterium
TGGCCGTCTTGGGCCAGGCCGCGATGGCTGCCCCGACCCTGCATACCGCAGACTTCATCAACACCGGGGATCGAACCAACTTCGTTGATTTCGAGCCGATAGGCAATACACCATCCTTCGGAAACTCATTTACACAAAGCGGTGTGACAGTCAATCAGGTAAACGGAGTCCTGAACGGCATCTGGACCGGTTGCAGTACTTCTTGCTGGTTCACCAACAGCACGTTAACTTGGTATCCGAACGGCGGCGACTTCGGTTGGACGGAAATAGTGAAAGCCGACGCATCCGATTTCAGCAACCTCGGGCTGGATTTGGGTTCGGGATATGGCCCTGGTTCGTCACCAGTCCAGTATGAACTGCTCAATAATGGCGTGAGCATTCTTCTCGGCTCGATTACCACACCGGCATTGACCGATGGCTACATCGGTTTTTCCGGCGGTGGTTTCGATCAGGTTCGACTTCGCAACACATTTCCTGGCGGCAGTTTGGGCACTTTTGGTGACGGCAACCAAAACGCCTTGGCAATTGACAATGTCGAGCTTTCCGTGCCAGCGTCAGTCCCCGAACCAGGCACGCTGGCCTTGCTGGGACTTGGGATTGCAGGCATAGCGTTCTCGCGCCGGCGCGCCAAAGCCTGATTGCTGCATTGAGCCCGAGCGGCAGCAACGGGCTTTCAGCGCCTGAACCTGCCCTCGGCATCAATAATCGACAGATCGGCAAAGTCCAGACCGGTATGGTCCAAGGGGCTATAACTGACCTCCAGACCGCCGCCGAGATTGAAGTTGCGGATGCCTTCCAGGGCCGCGATCAAACTTTCACGGCTAGGCTTCGGGCCGGCGCGACGCAGGCCCGCCACCAATACCTTGGCGGCGGCAAAACCCTCCAGATTGGCCGGTGAGACGGCACTTTGTCCTCTGGACTTGGCCAATGCCAGCGCTTCCTTGACAAACGGATGGACCACCGAACGTTCGTTCGGGAACACCTGCGTGACAACCACGCCGCTTGCCACGTCTCCGAGCGCCTTGATGAATCCGTTGGATGCATTATTGGACAAGGTCAGCACCAGCGCCGTGGAACCGGCCTGACGCAAAACCTTCACACCGTCGGCCACCGCGGTACCGGAGCCGATCCACAACACGGCCTGCGCGTTGGCGCTGATGATCGGCGGCACGATCGTGGTGTAGTCGGGTTTGGAGCGGTCCGCCTTGACCACCAGTACCGGCTGTAAACCGGCTTTGGCCAGACCCTTGTTGGCACCGTCGAGCCCATCGCGGCCAAATGAGTCATCGGCGTGCACCAGCGCAACACGCTTGACGCCGATAGTAGCCACATGCGTGATGGCTTTCTCGGCTTCGCGCTGGTAGGTGGCGCGCACGTTGAATACCAGGCGGTTGACCGGCCGGTGCAGCAAGATCGCCCCGGTGGACGGCGCAACCAGCGCCACGCCATATTGCTCCAGCACCGGCAGCACGGCTTCGGTGTGCGGCGTTCCGCGGGTCAGAAACATGGCCAGTACGTTTTGCTCGACGATCAATTTGGTGGCGTTCTCCCGCGCGACATCGGGCTCGAACTTGTCGTCCAGCGACACCAGTTCGATTTTCTGGCCGCGGATGCCACCGGTGGCGTTGACTGAGTCAAGATACATCTGGGCGCCCTCGGTGGTCTCCTTCACGCCGGCTGCAACCGGACCGCTGAAACCCGCCGTCTGGCCGATGCGTATCTGCGCCTGACTTGCGCCCTGGGTCGACAACAACAATGCAATGCAACACGACAACCAACGTGAAAACATATGGCCTCCTGATACTTGCGGGACAGACCGCGGCGGCAAAGCCGCAAGCTCTGTCCCCAACTGACTAAAACTTGCGGGACAGACCGTAGCGGCAAAGCCGCAAGCTCTGTCCCCAACTGACTAAACATCCAGCTTACATTCCGGCAAGAAAACGGCGCGTGAAAACCTGCTCGACAGCCGGGATTCGAGACCAGCCCAATGCACTGGACAAACACGCGATCGACGACCCCAGGCGCCGATCGTCGACGTCACCCAAGCCGTCACGCAAGCCAAGCGGGCACGCCATGTCGCCAATCAAGGTACCCATCCAGCGCTTGAGTTCAATCCGCCGATTGGCCTGCGGATTACGCGCAATGACGGCTTCAATAGCGGCTTGCGGCTCGGAGTGCGCGGCCACGATACTGTCGCGCAGCGCCCGAACCAGCCGCGTCACGACATCGGATTGGTCGCGCATGAAACGCGGCGCCACCATCAGCGCACTGCCGTACAACGCCGGGCAGACATCGCGGTACGGCAGGAAACGAGCCACTTCGGTAGCCGACCGTCCGGCGCTCGCCAGTGCCGCGGTATGGGTGGTGACGTAACCGAACACGCCGTCGGCCTGGCCTTGCAACATGCCAAGCAGCAACTCGCCCATGCCGGCGTCGGATGTCTGCACCTCGACCGACTCGGGCGTCAGGCCGGCGCCGCTGGCAAAGGCGCCAAAGGTGCGCAATGCGACGTCGCTGCGATGCCCGATTATTTTTTTACCTGCCAGGCCGGCGCTGTCGTGAATCGGCCCGGCGCGCGCCACGGTGATGCTGCACGGCGAATGTTGGTGCACCATGAAAACGCCAATTGGCAAATCGGCCGCGGCACGCGACGCGGCAATTTCGATCAAGGCATTCAGATCGCCATACGCGGCGTCAAAATCCTCTTCCATCAGCCGCTCGGCCGCCGTGTAGGCGCCGCGCCCGGGCGTGTATTGCACGTCCAGGCCGGCGTCGCGGAACCGGCCGCTTGATTCGGCCAGCGCAAAAAACGCATTGGCCCCGGTAAATGCCGAATTCAACAACAGGCGCACGGTTGTCATCGGGCCAGCGTCCTGACCCGATCCTCCAGCAGCGGCAGAAAGGCGCGCGTGAACAGTTCGTCAGGCTGTGGCACCCGTGGCCAACCCAGGCAACGCGCCAGCAAGGCAATGGCACGAGCCAGGCGGGCATCGTCAACATCGCCAATACCGATCCGCGCGCCTTGCGGATGTGCCATCTCGGCGCCCAAAGTCCCCACCAGGCGCCGACGCTGCACGCCACGGTCGATGGCCGGTGCGGCGCGCGCCACCGCCTCGATGCCGGCGTCGATATCCGCCAGGGTGTCGATCAAGCCGCGGTTGAGCGAGCGCACCAGGCCGCGAACCTGCTCCGGTGCGCGGCCCATGAACGCGCGCGAGACCATCAGGCTGTTCGAATACAGGTCGGGCAGGCTGTCGGCGAAGTTGATGAAACGCAGTCGCGCAGGGTCAATGCCCAGCGGCGCGATGGCCGCAATAATGGTGTTGACAAAGCCGAACACACCGTCAACCCGGCCCGCGAGCAGCAGGTCACGCACTTGCTCGCCGAGCCCGAGCGACGACGGCGTGACCGTCACACTGCGCGGCGCCAAACCCGCCACGTCCGCCAGCGCCGGAAACAGTTTTAGCGCCGCATCCCGCGCATGGCCAGTCAGGGCGCAACCCGACAGGTCGGCGGCTTCACGCACGGCCGAGCCGGCGGCTACGGCGATAGTGAACGGTGGCGCATTGAACATCGCAAAAACCGCTACCGGTGCGGCCTGCGGATGGTACGCAGCCAGTTCGGCCAGCGCATTCATGTCGCCGTAACCAGCGTCTATGCCGTCGTGGCCAATCAGCGGTACCACCGCTGCCGCGCCGTCGCCGGTTATGAACTCCACATCCAGGTCAGCCGCACGAAAATAACCGCGCTCGTGCGCCAGGAAGAACCAGGCATGCGGGCCGCAGAAGCCCGAGTTGAGAATCAGTTTTATACGCATGGCCGCGTCATCATCATTGACCTGCCACGCCGGCGGCGATGATTTGTGGCCGCCAGACATCGATCTGCGCGGCCAGATAGGCATTGAAGGCGGGGCCGGTCATCGGTTTGTAGAAGACGCCGTACACCGCCAGCTTGTCGAGCACGTCCTTGCGTTGCAGCAAAGCCGTCAATACCTGCGCCATGCGGGTTGAGATTGCCGCCGGCATGGCGGCCGGCCCCGTCATGCCGTGCCAGTTCTCCACCGTCATGTCGAAACCCTGTTCACGAAAGGTGGCGATCTCGGGTACCGGTGGCAAACGCTCCGGACTGGCCGTACCCAGGGCGACCAGGCTGCCGGCGCGCAGAAATGCCAGGTTGCCCAGCACGCCTTCGAACTGCGTATCCACTACCCCGCCCAGCAAGTCCTGGCGCAGTGGCGCCGCTCCCTTGTAGGGCACGTGCAGCATGTCGATGCCGGCAATGCGCTTGAAAGTCTCGCCCACGATATGGCCGATCGATCCGGTGCCACTCGATCCAAAGGTGAGCTTGCCGGGATTTGCTTTGGCTTTGGCGATCAGTTCACCCAGGTTTCTGACCGCCACTTTCGGGTGCGCGACGCAACCGCCATAGGTCGAGCCGAGGTAGGCGATGTGGGTGAAGTCCTTCACCGGGTCGTAGTTTATGTTTTTGAACTGCGTCGGTGCGATCGTGAACGGCGCGTTGTTCGAAATCATGAAGTGGTAACCGTCGGGCACCTCCTTCTTGAGCGCCTCGGCCGCAATCATGCCGCCGGCTCCCGGCCGGTTGTCGACCACGAACGGCTGCCCCAATAGTTCAGCCAGAAACGGCGCCAGCGTGCGGCCGACGAAGTCGCTCGATCCACCCGGTGGAAACGAAATCAGAATCTTCACCGGACGCGCCGGCCATTGGGTTTGCGCCGCGCTGATGCCGGCCCATGCGGCACCAGCCGCAAACGCGCCGCGAAGCAAGACGCGCCGAGTGGTTCGGTCATGCATGTTTTGGTTCCTGATCAAATGGTTGCGGATGGGTTGTCCATGCCTTCTACATACCAGGTCGCCACCGGTTCCGTCTTGCCTTTGACGAACGCCGCCGGCATGCTGCGGAGCTGGAAACGTTGGTCCAGTGTGCTACGAATTTCGCCGGTAATCAACAGGTCGACGTCATGCACGCGCGTCAGCCCTTCCACGCGCGAGGCCAGGTTGATCGGGTCGCCGGTAACGCTGAACTTGCTCAGTTCACCAGTGCCCATCACCCCAGCCACCACTTCTCCGCTGTGGATACCGATGCCGAAACGCAACTCAGGCAGGGATTTGGCGCGCAACTGGGCGTTGTAGCGCCCAAGCTCGGCACGCATGTCCAGCGCCGCGAGCACCGAGTCCCTTCCTTGCCAGGGGTTGGGCTCCAGGGCACCGAACAGGGCCAGCAGGCCGTCCCCGACCAGTTCGGTGATATGCCCATGGTGGCGCGCGATGGCCTGGTTCATGTGCTCGAAATAGTCGTTCAGGATGGTCACCGTGATCGCCGGGTCGAGCCGGTCGCAAAGGGCGGTAAAACCGCGCAGGTCGGCAAACAGAATCGTCACCTGGCGGCGCTGCGGTGCGTAGCCGCCGCGGCCATCGGTCAGCCGCTCGACCACGTCGGCCGGAACAAAACGCTCAAACTGGCGCTGCAATTGCTCAAGTTTGCGGTCGGTGTCGGCTAGCAGGTGTTCAAGCTGGCGCGCACGCTGGCGCGCCAACCTGACAGCCACAGCCATAAGAACCAAGGCCAGCAAGCCCGCCACCGTGGCGACCCAGGCCAAACTGCTCATTCCAGCAACATCGCCAGGCGCACCGTGGCATTGGCCAGCGCGGCGACACCAATCGCCTCCAATACCGCCGCGTTTCCGATAGCCGCCGCCAGCGCGCTGGTCTGGCTCTGGACCGCGGCGATCTGGTAATGCACCGTGTCCCGCACCCAGGACAACATCCAGGCTTCGTGGCGCGTCAGCCGCTTCGAGTCCAGCGTAGCCAGCGTGGCTTCGAACTCGGCCGCGTCGAAACCCTCGATTGCCAGCAGCCTGCGCGCCTCATGTTCGCTGTGTTGGCACGCCAGGGTACGCGCGACGACGGCAAACATCAGCAGCTTGGTGCCGCGCGGCAACACGCTGGATGCAAACGCGCCATCCAGCGCGGCCTTCAGCATCGCAGCCGCGCCCGGCAACCCGGCCAGGGTCGTCACCACCAGGCCAAACGGCCCGCTGGCCAAGGTTGCGGCGTCCATGCTCGTGGCCTGCTGCGTCTTTTGTTTTCTGGCCGCCAGCACGCGCAGTGCCGGTGCGGCCAGGCCAATCAGGCGCCCGATGGGACCGTTGGCCAACCGTTCGAAGCCCACTTCGGTCGGGCAGGCAATCAGAATGCTGATGCGGTTGTAAAAGCAGGCCATGGCGATATAAAACGCAATTTCATTGACCGCCAGCGGCGCGTAGCCTAAATTGATCAGGGCTTGCCGATCCGCCTTCGCGGGACGCGGGCGCGAGCGCGCCAGATTGCGGCAAAAAGCGATGAAACCGCGCTCCATGTCGTCGAGTTCGGCCACATGTACATCCCGCTCGATGCGGCTGATAAAGGATTCCGAGTAGCCCAGAATCTTCATGTATGCGCGATTGGCGCCATAACAGTAACGGCAGGCATTCTCCTGCGACGTAACCATGGCTCCAATATTGAACAGACGTTGCGCCACTTCGCTCGGGTGGTAGGTGACCAGGCTGAGGCAGGCTTCCCGCAACCAGCCGCTGGGCACCACGCGCCGGTCAACTTCCCCGAGGCGGCCGCCCCGGCGTTTTATCTCGGCCTCCCAGGACGGATCCGCAACCGGCGGCAGGATCGGTTCGCCCCACTCGATATCGCCTAACAATTGAGCCATCGAAGCCCCTCAGTTGTAGCTGGTCATCGCGCACCACCGCCAACAGTATCCGCCCTTTGCTCGGCTGCAACAACCGGGCGCATCCGGATGTTGTCGCAAGACACGACGCTTGTGTTCCATGCCTACACTCGGGCATTGGCAAGACACCTGCAAGCCCGGCGCGCGCAACCTGGCTTGTATCCAACACCCATCCAACACTGCCCCGAAAGAATCCCATGCTGCTTGACGCCCAGGACTGCCAATTGGTACTGGTGGACTACCAGACCCGCTTGATGCCCGCTATTTTTGAAGGCCCGCTGGTGGTCGCCAACGCGGTACGTCTGGCCCAAATGGCGCGGGCGCTGGAAGTGCCGTTGTGGGCGACCGAACAGAATCCGGCCAAGCTGGGCGAAACCGTAGCCGAGCTGCGCGCCCTGGTGGCTCAAGGCGGTGGCAGGACCTTGTCCAAGATGGCTTTCAGCGCCTGTGCCGAGGGATTGGTGCAATGCCTGCGCCCACCCGAACCCAAACCACCCGGCGGCGCCAATACGCGCAGCCTGCCCAGACACCTGCAAAAAGCCGCAGCACCGGCAGCACCGCAGCGCCACGACATCGTTATCGCCGGCTGCGAAGCACATGTCTGTTTGCTGCAAACCGCGCTGGAATTGCTGGAGCAGGAGCTCGACGTCTGGGTGGTAACCGACGCCTGCGGCGCGCGTACCGAGCGCAGCCGCGACGCGGCGTTCGACCGTTTGGCCGGCAACGGCGCCGAACTGGTGACGACCGAAATGGTGGCCTTTGAATGGCTGCGCACGGCCGAACATGCGATGTTCCGGCAGGTGCAGGGGCTGATCAAGTAGCG
>JANNGR010000033.1:0-11844 GCA_031403955.1 Betaproteobacteria bacterium
CTATTACGAAGTCGCACCACTTTATGCGACCAGCACACGCCCGGCCTACGATGCGCGCGGCGGCTACAGCGGCAGCCGGCTGACACTGTCATTCAGCAAACGCTTTCAACATGTCTGGATCGGCGCCTTCGCGCGTTACGATACTTTGAACGGCGTGAAATTCGCGGACAGCCCGTTGCTGCGCAGCGACCACGCCTTCATGGCCGGGGTCAGCGTCGCCTGGATATTCGCCGTGTCTGAACGTCTTGTAAATGTGAAAGACTGATGCCAAGTCTCAAACAAGAGTAAATCATCTGGATTCCTGCTCGATGCGGCGAGTGCATTGCTATCGTCTGCGCGATCGGTAATTAAGGCAAACAACATTCAGCGTTTTCTGGAATTGCGGGGTTATCAGGCTTATACCGTGATGGGCGGTTACGCTGCGTGGATGATGGCGCACGGCCGCTTGCCAACTCCTAAAGAAGCCGCCAGCCGATCTTGCCTTCCGCGTGGGGCAGCTCGCCGCATCCACGCCTGTCGTGGCCAGGTGCGATCAGGACGCGCGGGCTCATCTGCCCCAGACCGCCGCTCAAGGTGAGGGAGCGCATGACTGCGCTCAAAGCGGGTGAACGTTTGCGCGTGCGCGCCAACGACCCGTCGTTCCCGAATGATGGCACCGCTCCACAGGCCAGACCCAGACCCGTGAAGCGGTGACCCAACTACTTAGCAGTGCCTTTCACCTTGGCCGAGTAGGCGGAAGTATTGCCCGCTGTGTCCCTGGCACGAACTTGGTAAGTCATTTTCGTGCCTTTCTTCAAGGGACTATCCACGAAGCTCAAGATTTGCCCACTTACGGTAGATACCGTGGTAGCGCCGCTGGACGATGTCCTGAGAACGTCATAGAAAGCTATACCATTGACGTCCGTGGAGGCTTGCCAGGACACGGTGATTTTTCCCTTTCCGCCGGCCGCGCTGATGCTGGTTGGCGTCGAGGGAGCGAGGTTGTCGACAGTCACTGAAAACAACCGATAGCCAACGTTCCCCGCAGCATCAAACGCAACAGCGTAGGCATTGCAAACACCGTTTGGAACACCCGTGGTATTCCAATCAACACTGTACGGCGACGACTGGGAGGTGGATATCAAAGTAAAATTGGTGCATACCAAGTAAAAACTGACCTGTGTTACACCCGTATTGTCTGTAGCCGTCGCTGACAGTTTCGCAACCCCCCTGACAAAAGCACCATTACTGAGACTAGTCACCGATGGAGAGATGTTGTCGCGTACGGTCTGGGTGATCGGAATGACTTTTTTCAGCTTAGGATTGTCTTGCAGCGTAGCGCTCAGCGTGAGCGCATAGCTGCCGGGAGCCGCGGTCAGGGGCGGAGTGACCGTAATGGAGAGGCTGCCTGTTGCGCCTGGGTCCAGGGTGATCGAGCTGGAGGATGCACTCCATCCAGCCAGCGCCGCCACATCGACGCCAAGTCGAATGACCGAACGGGCGCAATGCACGGTATTGGTATTGGTGACCGTGAGATTATAGGTGACGGCGGTACCGGGCGGGCCACTGCCCGTCAACGACAAGGGTGCGATGACCGGTTCCCCGCAAGTCAGTTTGATTTGCACCTTAAGCGTATTGGCCGCCTCGTCCCGGCCGAGGGTCTTAATGAAGAAACCGCTCTGGCCGTCGAGAAAGTATCTTTCCTTGACCACATTGCCGTTGGCATCCAGCAGGTCAGGTTCCAATGCCGAATCGACACGGTCATGATGATCATCGGTAAAGGAGTCCGGCGTGGTGTCGATCAAATAGCTGTACCGTGTGCTCTGTTCGATTACATAATTCAGTATCGCGCCGGTGTAGGCGTTGTAATACGGATAGTTCTGGCCCAGCCGGGCATCGGCTCCTATCGGTCGTCTGTGTTCGATGTAGAACCAGCTCGGATCGGCGGCGTTGTTGCGCCGAACCTTAAGCACCTTGGTCTTCTGACCGCTACATGTCGAGGAGGTGCACGACAACGGCAGTATGCTGTATTCGCCGCTGGCGGTGACCTCCTGCAGTTCGCCGTTGCCCAGCCAGCCCATAATATCCTTACGGTACCCGTTGAAGTGGCCCCCATAAGGTTGCCCGCCCATCATGTCGTAAAGATTGCCGTACTCGACCCCTTTACATGCCGGGTCGCCGAAGGCCACACTGCCGCAAGCCCAGCTGTTGGCGTGGGGCAAACCCAGCCCATGACCGACGTCATGCAGCACCCCGATACCGTTGATCCCGATGTCGGGGATGTTAAACGTTTCGGTGGTGAACCAGTTCACCGCACCTTTCCACCAGACTCCGGTACTCTTTACCGTGCAAAGATGCGGCGGACAAGTCTTCCCAGTTGTGCTGCCTATATAGCATTGCATTCCATTGCCAAGATCATTAGGAACGATGATGAATATGCGATCAAAGTTGGCCAGGTTGGCGGTGTCCGCCATGATGCGCGGGTCGGCGAATACCGCTCGCGTGATGTCGTCAAGCACACATGTCGGCGCGGCATCCAGCACGTATAGCGGTGCTGGATTACCGGCGGCAGCCGGATAGGTGAGGGGTACAAACCAGGCTTTGTTGTCGGAAAATTCCTTGAGAAACTGGTTGTAGGAATAATTATCTAAATTGAATCTCTGGTTCACGACGTTGGTGTCCACCGCTGGCACCATGGGGATGGGATTGCCATCCGATCCTTTGAACGTGACCGGCAGTACGGCGATATTTTGTGCGCCCAGCACCGTTGGATCGCCGAACGCCGCGGCGAAAGAGGCGGGCAGGAGGAAAAAACAGACCAGTGTTCTGAAAAGAGCCGAGTATATTCGCAACATAATCATCTTCTCCTTTATCTATCGGATCGATCCGGCTCTATAGAAAAACTGGCGCGTAACACGAGCGCGCCATTCCACAGGTTGGTTGTTCGAACGGCCCCGCGCCGGGTCAGACGCTTGGCGTCTTCCCAACGTCGTGTGGCGAGTGAGAGGCACGCTCGGCACGGGGCGTTTATTTGTCAGCGTGCGTCAATAAATTGAGCCGGCACCAGCTCGCCGCGGTTCAACATTTCCGCCGCCTTGTTGATGATTTTTTCACGCCATGACGACGGCAACTGTGCCATTTCAGGCGCCGAGGTCAGTTGACTCCAAGTGAGGGAGTGGGTCATCAAGCGCGCCTGTAGCGTCTCATATGCCTGGCGCTGGTTATCCGTGAGCGTCGCGTTATCAGTGCCTTTGCCTGCCGCCGTGACCGCAACTGTTTTGGACGGTTGTCGCGCGATGGCATCGGCCACCGCGGCTTGAACAACGGAATTCAAATGCACGTACAGGCGCTGTTCGAAACCCGCGGGCAAACCCACTGCCGGCGACGTGGCCTGCCCATCGAATACCGGCTCCTTCAGCGTTGCGCTGGGCGTCGCTATGGCCGCATCGGCCAACGGGGGGTCGCGGTTCGGTATCCCTACTGCGCCCACCACAACCCCAAGGCCGAATACCGCCGCCCACGGAAGGAAGCGAACGAAATGAAATGTCATATCGTGACTACCCCTTTTAGATATTGCACGGCGACAAAAAACGGCCGCGCGCTGCAACCCCTGCGCGCGGCCGCCCTACACACGGTAGTCAGCGTCTAATATAAACGCCCCCGATGGCAGGGCTCGGACCGCTCACGGTCACGAGTTGCCGATGAATACGGGCGCTGGCAAGCATCTGCCCATAGGTCGGATCGATGACAGTCCGATACACCGTGACAGGCCCGGTCGGGGTGGTGCTGAGCCCAATCAGGCTACCCTCATAGTTCGTGTTATTGCCGCTAAAACCGTTCAGCGATTCGACGACGTAACCCGTAAATGAATCGGCACTCACCGGTACGCTGACCAAGACAGATAGAAATATCAACACCGTGCTGAACTTGCGCATGCTTAACATAGTGTGTTTCTCCTTAATTGTTGAATGGAATCCAAAAAACCCAGATCTCCGCCAGTAGGCCGCTGGGGACGCTACCCTTCCTGCCAGGACAGCGGTAGCGAGTATATTGACGGCCGTGGCAAGCCGGTATCGGACGTAGGTACTACAGCCAAAGTCGTAGCGACGGCATCGCAAGCGGCGGCGAAACGTTTGTAAGCGTGCGCCGGGTCCATGGCTACCCCCTGTTATATATAGATCGTTCGAGAAATCAGGTGGATGCGACGACACCCCCGCCCGTGGCCACGCCCGGACCGAGGGGTAGCTCAACGTGTGCAGTTCACGACACTTGTTGCATCCCGGCAAACACGTTGTAATACCTAAGTCGTACGACGTGGATGGCGGACCCGAACAGGCGGGGGAGAGACATGAAGATTCTGGTGGCCGACGATCATGCGCTGATTCGCGAAGCGTTGCGGCGCCTGTTGCGGGAGCTCGATGGCGACACGACAGAGATGGCCGGAGTCGCGGGCTGACCCGCCCCATCAATCCGTTTCACCGAGAAGCAGGCAATGAAACGTTACCGGTATCTGTTCGGGGTCGCGCTGTGTGCCATGCCGGCGCTTGCCGGTTCCGCCCCGGTGGCGGGGCCGGAGGAGCACGGAATCCGTTTTGGATCGGTGGCTACGCATATTCCGGCCGAGATGTACCGGCGTCTCACTCCGCTCACGAAGTATTTGTCGGAAACGCTCCAGCGTCCGGTGACGCTCAAGCTGTCGCCCAACATGTCCGCCGCGATTGATGACGTGGCCAAAGGCGATGTGGAGATCGCCTACCTGACGCCGGTGGCCTACCTCAAGGCGCGGGCGCAGGGCAATGTCCAGCTTGTGGTCAAGGTGCTGACCAACAAGCAGGCCTCATTTCAGTTGATGATTGTGGTGCGCGATGACAGCCCCATCAGACGCATCCAGGACCTGAAAGGCAAGACCTTTGCTTTTGGCGACAAGGCGGCGATTCTACAGCGCGCGGTGGTGGTGGGTGCCGGCATGCCGCTAGAAAGTCTGGGTGAATACAAATTCATCGGCCACCTCGACAACATCGCGAAAGGCGTGGCGAGTGGCGATTTCGATGCCGGTATTCTCAAGGACACGACCGCCATTGATTGGCGGAAGAAGGGCCTGCGCGTCCTGTACAGCTCACCGCCGCTGCCATCCTTCAACATCGTGGCCAGCAGCAAGCTGGATGCCAGGCTGCTCAAGCAGATCCGGCAAGCGTTTTTGTCCCTGGACATGAAAAATCCGGCGCACAAGGCGGTGATGCATGCTCTGGATGACGGGTACGACGGGTTTGCACCAGCGCGCGATTCGGACTACGACGTGGTGCGCCGGCTGATCGCACCGTTCGAGGAAAAGAAGTAGTCGCCTCGACCCACCCCGTGGCAACTTGGCAAAAAATTTTCGGACACTGAGACATAAATCGATTCATGCAGATCGCCTCTCTGTTTCAGTTTGGTATTCGCCAGAAAATGGCGCTGGTGTTGCTGTGCGTGCTGACCGTCGCCCTCGGGACCACCGGCTGGCTGACGATCAGGCAGCATGAGGAGAGGGTGCTGCGCGAAACGACCCAGCATGGCGAGGACGTGGTCCGGATCGTCTCGCAGACACTGGCCTTCAGCATCGTTGGGCACGACTACCACGCGATCCAGATGCTCCTCGACGAGATCACCCAGGCACGGGATATCGGTTATGCCAAGGTTCTGAGCAGCAAGGGCAACACCATGGCGGAATCCGGCAAGACACCCGATTCCGGCATGAACTGGAAGCTGTTCAGCCGCGAGGTGGTGTTCGACCAGCAACCGGTCGGACGTATCATCATTGGCCTGGACAACCAGGGCATCATCAATCGGTTGCAGTCCCAGAAGACATCGATTATCTCGCGCGAGGCGTTGATCATCATTCTGACTGTGCTGGGCGAGTTTCTGGCGCTGTCCTACATCATCGTGCGGCCGTTCGGCATCATTTCTCGCTCGCTCGACAAGAGCATCGATGACACCGGCAAAATCACCCGCCGGATTCCGTTCATCTCAAATGACGAATTCGGCAGGTTGGCGTCGCAATTTAACGAAATGTGCGAGCAGTTGAACGACGCCAATGCCCGGCTGCGCGAATCGTACGCGGATCTCGAACGCAAGATCGAGGAACGCACACGTGAACTGGCGGCGGCCAACCATGCGAAGTCGCGTTTTCTCGCCGCCGCCTCGCACGACCTACGCCAACCGATGCACGCGCTCGGGCTGTTCGTCGCGCAATTGCATAGCCGCGTCACGGAGCCGCAAACGCGGCATATCGCCGCGCAGGACGAAGTGGCGGTCGAAGCGCTGCAAGAACTCTTCGACGCCATCTTGGACGTCTCGCGCCTCGATACCGGCGCGGTCACGCCGCACGTCACGGAGTTCGAGTTGCGTGGGCTGCTTGAGCGACTTGCCGCGGGTTTTGCACCCACGGCGAGTCACAAGGGCTTGCGTCTACGCGTGGCGCTGACACGGCTTGCGGTGCGCGCCGACGTCGTGTTGCTCGAACGCATACTTATTAACCTCCTCAGCAATGCCGTGCGTTACACCGAGCGCGGCGGGATCGTGGTCGGCTGCCGGCGTCGCGCCGGGCGGGTACGCATCGAGGTTTGGGACAGCGGCATCGGCATTGCATTGGCACAACAAGGGGCGGTCTTCGAGGAATTCTACCAGGCCGGCAATCCGGAGCGCGATCAGCGCCGCGGCCTCGGGCTTGGGCTCGCGATCGCCGCGCGCTTGGCACAGCTCCTCGATTCGCGCATCGAACTCGCTTCGCGTCCCGGCAAGGGCTCGGTGTTCGCATTCGAGTTACCGCGGGTCGAGGCGCCCGCGAAACCCGCCGTCGAAATCGCCTCACCCGTTGTAAACGAATGCCTGCACGGCGCATCTATCCTGGTCGTGGATGACGATGCCTTGGTACGGGAAGGGATGGCTGCACTGCTTGCGCACTGGGGCTGCGAGGTCACGCTCGCAGTGAGTAGCGACGACGCTGTTATCGCACTGGCGCGCTGCGCGCGCGTACCGGATGCGATCCTGTGCGACTACCGATTACCGGGAGGCAAGACCGGCATTGAGACGATCCGGCGGTTGCGCGAGGTCTGCGGTATGCAAATCCCTGCATCACTCGTGAGCGGCGACACCGCGCCGGAGCGGTTGGCTGAGGCAAGACAATGCGGACTCACGTTACTGCACAAACCCGTGCGCCCAGCCAAGCTGCGCGCCTTGCTTGAGCACCTTCTCGGTCAACGGTCGAGCCGGCGCGAACTCGCAAGGACGGCAGGCGATGGCCGCTAGGTTCGATACGGCAAGCGTTCGCCGAAGCTTGGTTAGCGCAGCACCGGACCCTGCGTCTTGTCAGGCGGATCGAGGTGCAAATCGAAACGGTTGACCGCCACGATCGCTTGCGCCCGGCTCGTTACCTTGAGTGCCCGCAGAACCGCGGTGACGTGAATTTTGACAGTCGGCTCCGCCAACCCGAGTTCGCGGCAGATCTGTTTGTTCGATTGGCCCTGTACCATCAGCTTTAGTACCTCGCGCTGGCGCTCGGTCAGCTTGAGATCCGAGATAGACTCGGGCGCCGCCGTCTCGGTGGCCGCAAGCAACCCCGGCGGCAGATAGCGCCCGCCCGAGAGCACAAGTTGCAGTGCGCCCAGCATTACCCGATTGGATGAAGATTTGGGGATAAACCCCATCGCGCCGCGATCCAGTACGGCGCGCATCGTCGCCGCGTCTTCCACCCCGGACAACACGACGATGGGAAGATCGGGGTAATCGCTGCGCAGCGTGGCGAGCAGATCGAGTCCGTTTACACCAGGCAGCTTGAGGTCGAGCAGCGCCAGGTCGAGGTCGGGGTGCACGGCGGCAAAACGGCGCGCACTTTCGCCATCGGATGCCTCGATCACTGTTGTGTCACCACCGAGCTCCTGCAACAGGTTCCGCAACGCTTCGCGAATCAGCGCATGATCGTCGGCCACCAGAATCTTCACTCCATTCTCCTTGCCCGCCTGCCCGTGCCGGTCATCGATACCGTACGGCCGAGGTATTACAGCTTGTTTGCAAGGCTACAACAAGCATCGTGAGAGAGCCACGCATGGCGTCGCCGTCCGTTCGGGCCGCGTCAACGACGTGGGACAGCACGTACCCGTCTGAATTCTCGTGGTTCTCCTTGCGACAACCGGAAGTCGCCATGGACCCGGCGCACGCCGGCAACGTTGTGCCACACAGCTAGTGATGTCGTCACCTACTACTTTGGTCGTAGTACCTACGTCTGATGCCAGCTTTTCTTGGCTGTCGCTACTGTTGCCTCGGCATCGCTTCAGGTAAAGCGCAAGTGGCGTCTCCACTAGCCAGCAAGCCAGCATCGGCGGAGGTGCGGGCTTTCAGATGGGTTCATTCAACTTAAGCGGGAGCAAGTAAAATGAAAATCACATTTAAGTTTGTTGAAACCTTGGCCCGCTGCGCTTCCAGACATTGCATTAAAAACTCCCTGCTTGGCTTTCGCGCCACAGTCGCGTCCGCCCTTGTGGCAAGCCTTGTTGCCTGTGGCGGTGGCGGTGGTGGTGGTGGGGCAACACCACCCCCGGCTGCCATTGCATCCACCCCAACCTATCTGCACTACTCGAGCGCGCCCACAGCCGCTAACGTGGGCGGTACGCTGACCACTATCGATCCGGCTACGCCTGCCATCATCACCAACACAAATCCGGCGTTGGTCGGTGGTACGCCGGCCGGCCGGCGCATGACCTATGTCTCAACCGGAACCATTGCCTCCGGAACGATTAGCGACATGCGTCGTTATGCTGTGGTGTTCTCGTCGGGCGGCGTGATCAAGAAACAAAGCGCCGTGGTGGGTGCATCGGTTCCGGCGGCGGTGCAAATCTCGAGTGCCTCGGGCATTACCTCCGGCCCGGGCGATGGCACGGGAACCGCGGTGTCGACCGACCTGTGCACGCTCGAGACAATCGATGACATTCAGACCCCCGACAACTCACCCGTTTATTATGCCTTGGCCGGCACCGATAGAACCTGCGGCAACGGTGACGATGTCTATTCCTGGATGAGACTGAACACGCCGGCCGGCACGGCGCCGACTCCGTTTGCGGGAATCATCAGCGAGCCTGTGCCGATCTACAACACCAGCACACTTGCTATCACCGGCTACGTGGCTCTGGATGCATCGGGCGCACTGACCAAGTTTGACGCCAACCTTGCTACTCCGGTGGCTGCAACCAATGGTGCCGGACCCTTCGCCACGATGGAAGGACTGGTCTATACCACGCAGAACGGCCATCTGTTGCTGCTGGTCGGCAACAGCATCCGCACCTACGACCCGGGGACCAACACCTTGGGCGTGACTAGCCTGGCCACCGTCAGCCAACCCGGCGCCTTCTATTATTACGGCGCCGATGTCACTAACTTTTACTTTGTGGACAGCCCTGCCGCCAGGAACGTGATCCAGCGCATTTCGCTCACAACCGCGACGCCAGCTGCCGCCAGCCCGGTGGTGACGGAAGCAGCCGGGGCGATCATCAACTATTTCGAAACCTCACCGAACCGGCTGGTTTACTCGATGACAAGTGGCGGCAATAATTCGATTCAATCCATCGTCAAGACTGCGACCAACACCACGCCCTCGACCCGCCTGTACCCCGCCGCCACCACAACAGACACTCTCATGTTGATGGGCGCCACCTCCACAGGCCGTGTCTACATGAATCGCCGATCGGCGACTGGCGCTGTGACATCGGCGGTGATCAACGACGATGCCACCGGCCTTGTAACCCATGCCGACGCGACGTGGAATACCGGATTTACGGATGCCAGCTTCAGCATCATTGATTCAGACTCCAGCATACGTCTAAGTCAGGTGGTCCTGCTCCAGCGCAATGCGACGGGCAAAACTACCGACGACGGCGCCACACTCACCGCCTATGATGCCGCCACCCACACCGTCGGGGCCGTGCTGGGCAGTTTGCCGGCTGACATCCAATCGATGCAGGGAGGCTATGGATTCGGTCCGCGGGTACTTATCACCGGTTATAGAACCGCGTTTGTTGGTACAGACATCTTCTACGTCGACGTGCTCAGTGCCGGTTCGCTAACACGGGTTACCAACGACGCGGCGGTTGAGGAGGTGCTCTTCTGAGCACAGGAACATTTCACGTCTCTAGTTCCGTGCCCCGCTGGCCTCACGGCCAGCGGGGTTTTTTCTGGCAGGCACCTTCAGTAGTATCCAGGCTGGGCTGAGTGCGCAACGATTCCGCCCTGTACCCATGGCGGTAGTTATTTCTTTTTTTTGGTCTTGGACTCTCCTCGGTCACTATGTGCCCGTTTGGGTGTCCGTGGCATTCGGGCCAGCTCAACGCGAAGAGGATGGAAGTTATGTACAAAGCCCGTAACGTGGATGGCTTTATGGAGGTGATCAATCAGGCCTTGTTCGAGGTCGAAGATCTGATTCTGTACGCCGAGGACGAGGGCGATGGTGACACCGAGTTCTCGGTCATGACCCCGGACTTGCGTGTGATCGAGGCTGGTCTCAAAACCCTGCATACCGAGATTTAAGGACGGCAACTACGTCATCGGCCGGGGCGTGGACCTGCCGTTTATACCCGGGGCTCAGAAAGTACGCAGCGCCTGCCGATCATCATGCTGATCGACGCCATCAATATCGCCACAAGAAAGGCTTTGCACGTGACTGAACGCAGATTTGTGCCAACGCGCGCGGGCGTTTAACATCACCCCATGTCTGGAAACACCATCGGCAAGCTGTTCAGCGTTACCACCGCGGGCGAATCGCACGGCGCGGCGCTGGTCGCGATTGTGGACGGCTGTCCGCCGGGCCTGGCTTTGTCCGAGGCCGATCTTCAGCACGACCTTGACCGGCGCAAGCCCGGTCAATCGCGGCACACCACCCAACGCAAAGAATCCGACGAAGTGAAAATTCTGTCCGGCGTGTTCGAGGGCAGAACCACCGGCGCGCCGATTGCGTTGCTCATCCAGAACACCGATCAGCGCTCGCAGGATTACTCCAAGATCATGGACCGGTTTCGCCCCGGCCATGCCGATTACACCTATCAGCAAAAATACGGCCTGCGCGATTATCGCGGCGGCGGGCGCTCCAGTGCGCGCGAGACCGCGCTGCGCGTGGCGGCCGGTGCCATCGCCAAGAAGTGGCTCAAGGAAAAATACGGCACGCTGATCCGCGGTTATCTCGCCCAGCTTGGCCCGATCAAACTGGAACTGAAAGATTGGGATGCGGTCGAGCAGAACGCCTTCTTCTCGCCCGACCCCGCGAAAATTCCGGAGCTGGAAAAGTACATGGACGAAATCCGCGCCGACCGCAACTCCATCGGCGCGCGCGTCAATGTGGTCGCCTCGAACATTCCCGTGGGCCTGGGCGAGCCGGTGTTCGACCGCCTCGACGCCGACATCGCGCACGCGCTCATGAGCATCAACGCCGTGAAAGGCGTCGAGATCGGCGCCGGCTTCGCTAGCGTTGCGCAGAAGGGCACCGAGCACCGCGACGAAATCACCCCAAAAGGTTTTCTCAGCAACAACGCCGGCGGCATCCTCGGCGGCATTTCCACCGGTCAGGACATCGTCGCCAGCATCTCGCTCAAACCCACCTCCAGCATCCCGCAGCCCGGCCGCACTGTGAACATCAAAGGCGAACCGGTCGAAGTCACCACCACCGGCCGCCACGACCCTTGCGTTGGCATCCGCGCCACCCCTATCGCCGAAGCGATGCTCGCCATCGTGCTCATGGACCACGCGTTGCGCAATCGCGCGCAGAACGCCGATGTCGTGCGTACCGCACCCGTCATTCCCGGCAAGGCCTGACTACTTGCCTCCCTCTCCCTGCGGGAGACGACTGCA
>JANNGR010000034.1:0-2157 GCA_031403955.1 Betaproteobacteria bacterium
CCCCATAACGTACGCTCGGCGCCGAACGCGTCCACGACCCGCTCGATGAAAGGATGCATATCGCGAAACGGATACAGTTGGCTCGAGTGCGCCGGTAGTGCGGACACTTTTATGGCGATATTCGGATGTTGCGCGAGCGGCAGCAAAGCGTCGACTGCGCGCGCCACCGTCTCGCCCTTGTCTTCCACGAAAAGGTTCATGTGGTCGACCATGAAGCGAATCTTCGGATGGGCGCTGGCGAGCCTGCCAATCTCGTCGATCTGCTGCGGAGCCCAGATCATGATGGGCAGCGCGAGCCGCTCGGCCTCGGGCCAGAACCAGTCCGCTGTTCCGTCCTTGAGCCACGATACTTTGCGGTACGGTGGGAAGGTAAGGCGCGCGCCGATGAAGCCCGAGGACGCCCAGTCGGCCACCAGTGCACGACTCTCAAGCTTGTCAAGCCCAAGGATTCCCATCACGCGAAAGTGATCGGGCCATTCGCGGGCGGCCGCCACGCAGGTCGCATTGGCGGCCGCGTTTCCGGGTACCAGGTAGGCACGAGATACCTTCGCAGCGTCCATTTCCGCCACCACGTCGGCCGGCGGCATCAACACCTGCTGCATGCGCGTCGCAAAATCCTCCGAGCCTGGCGCGAACAAGTGGATCTGGCTGTCTACTAATTGCATGGGTAATTCCCTTACGACGCGAAGGCTGTTTCAGGCCGCCCGGCGACCGGCTCGGCGACGCCGCCGTCGAGCACGATCTGTGCTACGCGTTCCCGGTGGAAACTGGCGTCTCCAAACGCATATTCAAGCAGCTTGCCGCGCTTTAGGTAGAGGTGAATGTCGAACTCCCAGGTAAAGCCGACCCCGCCGTGAATCTGCAGCGCATCGTTGCAGATCAGCCTGCAGGCGTCGCCACAGGCTGCCTTCGCCATTGAAACTGCGAGTGCCGCCGCGGAGTCGTCTTCGGCTACCGCCCACGATGCGTAATAAGCGGCTGATCGCGCGCCCTCGAGAGCGACCAGCATGTCGGCAAATTTGTGCTTGATGGCCTGGAACGACCCGATCGGGCGATCGAACTGCGTGCGCTGTTTGGCATAAGCAACCGCCATGTCGAGCGCTGCCCCGGCAATGCCGACCATCTGGGTAGCGGCCGCCAGCGTGCTGGTCTCCAGCATCCGCGTCAGCGCGGCCCCATCGGGGCTTGCGCCGATGGGTTGCGCCGCAGCCTCGTCGAAACTGACCTGACAGAGCAAACTGTCGGGGTCGGCGGCGCGGTGGCCTTGGACCGCGATGGCCGGGTGGTTGGCCTCGCAGACGAACAGGTCTGCCGCGCCGTCGCGCGGTTTCGCGGAAACCAGCAGGTGTGTGGCCGCCTGCGCGCCCGGCACCAGAATTTTTTGTCCGTGCAAGCGCCACGCACTGCCGGTGTGTCGCGCCTCCAGTGCCACTTCGGGCGCAGTGTGACCTGCGCCGCCTTGCGCGTGCGCAAAAGCGAACCGGCAGTCGCCGGAGCCTATCTTCGGCAGCAGGCTGCTGCGCTGCTGGGGCGTGCCGAACCTGGCGACGATGTCGCTCGCCAGAATTGTCTCCACCATGGGGCTCGGAACCAACGCGCGTCCGAACTCCTCAAGCACCAGTACCAGGTCCACCATACCAAGTCCCGCGCCTTGAAAGTCCTCGGGGACGAGCAGCGTTTGCAGGCCCAGGCCGCACAGCCCGGTCCACAAATCGGGGGAAAATTTACCTCGCGCGGCACGCAGCTTACGCGGCCCCCATTGGTCCGCCAGGTAGCCGCGAAGGCTGTCGCGCAGTAGATACTGGTCTGGGTTGAAATCAAAGTCCATAGCTGCCTCTATTTGGGCAAACCAAGCACGCGCTCGGCGATGATGTTGCGCTGAATTTCGGAAGTCCCTGAATAGATGGTCATTGCGCGCGACTGCAAAAACCGATGCGTAAAGAACCCTTCGGCTATTGCATCAGGATCGCCTGCCGCGAGCGCGGATTGCGCTCCAGTGACTTCAAGCGCCGTCTCCATCATGCGTTGGTACATGTGGCTCCAGTACAGTTTGGTGAATGAGGACTCAGGACCGAGAGCGTCGCCTTTGGCGACCCGGGTCAGGCCACGCTTTGAAATACTTCCTGCGATCACACCATCTACTTTTATTGTCTGCAT
>JANNGR010000035.1:0-7492 GCA_031403955.1 Betaproteobacteria bacterium
AACGAAAGCTCGACTTCGTCACCTTCATGGGATATGCGCAACGCATCGAGTTCAGCGTCCCACCACCATAGACGTTCGTCCTCGAACTTCAGTCGTCCGAACTCGACCGTCAGGCCGGTACCAGCCGTGTCCCGGCTGTGCAGCCACATCTCTCCGCGTTCGACGTACTGGGTCCCATGCGAACCTACACTTCCGCGACCGCGTCGCCTGTCGCTCAGCAAGCGCCATTGGGCAAATAGCGAGACCGAGTCGCTGAGGCTGTAGAACACTTCCGCTTCCATGCCCTGGGTTAAAAGTTGATCGCGTTGCCGCACGACGCTGCCCTGAAGCGGCTGTGATATATGCTCAAGCTCGACACCAAGTTCGCCTGACACCGTAAGCTCTCGACCCGCGATCTCGGTGCGCCAGGGATTGGAGGGACGTCGCGTGTCATGGCGCTTGGTCAAGCGCTCGCGCAAGTCAGCATCGGCCTCTGCAATCGCGGCGGGCTCCGCATCGGCGCCGTCAGAGTCGGCCAATACCGCATTCGAAAAAATCACCAAGGCGACGAGACTCAAAAGCGTGCGCACCAGATGTTCCATATCGATCCGAGCGCTGAACCGGGACATGGGGACGCGGCAGTGGTTCGGAGTGGGCCCGGTGGGCCGACGCCAGCTCACGCGTCGGGCAGCGCGGACGCGTGGCCCGTGCGCTGCTTCGCCTCAATCAACCGCGGCGGCCCCAACTCGCCGATCTGGTAGCCACGCGGCCAGGAGCGGTTGTTGCGGGAAGTGACGAAGTTGGGCGTCCTGCGCCGGGGTAACCAGCGCACGGCGTGTCCACGCAACCGCAAACCACCCGCCACCATCGCGCGTGAAAAAGGCAGCGGCCTGGGGAACCCGAACGCGCGCAGCATCGCATCGTCCAGCAACGCATAGATGCCGTAGTGCACCACCGGCGCCAGGACGCGCGGGTACCAGGACGCGAACAGGTTGCGCGTGGCCGAGCCTATTTTCTGGTTGCTGTCGGCAAAGCGAAACTGGGCGCGCTCATAGTCCGTGGCCCAGGCTTCGAACGCTTCGTAACTGGCCGGTATGTCGCGTATGCCCATGCGCGTGCCGACCTGGCGCCAGAAGTGGTAGTAGGCCAACTGCTCGTTGCGGCAGGTGCGACGCCAGCCGAAGCGGTCGATCCAGCGCAGCGGTTCGTAGATGAAGGTAGACAACACGTACAGGTAGTCGTTGTTGTCGATTTTGAAGTGACCGTGCACCCAGTTCATGCGCTCCAGCGCTTCGCGCCCGCGGCCACTCTCGTAACCCCACTGGCACATCTCGCCCACCAGCAGCGCGGTGTCGTCGTAACGGCGCTGCGTGTGTTGGTAAAACTCCCCGGTGCGCTCGAGCAGGCGCGAGATGCTGGGCACGCAGTAGGTGCGGTACAGCGCGACCTCGAGCGCGCGCGTCGAATCCCACGGGAACTCGTAGCCGAACGACAAATGCATGATGCGCTGGCAGTCGCGCTCGGGGTCGAGGCCTTCGATCTCGCGGAGATTGGCAAAGCGGGACATCGTTTGGCCTCCAGCAAAGCAAGCAGTCCAAACATGCTAACCAGGCCAGCGTTGGAACGCAATGCCAGCACGCGCCGAGGCACGGCAGTATTACCGCGCCGCGGATCGCAGTTCCGCCCGCACCACCAGCGCCAGACCCAACATCACCAGCGCCAGCCCCGCGAACGCGGCTGCGGGAGGGCGCTCTCCAATTACCACTATTGCCAGGCAAAAAGCGGTGAGCGGCTCGACCAGGCACAACGACACGGCGGTGGTGCCGGAGATACGGCGGAGCGCGTGCGCGAACAACAGGTAGGCGACACCGGTGGCCGCCAGGCCCAGATAAAGCACCACCCACCAGCCTTGCGCGGCGCTATCGGGAACACCTGACACAACGAACGCGATTGGGGTGGCGATGGCCGCCGCGCACGAGAAAATACACAGCGTGACGATGGAGGCCGGCGCGTTGCCGACCATGCGTTTGCTGATCAGGGTGTAAGCCGCATACGAAAAGCCGGCCACGATGCACAGACCCACGCCGGCCATCGAGATCTGCAACTGTGTTGCGCTGCCCAGCACCATCAGGCTGCCGCCGGCAACGGCCAGCAGCGTTCCCAACCACCAGACGGCGAGCGGCGAACGCCGTGTCACCACGATCTGCAGCAGGCCGGCCCAAATCGGCCCGCTGCCAATCGCAATGGCGGTGCCGACCGCCACGCTGCTGGCCTTCACGCCGGCGAAGAAGGTTAGGTTATAGGCCGCCACACACGCACCGGCCAGCACCACCCAACGCCACTCAATCCGGGCCGCGCGCAGCGGCTGGTCGCGCGGCTCCAGCAGCACGAAAGCGGAGAAGAAAGCGCTCGCCACCAGCAGCCGCAGCGCGCCGACCCAGTTGGCCGGCAAGCCGGCCGTGGCAAAGGTCTGCGCCGTGCCGGTGGTGCCCCACAACATGGCGGCCAGCAGGACCATGAGCATGCCAACGATGGTTCGGTTTCGCATGCCCGGTATGGTGGAGCGGCAACAGCGGGAAACTGTTTAGAGACTCTCGACCTGCGGCCGGTCTGTCAGTATCCCAGCGCCAGATCAACCTGGTGGTGCAGCGGTTCACCGTTGCGGTAACGCGCCAGGTTTTCCAGAAAACGGCGGGCCGAACGCTCGAACATCAGCGTCTGGGCGCGGCCCGACAGGTGCATGGTCACATGCGCGTTGTCCAGGCTCCACAGCGGGTGCTCCGCCGGCAGGGGCTCCGGGTCGGTCACGTCCAGAAAGGCCCCGGCGATATTGCGCTGCTGGAGCGCTGCCACCAGCGCGTCCTGGTCAACCACGCTGCCGCGCGCAATATTTACCAGCACGGCGCTACGCTTCATGGCGGACAACTCGGCCGCGCCTACCATCCGCTCGGTCTGCGCCGTTGCGGGCACAGCCAGGATCACCCAGTCGAATTCGCCAAGACGAGACCTCCATTGGCCGGGCCCCAGCGTGCGCCCGGACGCATCGGGCGTGCGGCGCACGGCCGTGACCTCGACCTGGAAAGCCTTGAGCCGCTCCTCGATCAACTTGCCGATGGCACCATAACCAATCAGCAGCGCCCGGCTACCGAATAACTCGACCGTGCCGGGAGATGCGGTCAGCCAAACATGGCGATCCTGCGCGCGCACCACCGCTCGGTAACCTTTGGCGATGGTGAGCATACCCATCACCACATACTCGGCGATGGTGATGGCATTGATGCCCGCGCCATTCGTGACGATCACCTTGCGCGCCAGCAGTGTCTGAAGTGGCATGCCATCCATGCCGGCAAGTAGGGAGTTGAGCCATTTGATGTCGATGGCATTGGTAATCGCGGCCGCCATGTCCTGCTGGTTGACCATGTCGAACCAGCCGACCTCAGCTCCCGGACCAACCGCGAAGGCTTCATGCTTGGTCGAATACCAGCGCGGCTCCAGCCACTCGGGTAGTTGTGCCGCAATATGCTGGCGAATAAACGCCGGCAGCGCAGCGATGATTTTGTCAGCCATCCATTTCAGCCCGATGGCACCCAATTGCCGTGGAAGCCCGGCGGCACACGATGCGGTATGGTGATCACCGCCTGTGGCTGGCCGGCGAAATTCCGGGCATTGAGAATCACCAGGCCGGTGGTCTGCCGCGCCATATCGATGACATAACCCATCAGCCAGCCTTCGTCTTCGGCCGCCTCCGCATGCCTGGGCACAAACACGAATTCGCCCGGGTAACGCTGCGCACCGAACTGATGCAGCTCGCGCTTGCCGGTCTGCAAATCATGTTTGATCAGGTGAGTTTTCGAAACAAACGCCGCACCCTCACCTTCGTCCGCCAGCGGCACGCTGTAGGCATAACGATAAGGCTTGCCGGTCAGGCGTTCGTCGGCGCGCGGGAATTCCTGCGGCTGATGGTCGATTACCGTGCGCTCGACGCGGCGTGACGCCGGGTCAATGGTCCACCGTTCAAACGCCGCCTGCTTCGAATCGGGGCCTTGCGTGCTGCGGGCGAACATGGTTTCATGCGCTGCGACGTCGACGATTACCTTGCCGTCTTCGGTCTCGAAAGCGTTGCAGGCGTGAAAAACATAACACGGTTCAAGCTCGCACCAAATAATGTCGCTGCCCTTGCCCTCACGCGGCAGCAAGCCAACGCGGGCTGGGTGTCGCGGGTTCCAGTTATAGGGGAAGGGGTGGCCCGAAAGCAGTGTTTTCATCGAAAAGGTAACCGGCAGATCAAATACCAGCACATGGTTTTTGGTGATCATGCAGTCGTGGATGCTGGGGCCGTGCCGGACCGCGATCGGCTCTTCGCGCCGGACCTTGCCGTCCTTGCCGAGCACCACATGGCGGATCGTATGCAGGTCTGGCCCGTGGTAACAGATGGCATGCATTTCGCCGCTGTCATGGTCCAGATGCGGATGCGCGCTGAACGAACCGAGCAATGTTCCTTCGAACGGATTGTGTGCGACGGTCTCCAGTTCGGTATTGATCTGCACCGGAAAGCCGCCCGCTTCGACCAGGGCCCAGATCTTGCCCGCGTGTCCGAGCACATTGGTATTGACCGTGTCACTGTCTCCGTTGCGGGGCCCTGGAGCGGGCGGCTCGCCGAGCGCCGCACTCACCGCGCGTGAACGGATCCAGCGGTTGCGATACCACAAGGCCTGGCCGCCCTTGAGCCGCACACCGTGGACCATGCCGTCGCCGACGAACCAGTGGTATGCGGCCGGGTTCGGTGCCGTGACCGGGTTCGGGCCGATGCGCAGGTAGCGCCCATCAAGTTCGGGGGGGATTGCGCCTTCGACCTTCAGGTTGTCCAGCGTCAGTTCGGCGTCCATCGGCTTATGGATGCCCGACAGGAAGGGATGCGGCTGCTCCGGTTTGCGCATGCGGTGGCGGTTGAACGCGGCGACTTTCATGACGCTTTTGGTAACCGTGCGGCGAATCAGGGCTTCGACCGTGCTGGCCATGGATGGTGCTCCTTGAAAGATGGCGAAAGCAAGTTGTTATCGTCGCACACGGCTGACACCCGCCGGCAACTCCGCAACGTCGTCCCACGCGCCACCCTCAAACCAGGCATCACCGCGCAGATAGTCGCGCAGCATTGTCAACGCGTCAAAGCCCCAGAACAACTTGCCGTCGACTTCCATCGTCGGCACGCCGAACAGGCCAAGCGTGATGGCCTGTTCGGTTTGGGCCTTAAGCTGCGCCTTGACGTCATCACTGCCCGGATCGCGCTTGGGCGCGAGTTGCTGCACCAGGGTTTGCAGGCGTTGTGGGTCCGCTGCATCCGCGCCGCCACGCCACACATGGTGGAACAGTGCCTCAGTCACGTAACGGTTCGGTGCGCCGCTCTGGTTGCTGGCGACCGCCAGGCGCAGCAAGCCCAGCGGGTTGAACGGATGCGCGGCGGGCATCTGCAGCTCGACGCCGTGGTGATGGGCCAGCCACAACACCTGCCGGTAGGTCCAGTCGCGTTTGGGTTTTATCTCGGCCGGCCCGAGCTGGCCATGGTGGTTGAGCACGGCGCCAAACAACACCGGTTTGTAGCTCACGCTGTAGCTAAGGCCCATCAGCACCTTGGGCAACTTCTCAAACGCCAGGTAGGCGTAAGGCGAGATGAAGTCGAGGTAAAAATTGATCTGTTTCATGTCGCGTGCGGGTCGGGTTCAGGTTGGCATCAGTCCGGCGCGTCGGGCAATCAGACGCCATACCGCGCGTTTGTCTTTTTCACTCTGCGGCCCCCATGCCACGATTTCATCGATGGTGCGAAAACAACCCAGACACAAACCGCTGTCGTCGTCCATGCGGCAGACCGAGATACACGGCGAAGGTACACGTTGTCTGGGGTCTTGCGCCAACTCGGCCAGCGCGCCAAGAACAGCCAGGTCGCTCATGCGCTGGCGGCCATTTCAACCACGTCGTCCACCGGCGCGCAGGTCAGGGATTGCAAGTCCGCCGGGGTGAGTTCGAAGACGGCGTGCGGGTGCCCGGCGGCGGCCCAAATATCGTCGAAGCGAAACAACTGGCGGTCAATCAGCGTCAGGCAGGCTTGTCTGTGGGCTACCGGCGCCACGCCGCCGATGCTGAAGCCGGTTTTTGTCTTGACGAATTCGGCATCGGCACGCCCCAGGCGCGCGTCGCCGCTGCAAACCAGCGCGGCAACCTTGTGTTCGTCTACTCGGCGGTCGCCGGAGGTGATGACCAGCACCGCGGCGTCGTCGCTGTTACGCCGCAAGACGATGCTTTTCGCGATCTGCCCCAGCCTGACGCCAAGAGCGTCGGCGGCTTGTTGGGCGGTGCGCGCGGCGGTGTCAAGCAGGACCGGTGAATGCGGGTGCGCGTTTACGCGCAGCCACGCGGCAACACGTTGAACACTTTCGGAAAATAAATGGGGGTCAGACCCCAATTTTGCTTTCACCCCTCAACCAGCCCGTTTATTGAGCAGCGCGGTGGCGGCGCGGGAGCCCGGTTTGCGTTGCAGGAAATCGCTGATGAACTGGCCGGCGTCTATCAGTTTGTCAAGGTCGATGCCGGTCTCTATGCCCATGCCGTGCAGCATGTAAACCACATCTTCGGTGGCGACATTGCCGGTGGCGCCTTTGGCGTAGGGGCAGCCACCCAGGCCCGACACCGAGGTATCGAACTGCCACACGCCTAGTTGCAGGCAAGCCAGGGTATTGGCAAGCGCCTGGCCATAGGTGTCGTGGAAGTGGCCCGACACGTCATCGATACCAAAATGCCCCAGCGTGGCTTGCATGGCGCGCTGCACCTTGACCGGCGTGCCGACCCCGATCGTGTCGGCCACACCCACATGTTGCACGCCAATCTGTTTCATCAAGCCGGCCAGCAGGGCGACGCGCTCGGGCGCAATGTCGCCTTCATACGGGCATCCAACGACGCAAGACATGGCGCCGCGCACGTAAATGCCCTTGGCGCGGGCGGCCTCGACCACCGGGTGAAAACGCTCGATGCTTTGCGCGATGGAGCAATTTATGTTGCGCTGGCTGAATGCTTCGCTGGCGGCGCCAAACACGACTATCTCATCGGGCCAGAACTCCCGGCCGGCCGAGATGGCTGCTTCAAACCCCTGCAGGTTGGGCGTCAGCACCGAATACCGCACACCCGGCTGGCGCCGGATGCCGGCCATCACCTGCGTGTTGTCAGCCATTTGCGGCACCCATTTCGGGCTCACAAAACTGGTGACTTCGATTTCTTTCAGGCCGGCTTCCTGCAGCCGGTGCACCAACTCGATCTTGATATCGGCCGGTACCGTCTGTTTTTCATTTTGCAGACCGTCGCGCGGCCCGACTTCGACCAGCTTGACTCGGGTGGGAAATGCCATGGGAACTCCTGAACTGACTAATAACCGCGCTGCAGGTCAACGATGCCGGTTATGGTTTCGCCGCGCTCCAGCGCCATGATCTTGCCCGCAATCTGCGCCATGCTGTCCATCTCCAGCGTC
>JANNGR010000036.1:0-3745 GCA_031403955.1 Betaproteobacteria bacterium
ATCGCGTCGTAGCTGCTTTTTGGCGCCGGACTGCGCCACTGCTTCTGCCAGTTCTCGTGGTACGAGAGCGCATTACGCGCGAGGGCAAAAATTGAAAAGTGGCTCACCTACGGTCCAGTTGGTCGTCAGAGGTTGTGAAGATTTCGTAGCGAGCGGGCCGAGGTGGCGTCGAGGAGCGGAGCCGTACAAGCGTACGGTGAGCACCACAGGCGCCAGATCGGGCCGCGCAGTAGAAAGATTCGCAGCCTCTTAGCATTCAATTACGTTCACGGCCAGGCCGCCGCGACTGGTCTCTTTGTATTTGGTCATCATGTCGCGTCCGGTGTCGCGCATGGTCTTGATCACCTTGTCGAGCGACACATAATGCGTTCCGTCGCCGCGCAGCGCCATACGCGCGGCGTTGAGCGCCTTGACCGAACCCATGGCGTTGCGCTCGATACACGGAATCTGCACCCGCCCGCCGACCGGGTCACAGGTCAGGCCCAGGTTATGTTCCATGCCGATCTCGGCCGCATTCTCGACCTGCTCCGGCGTGCCGCCCATCACGGCCGCCAGCGCAGCGGCGGCCATGGAGCAGGCGACACCCACCTCACCCTGGCAACCGACCTCGGCGCCACTGATGGATGCGTTTTCCTTGTACAACAAACCGATTGCGCCAGCGGTCAACAGGAAGTCACGGATGCCCTGCTGGTTGGCACCGGCAACGAAACGGTCGTAGTAGTGCATGACGGCCGGAACGATTCCCGCCGCCCCGTTGGTGGGCGCCGTGACAACTCGGCCACCGGCGGCGTTTTCTTCATTGACGGCCATCGCGTAGACATTCAGGAAATCCAGAATCGTCAACTGGTCCTTGAGTGCCTGCTCCGGCCGCTCGCTGAGCGAACGGTATAACTCCGCTGCCCGGCGCTTCACGCGCATGCCACCCGGCAAACGGCCTGCGGTGCGGCAACCCCGTTCCACGCAGGCCTTCATCGCGTCCCATATCCGGTCGAGGCCGGCGTCCAGCTCCGCATCGCTGCGCCAGGCGTGTTCATTCTTGCGCATCACCTGGGCAATCGACAAGCCGGTCGCGGTCGTGATGGCCAACAACGCGTCGCCGCTGGAGAACGGGTGCGCCACCAGCGTCGGGTCCACCACCAACCGCGGGTGGTCGGCCGACGCGTCGGCCTCTTCCTGCGATACCACAAAACCACCACCGACCGAGAAATAACGGCGCTCCTCAAGCAGCGAGCCGTCGCCTGAAAACGCGCTGAAGCGCACGCCGTTGGAGTGAAACGGCAAGGTTTCACGGCGCAGGAACAATATGTCGGTGCGTTCATGAAACCCGACCGGCTGTTTGCCGTCGACCAGCAGGCTGGCCTGGGCGCGAATCTGCTTTATCCGCGCGTCGATGCTGTCCGGGTCGATGCTGTCGGGCATCGAACCCTCCAGCCCGAGCATGACGGCCGTGTCGGTGCCGTGGCCCTTGCCGGTGGCGCCGAGCGACCCGTACAGCTTGGCTTCGATACGCGCGGTTTGTGGCAACAGATTCGATTTGCCCAGGCGCCGCGCAAACATGGCAGCCGCCTTCATCGGGCCCACCGTGTGCGAGGACGAGGGGCCGATGCCGATCTTGAAAAGGTCAAAAACACTCAGGGCCATGGCTGACTTTCAGAAAGTGAACGGTGCGTTGGCGGTTAGGCGGGAACCGGGGACACGGCGCTGGGACTCCCAGCATTGTGGATAGACAACCTGTTCGGGGTGTCCACATAACGACATTCGGGAACCCGGCCGCGACACCGGCTTGGCGTATGCACACAAGATGGCGTCGCTTGCGGACCACGTTATCGCGAGACGCTTACCCATACTGTCAATACCTCGGGCAGCTTTGACGCCCATTGACCTAGAAACCGCAGTTGACCGCTCACTTCAACAAGAAACGCACCATGAACTCTCGCTTCTCTGGCTTTGAAGTACCTCACCCATTGCATGACAACGCTACGCACCCGATTGCGCCGCCCTGGCGCACGCTGGCGGCGTTGCTCCTCCTTGCAGGCGCGAGCCTGCCGCGTCGTCGCCCTTGCAGGTCGCAGTCCGGCCAGAGTCCGGCCTTCTTCACGCCGTCCAAACCCGCACCAGCGGGTTTTGAACCGCGGCGTTCAGCCTTGCCCGCGCACGCCATGACGGCCCACTCGGGCGCGTCCAACTGCGGTTTCTAGGTCGAAAGCTCTGGAGACACGTTATGGACGACGCACCAACACTGGCTGAAACACAGGCCCCACGCGCTCGGCGCGCGGGCGGCGGGCGCGAAGCCAAACGTGCGGCGCGTTCGGCACGCAGCGCCCAGTCCGCACCCTATATCACGCGCAGGATTCCCTATTACGAGGTGTTGGACGAAGAGGGGTTGCAGATCATCGAGCGTAATGCCGAGACCATACTGGAAGAAACCGGGATCGATTTTCGCGACGACGCCGAAGCGCTGGAATTATTCCGTGGCGCCGGTTGCGATGTCAAAGGCGAACGGGTGCATTTCCCGCGCGGCCTGGCACGCAAGCTGGTACAGGACAACGCGCCGCGCGAATTCACGCAGTACGCACGCAACCCGGCGCACAACGTCCTGATTGGCGGCAAGAACACGGTATTTGCGCCGGCCTACGGATCGCCGTTCGTGCGCGACCTGGACCGTGGGCGCCGCTACGCGACGATCGAAGACTTCCGCAATTTCGTCAAACTGACCTACATGGCGAACCCGCTGCACCATTCTGGCGGCACGGTTTGCGAGCCGGTTGACCTGCCGGTGAACAAGCGCCACTTCGACATGGTGTACGCCCACATGAAATACAGCGACAAGCCCTTCATGGGCTCCGTCACCCACCCTGACCGCGCCAAGGACACGGTCGAGATGGCCAAGATCCTGTTCGCCGACGATGCCATGGACCCGCTGACGGGTAGGCCCCGCACCACGATCATCAACCTGATCAACGCCAACTCGCCGATGACCTTCGACGAGACCATGCTCGGCGCGGCCAAGGTGTATGCGCGCGCCAACCAGGCGAACATCATCACGCCGTTCATCCTGGCTGGTGCGATGTCGCCGGTGACGGTGGCCGGCACCTGCGCGCAGACCTATGCCGAAGCGCTGGCCGGCATGGCATTCGTGCAACTCTGCAACCCCGGCGCACCGGTGGTGCTGGGAAGCTTCGCCTCAAGCATTTCGATGCAATCCGGCGCGCCCACCTTCGGCACCCCCGAGCCGGCGCTGGTGCTGTTTGTAATGGCCGCTTTGGCGCGCCGCCTCGGGGTGCCATTTCGCTCCGGCGGCGGGTTGTGCGGCTCGAAGATCGCCGACGCCCAGGCGGCTTCGGAGTCTGCCAACACCATGTTGCCGACCTGCCTGGCAGGTGTCAACTTTGTGTTGCACACGGCCGGCTGGCTGGAGGGTGGCCTGTCGATGGGTTACGAAAAATTCATAATGGACGTCGACCAGGCCGGCATGATGCACACCCTGATGGCTGGTGTGGACCTGTCCGAAAACGGCCAGGCCATGGACGCGATTCGCGAGGTCGGCCCGGGCAAACACTTCCTGGGCTGCGCCCACACCCAGGCCAACTTCGAGACTGCCTTCTACCGCTCGCCGATCACCGACAACAACAGTTACGAACAATGGGAAGCCGAAGGCTCACGCGACCTGGCGCAACGCGCCAACGCGAGCTGGAAAAAGAACCTGGCCGAATACGAAATGCCGCCGATGGATGTGGCGGTCGAC
>JANNGR010000037.1:0-1616 GCA_031403955.1 Betaproteobacteria bacterium
CCGGGCCGCTTCCACGCCCGCCACCTGAAGGAAACGAACATGAACGCAGCCATCGAAACTTTGCCGGCCTACCAGGCCAACACCAAACCACTGTGGGCGGCCGTCGGCGTGCTCAGCGTGGCTGTACTAGCCATGGGCGCGAGCCTGGTCTATGTACAAACCCGTCCGCTCGACGGACACACCGCGCTGGTGGCGACTGCCAACACGACACAGTCCGAACCGGCGCTACAGCCCTCCATGCAACAGGACGACCTGGTGGCGCCGCCCAAAGCGCCGCCAGTGGTCGTCAAACCGCCGCCAGCCAAGACTGTCCGAGCGGCGCCAGCGCACGCGGCTGCCGCTCCAGTGGCTGCCGCAACCCTACCGGCAGCAGCGCCAGCCCCGGTAGCGACCAAACCAATCTGCTCCAACTGCGGCACCGTCGAAGCCGTGACGTCAATCCAGCGTAAAGGTGCCACAGCCGGTATTGGTGCCGTGGCCGGCGGTGTACTGGGCGCGGTGGTGGGCAACCAGGTAGTCAAGGGCAATGGTCGCACCGTGGCCACCATTCTGGGTGCCGTTGGCGGCGGCCTGGCCGGCAACGCGATCGAGAAAAACGTCCGCAAAGAAACCGCCTACCAGGTGCGCGTGCGGATGGAAGACGGCAGCACCAGAACCATCGAGCAAGCCACATCGCCCGCGCTTGGCGAGAGGGTCACCGTCGACAGCGGCGTATTGCACCCGGCTGATGGCAACTGGCCGGTGTCTGCCGCCCCAAGACCACTGCCACAGGCGCAAAGCCCGCAAATCCAAAACCGCACCTGACCCGGCGCGGGCTAGTTCTTTACATTTTTGCGTAGACCCAAAATCAGCGACATGCGTTAATCAAGCGTGATGCCACGATTCACTTTGATGGAGAAAAGGCGATGAAAAAACTCTTGATCACCGGTTTGCTGTTTGCCGCTGCCGGTACCTGGGCGCAAACCAGCGCGGTACAGACCGCCACCGACAAAGCCAAAGCCATGACCGAGAAGGCCAAGGCAGCGGTCACGCTGGCCACTTGCGACACCTGTGGCACGGTGGAGTCGGTGAAGAGAGAAAAACGCAAAGGAAAAGGCGGCGTGCTGGGTGTGGCAGGCGGCGCGGTGGCCGGTGGCCTGCTCGGCAATCAGGTTGGCAAGGGCACCGGCAACACCGTGGCCACAGTGGGTGGTGCGGTTGTCGGCGGTGTGGTCGGCAATGAGATTCAGAAGAAAATTAGCAGCAAGAAGGTGTGGGTCACGAGCGTCAAGATGAAAGACGGGACCAGCAAAACCTTTGAGCAGGAAGCCCAACCAGCCTGGGCTGCGGGCAATGTCGTGAAGATCGACGGCACCACGCTCACCAAGCAATAACCGCCGCGGCCTGCACTACACCACACCGGCTTTACGCAACGCTCCGATCGCAACCGCATCCAGCCCCAGCTCCGCCAGCACCTCATCGGTGTGTTGACCCAGCGCCGGTGGCGCGTGGCGCAGCGTGGGCGGGGTGTCCATCAAGCGCAGCGGGCTGGCCACACCATGAATGGCTTCAATGCCGTCTTGCGCCGCCACGTTTGGGGCGCGTGGCTGGCTGATTGCCAGGCCGCGCGCCTTGAC
>JANNGR010000038.1:0-8138 GCA_031403955.1 Betaproteobacteria bacterium
CGAAATGAAACCGATGGATTTTTTCGCCAGGCTAGGCGTAGACCCGCAGCCGCACTGGCAGTGCGGCAAGGGGCTGCAACGACGCATGGCGGAAAAAGCCGCGGTTTCATGTAATGATTTTGGTGAAACGGACTACTAGTACGCAATGGCCCATGCGGCGCAGCGTAAGCGTGCTGGGATGCGCTGTAAGTGACGTACCCAACAGTGTGGATGAAATGGACTTGTGTCGGATCGCTGGCCACCCGGTTGTGCGTCTATCGCGCAGGCAACAAGGCCCACAAAGGCACGGCCTGGACGCCATCCTCTAGCGTGAACCGCTGATCGCCGGGATAAACGACATACAACACGTCAAGCTTCAGGTCATGCATGGCAATGCGCATCGACCGTGTTACCCGGGGCACATCGGCGCGCTTGAATTCGACGCCGACGCGTCGTGCGCCCTTGAGCAGCAGCAAATCGAGTTCCGCCCCCTGGTGGGTGGCCCAGAAATAGGCCTCGTCGGGTTTGGCGAGGCGCAGCACCTGCTCCAGCGCGAAACCTTCCCAACTGGCGCCACAACGTGGGTGCGCGAGCAATTCTGGCAACGTCGCGACGCCCATCAGCGCGTGCAGCAACCCGGTGTCGCGAAAGTAAATCTTGGGCGCCTTTACCTGCCGCTTGTCCAGGTTCTCATGCCAGGGCTGCAACTGGCGCACCATCAGGGTCTGCGTCAGCGTGTCGAGGTAGCGCCGCACGGTGGGCTCCGACACACCGAGCGAGCGTGCAGGGTCCGCCGCCGTCCAGATCTGTCCGTGGTAGTGGGCCAGCATGCGCCAGAAACGCAGCATCGCCGGAGCGGCGATATTGACCCCGAATTGCGGCAGGTCCACCTCGACATGGCTGGCGACGGCGCCGGCGCGCCAGGCCATGCTGTCCGCGTCTGAGGCGGCCAGGTATGAACGCGGAAACCCGCCGCGCAGCCAGAGCTGCTGCACCGCGCCGCCGACCTGCCCGCCAGTCGGGCCGCAGGTTTCCGCGAGATCGAAGCCACCCACTTCCACCGTCTCGACCCTGCCCAGCAGCGACTCGCCGGTCTGGCGCAGCAGCGCAGGCGAGGCACTGCCCAGCAGCAAATATTGGCCCGGCGCATCAGACCGGTCGATCAGCACCCGAAGCACTGGAAACAGGCCTGGCTGGCGCTGCACTTCGTCGATCACCACCAGGCCGGTCAGGCGCGATAAGGTGTCGAACGGTTGCGCGAGGCGCTCGGCCTGGAGCGGATTTTCAAGGTCGAAATAGTTGGGGGAGGCGCGGCTCAGAAGTGTTTGCGCGATAGTGCTCTTGCCCGACTGGCGCGGCCCGTTGAGCACGACGGCGCGCGAACGGCCCAAGGCGGTCCGGACGGCGTGTTCAAGTGCGCGGCGCAAGAGCATGCGGCGACGGTACCACGATTTACCATGATATTCAAACATAATATATTTCTATTTCATGGAATATTGGAACTCCAATTGGTCTCCGTGTCCGTCCCGAAGCACCGGCACGCCGGACGGATGTCAAGCAGCCGAGTGTTTTCCGAGCGTGATTACCCCGCGCGCGGCACCGGGCGCGCGCCAGGCCCAGGCGTCCGCGCAAGCCGGCGCCAATGGCGACCTGGCCCTTGCTGGAGACCGTGGCGCGGAGTTTCCGCTCTTTAGACCTGGCGGCGCGAAGCGGCAATCGGCGAATCGCCGCGTTCCTATCGACGGCTCAAACCGCCGCCTGAATCTCGCCCAACCGTTTGGTTTGTCTTCGGGTCAGGCGCTCGATGTCGCCGATGTCGGCAGCGGAGAGTTTCGGCCCCGGCTTGCGTACCATCGCGGACCTGATGACGCCGCGTTGCACCAACAGGTGTTTGCGTACCGCCAGCCCGATGCCGCTTTGTTGTTCGTAGCGGGCCAGCGGAAGGTAGGCGTCGAAGATATCGTGCGCGCGCTCGACGTCGCCGGCGGCGTGTGCCTGGCATACATCGACCATCATTTCCGGATAGGCAAAGCCGGTCATGGCGCCATCCGCGCCGCGTGTGAGTTCTTCGGGCAGGAACAGTCCGCCGCCGTTGCCCGTCAGGATGGATACCCGGCGGACTTCGCCACGTGTGTTGGCGGAGCGGATAAACGTCAGTTTTGCCAGGCCCGGTGAATCCTCGTGTTTCAGCATCACGCAGTTGGGCGAGTTGTTGAGTATTTTCAACACCACGCCGGGTGACATCTGCACGCCAGTCGAGACCGGATGGTCCTGCAATACCCAGGGCACTTGCGGCCCGAGCGTCGCACCGACCAGGTCGAAATAGGCCAGTATCTGGTCGTCGGTGCGCAGCGTGGATGCCGGCGCCACCATCACACCCGAGGCGCCCATGTCCATGGCGCTCACGGTCAGTTCGCGCATCGCGGCGAAGCCGGGCGACGACGCGCCCACCACCACCGGCACGCGTCGGTTGACGCGCGCCAGCACCTGCCTGACAAAGTCGCGCGATTCTTTGGCCGTCAGTTTGCCAGCTTCGCCCAGTATGCCCAGTATGGTCAGGCCGCTGGCACCACGTTGCAGGTAGAAATCGACCATGCAATCGGTGCTGGCAAGGTCCAGCTTGCCGTCATCGGCAAACGGCGTGACGGCGATCAGATAGACGCCTTTGGCGCTTGTATCCAGTGTGTTCATGTGTATCCCTGTTCTGAATGTCGCCAGGCGGGAAATTCAACCTAGAAACCGCAGTTGGACGCGCCCGAGTGAGCCGTCATGGCGTGCGCTGGCAAGGCGCGACGACGCGGCAGGCTCTTGGCTGCAAGGAGGAGCAACGCCGCCAGCGTGCGCCAGGGCGGCGCAATCGGGTGCGTAGCGGCGTCACCCAATGGGTGAGGTGCTTCAAAGCCAGATAAGCGAGAGTTCATGCTGCGTTTCTTGTTGAAGTGAACGGTCAACTGCGGTTTCTAGGTTCAGAGATCCAGCACCAACGAATCGCTCTTGCAGCCAGAGACGCAAACCATCATGACCTTGTTGGACGCGCGCTCCTTGACACTGAGAATGGAGTCGCGGTGGTCCGGCTCGCCCGCCAGCACACGGGTTTCGCACGAGCCGCACACGCCTTCGCAGCAACTGTGATCGACCTCCACGCCGGCGGCGAGCAACGTGTCGAGTATCGACTTGCCCTGCGTGATGGTGATGCTGCGGCCGCTGCGGCGCAGTTCGACGGTGTAAGTCGCATGCGCATCGGCCGATGCGGCCACCTCCACCGCGGCAAAACGCTCGACGTGGGCGTTTTCGTGTCCGAGTTCGGCGCAGATTCTCTCGAAGGCGTCGAGCATCACCGTCGGGCCGCAAGCGTAGTAGTGCGTCCGTGCGTCGGGTGCCCGGGCGCAAAGCAGCGCCTTTAGGTCGGGCGGGCCGCCCTTTTCCTGGTCGAAGTGCAGCATCAGCGGTATGCCCATCGCCTCCAGTTCGGCCACAAAGGCCGCGCCCTGGCGTGAACGCGCGAAGTACATCATTTCGAATGAAGCCCCGATTGCCTTGAGCCGGCGCACCATGCACAAAATGGGAGTGATGCCGATGCCCCCCGCGATGAGTACGGTGTGCCCGGCGTCTTCGTGTAACGGGAAGTGGTTACGTGGCGCCGAGATCGGCAGACGCATGCCGACCCGCAATTGCTCGTGCACGCAACGCGAGCCGCCACGGCTGGCGCGGTCGCGCAGCACACCGATCACGTAGCGGCTGCGCTCCTCACAGGGGTTGGACAGCGAGTACCGGCGCTCGAGGCCATTGGGCAGGTGCAGGTCGATGTGCGATCCCGGAGTGAAGACGGGAAACTCCGTCCCGGACTCCGGGCGCAACTCGATGCTGATCACATCGTCGGCCTCGTGGCGCAATGTGTGGACAAAAGCGGTCAGGGTAGTAGACATGGCATTTCCACGGACGAGAGTGAATCAGGCCGAACCGCCGACTTTCGGCGCTGCCGCTGCCTCCAGTTGCTCTTCCGCCAGGTTGCGCAGGTGGCGGCGCAGGCGCACCAGGCCGATGTCATGCTGGTACAGGTTCTCGTGCTGATTTGCGTCAGGCTCCATTTGCTCCAACATCACGCGGTCTTGCTCGAGCACTTCCCAATGGCGTGCCTCGAGCCGGTTGCGATACAGGAAGCGCCAGGTGTCACGCTGCCACGACGACACTTTGCGGCAGCGCCAGAAGAACTGCGCGCTCAGGTTGTCGCCGATCGGGGTGGAACAGCCGACGATCGCGAAATTGCCGCCGGGTCCGCCGGTCTTCGGGTAAGGAATTTCGAGCCGCATCCAATGCACACCGGTGTTGCCCCATTCGGTCCAGTCGAAGTTGACGCCGCGCTGACCGATTTTTTCGAACACGAAACCGGTGTCGGTGGTACGGACCTGGAACTTGGCCGTGTTGTCGCCTTCGGCCATGGAGTGCGATTGCTTGTGCAGGAAGGTGCCGTGCATCGGGTCCATCACATTGTCGATCGCATAGCGGTAGTCACCCTTCCACTCGACGTAACACAGGAAATGCGAATATTCGGGTGAACTCAGCTCGTGAGGCATCGTCATCGGCGGGGGCGTGTCGATGTTCACGTCGCTGTTGTAGAAAAAGATGGCGCCATACGCTTCCTGAACATGGAAGGACAGCGTCGCGCGCGTGCCTTCCAGCTTGCAGCCCGGGCTGCCCGGCACCTTGGTCACGGTGCCGTCGCAACGCACTTCGACGCCGTGGTACGGGCACGCAAGGCGGTCGCCCAGTACGACACCCTGTGACAGCGGCGCGCCGCGGTGCGGGCAGCGGTCTTCCAGCGCATGCAGAATGCCCGTCCCGTCACGCCACAGGGCGATTTTCTTGCCCAACCGGCGCAACGAAATCGGGCGCTCGCCGACGAACCCGGACGGGCTGATTGGATGCCAGAGATTTTTGAGGCCGTCCTTGAGCAGCACGTCGACCGGATCCTTGGTGAATACGATGGTGTTCATGGTTTTCCTCAAGTGCCAAGGCGGGCCATCAAGGCCTGGAAGCTCTGTTCGGTCCACTCCTGACCGTTCTCGCTCGACGGACCGGTGCGGTTCAGGTGGGCCACGATTTCGGGCAGCGCGTGCGCGCCGTCCGCGAAGGCGCGCTCGATGGCGTCGCCCAGCAGGTCTTCAAAGGTGGTGGTGGCACGCTGGCGTGCCTGGTGAGGTTGGAGGTAGCGGTCGGTTTGCATCACAAGTCTCCTTCGATGTCAGTCGGCCTGAATGCCGAACTCTTTGATGATCTTGCCAAAACGCTCGTAGTCGACGGCGTTGGACTTGGCCAGCCGCGCAGGATCGCCACCGGCTGGGAGCGCACCAAAAACGGCCATCTTGGCGACCACGTCGGGCATATTGAGAATCTCGTTAAGGTGGCTGTTGAGCGTGCGGGCTACGTCAGCGGGCAGACCCTTGGGTCCGAACAACCCCTGCCAGGCACCGATGTCCACGTCCTTGTAACCGAGTTCGGCCAGCGTCGGCACATTCGGTGCCAGCGTGGATCGCTGGGGGTCCGCCACGGCCAGCAACACCACCTTTCCGCTCGCGATGTGCGGCGCCACCGGACCGAACGTCATGAAAGTCACGGGCACGTGGCCGCCAAGCACGTCGTTGACCGCCGGTGCCACGCCGCGGTACGGTACGTGCGAAAGCTTCACGCCCGCCGCCTTATTGAAGACTTCGCCCAGGATGTGCATCGGCGAGCCGCTGCCAGGACTGGCATAGGACAAGTTCTTGGTTTTGGACAATGCCACCAGTTCCTTGAGATCCTTGGTGCCGGCGGCCGTGCTGGCCGCGATGAACAGCGGCTGGATGGAGGTCTGGACGATCGGCGTGAAGCCGTTGAGTGTGTCGTAGCTCGAACCGGAGCCGGTCTTGAGCACCAGTTGCGCGATGGAAATCGTGCTGGGCGCGAGCAGCAGCGTATAACCGTCCGGCGCTGCCTTGGCAACCGAGGCGCTGCCAATCGTGCCGCTGGCGCCGGGGCGGTTGTCGACGATTACCGTCTGACCAAGACGGGTGGTCAGTTTTTCGGCATACAGGCGTGCCATGGCATCGGTGTCGCCGCCCGCGGGGTACGACACGACTATTGTGATGGGTTTGTTGGGATAGGCCTGCGCGAAGGCACTGCCGGTGGACAGGGCGGCGCCGATGGAGACGGCAATGGCAAGCGCGTGGCGACGGGTGTATTTCATGGATGGTTCCGGTTGTGAATGGCACCTTGCGGTGCCGGGTTGGGTGGGAGGGGTAAGCGGGTCCTAGCTTCTGTCAGTGATGAACTGGCCAACGGGCGCCCCGGCGCTCTTCTGGCGGCGCGTATTGCCGTCGATGCCGCCTTCAATCGCCCATTCGGCAAACACAGTGGGGCCGGGCTCGAAATCGCGCGGCTGCCAGTCGGCGGTTAGCTGGTCTTCGTCGGCGTAGTACTCGGCCAGCGCGCCGGCCGGGTTACGGAAATACCAGAAGTAGGCCGACGAGACCGGATGCCGGCCCGGGCCGAGCTGGGTTTCCCAGCCGCAGCGCGAGATGTGCATGCCGCCGCCGAACACTTCGTGGATGTCGCGCACGGTAAACGCCACGTGGTTCAGTGCGCAATCGCCGGCGGGGCGTTGCAGCAGGAAGATGTCGTGGTGGCCGCCGTCGGGCGCGCAGCGCAGGAAGGAGCCGCGGCCGGGGTAGCGGTCGGAGGCGGCAAATCCGAAGCTCTCCAGGTAGAAACGCTCGCAGGCAACCACATCTTTCACAAAGAACACCACATGGCCAACTTCGATCGGCGTGGCGCGTGTGTAGGCTGGGCTGGGCTGGTTGATGCGCCCTTTGCGGTTCCAGGTGTTGTGCTCGGCGCACTGCACTTCGATCGGGCGCTTGCGTGTGACTTGCAGGCGTACCGACAGCCCGTTGGGATCGGTGCAACCAATTCGGTCCGCCTCCTGCACAAAGCCAGGTTGCGCGCGAATGTGGCCGGTGTAGAGCGCGAGGTCGGCGGCGCTCTGCACCCCCCAAACCACCTGGCGTAGCGTCGGCCCAGCTTCCATCGCTGGCGGCAGGCCGGCCCGCGTGCTGGCAGCCACGATCACCCGGCAGCCGTTGAGAGTTTCAAACACCAGTTGGTCGGTTTCTTCGCTGACCAGGGACAGACCCCAGTCCTGGAAAAAGCGGCGACAGGTCGGCAGGTCGTCCGCGCCGTAGGTAATTTCGTCGATTCCCAATACGCTCATATTGCCTCCTGCCGAGCCGACTCAAAGGAGGCATGGTCTTGCAGACCGCACTGCTGCGAGACGCAGCAGTTCTGCGTGCCGTCCAAGCCTGCGCAGGCAGGCTTGGAGCCGCGGCACTTAGCCCCCTTGGGGGGCAGTGAACGAACGTGAACGTGGGGGTCCATGTTTACTCCTGGTGTCGTGGGCGGGTTCAGTTGGCCCACGCCAGTGGTTGTGCATTTAGGCCCCAGTACAGGCTTTTTTGTTCCATGTATTGCAGCAGCCCGAGGCGACCCTTCTCGCGGCCCAGGCCGCTGTCGCGCCAGCCGCCGAACGGGGTCGAAATGGACAACTGCTTGTAGGTGTTGATCCATACCGTGCCGGCCTGCACCGCGCGGCCAAGCGCCCAAGCACGCTTGTAGTCGCGCGTCCAGATGCCGGCAGCCAGCGCGTACACGCTGTCGTTGGCCTGGGCGATCAGGTCGTCTTCGTTGTCGAACGGCAAAGCGACCAGCACCGGGCCGAAAATCTCTTGCTGGCAGATCTGGTCGGTGTTCTTCACGCCTTCGAGAATCGTAGGCAGGTAGTAGTAACCGCGCTCATACAGCGCGCCTTGTGGCCGCACACCACCGGTGCGCACACTCGCGCCTTCGCCGCGGCCGAGCTCCACATAACGCTCGATCGATTCGCGGTGCCTGGCCGTAATCAGCGGCCCCATCTGGGTGCGCTCGTCCGCCGGGTCGCCCACGCGTAGCGCCGCGGCGCGCACCGTGAGGCGCTGCAGGAATTCGTCGTATATCTTGCGCGCCACAAACAGGCGCGAACCCGCGATGCACGACTCGCCCGACGAGCTGAAGATGCCATAGAGAACACCATTCACGGCATGCTCGAGGTCGGCGTCGTCCAGCACCATGGTGGCCGATTTGCCGCCCAG
>JANNGR010000039.1:0-2294 GCA_031403955.1 Betaproteobacteria bacterium
CGCGTCCTGATGCTCGATGAGCCCACCGCGGGCATGTCCCACTCTGACCGGCTAGGGATCGTGGAGCTGATTCAGCGCCTGCGCCGCGACAAGGGCGTGACCGTCGTCATGACGGAACACGACATGGACGTGATCTTCGGCCTGGCCGACCGGATCATGGTGCTGAATCAGCTCCACGATCCCTAGCCGGTCAGAGTGGGACATGCCCGCGGTGGGCTCATCGAGCATCAGGACGCGTGGTTGCTGCGCCAGCACGAGCGCGATCTCCAGGCGTTTCTTGTCGCCGTGCGACAGTAAACGCGCTTCCACGTGGCGCACCTGCGCCAGCGCGAGCTCGGCCAGCAGGTGTGCGGCTTCGTCGACCACGTGCCGCGCCGGACGCCAGCCGTACCATGGACCGCATGAATGGCCAGCGCCGCGCAGGCGCGCCTCGACGCTGGCGATGACGTTGCCCAGGACCGTGAGCCCCTGGAACACGCGTGCTACCTGGAACGTGCGCCCGAAACCGCCACGCGCGCGTAGATGCACCGGCATGCGCGTGATGTCCTGCCCGTCGAAGCGCACGACGCCGCCGCTGACCGGCGCCTCCCCGGTGATCGCCTTGAACAGCGTGGTCTTGCCGGCGCCGTTGGGACCGATCACGGCGAAAGTTTCCCCGCGGGCCACGTCCAGATTGACGCCTTTGATGACCTCCAGCTCGCCGTAGCTCACGCGCAGCTGCTCAATCCGCAGCAGAGGGATCATAAGATGGCCTCCGCGCAAAGCGCTGCGTTGCTATGAGCTTTGGGAGCGGCCCGGCAGCTCATGCGCCACCCTCCGGCCGGCGGGCCGCAAGGCGCGCATGGAGCTGGCGGTACATGCCGACGACGCCGCTCGGCGCTACCAGGATGATCGCAATCAGCAGGCCGCCGACGATCACCTCGTACAGCCCGGCGAAGGTCCGGGTGTAGTAGCCGATTGCCGCGAACACGGCGGCGCCGATCGCCGGCCCCCAGAAGGAGCCCACGCCGCCCAGCAGCGTGTGGAGCATCGGCTGCAGCGACTGCAGCCAGTGAACCTCCTCCAGCGTCACGATGCGCGTCCAGGGCGCATATAGCGCACCCGCAAATGCGGCCACGGCGCCGGAAATAACGAACGCCAGAATACGGTAACCGGCCACGTTGGTACCCAGGAAGGTAGCCCGCTCAGCATCCTCGCGGATCACCTCGAAGATGCGGCCATAACGACTGTGCAGCAGCCACCACAAGCCCGCCGTGGCCAGGACAATGGTGAACAGCAGGAACATGTAGTAAGCCTGTGACGAAGCCAGGTTCAGCACGGTGAACCCGAGGTCGATCTTCGGGCGCGGAATGTTGGACAGTCCGTCCTCGGCACCCAGCAGCTTGGAGTAACTGATCACCAGGCGCAGTATCTCGGACAGCGCCACCGTCAACACTGCCAGGAAAATCCCGGAGAGGCGGCGCAGTGCGACGATGCCGATCAGCCAGGCGGCGGCGGCACCGATCAGGGCCCCAAGCATGAGCATCAGCGGGAACGGTAGTGCGACCTGATAACGCAGCAGCGCGCCGGTGGTGTAGGCGCCCATCGCGAAGAAACCGGCATGGCCGAACGAGGCCAATCCCGCGTAGCCGAAGAGAATGTTCCAGGACATCGCAAACAGTGCCTGGATCAGCACCAGCCCGATGATGAACTCCAGGCCGGGGTTGGCCCACAGCGGAACCGTTGCGGCCGCGACGAGCGTCAGTGCGCCCAGCACGAACGGCGTGCGCGCCGACGCCGGCGCGATGCTCGCCAAGCCTTCGGCGGGCTGGACGTCGAGGGCGGTAGCGGCCGACTTCATGCGTGCGCCCCCTTCGGCGGCACGAGGCCATTCGGCCAAAATATGAGGAATGCGGTCAATGCGACGTATATCGCCAGGCCCGGCACGTTGGGCAGCAACACGTTGCCCAGATTCTGCACCACACCGAGCAACAGCGAGGCCGCGAACGCGCCGCGCACGCTGCCCAGCCCGCCGATGATGACGGCGAAGAACGACAGCAGCAGATAAGAACCGCCAACGGTGAGGTCGACGGTCTGCAGCGGCAACAGCAGGCCACCCGCGAATCCGGCCAACGCAAAGCTCGCGACGACGCTCAAGCGCAGCAGTGCCGGAACGTTCACCCCGAGCATCGCCGACATCCATGGGTCGCTGGCGACCGCCTGCATCAGCTTTCCGGCTCGTGTCCGGTGGATCAAGAAGTCAAGCAGGAGGAACACCACCACCCCAGCGGCGATCACAAAGATGGTGAATTTCG
>JANNGR010000040.1:0-24646 GCA_031403955.1 Betaproteobacteria bacterium
TGGCCGGCGCCTTGCTGGGCCTGGACGACGCCAAGGGCAAGGTGTTCGACATCGCGATCCAGACCGGCGCTATTTGCGCCGTCATCATCGTCTACTGGCAAAAAATACGCGACACCCTGCTCGCCTTGCCAACGCAACCACAGGCGCGGCGTTTTGCGCTCAATGTGCTGATTGCCTTTCTTCCGGCGGTAGTGTTGGGCTTGCTGTTTGGCAAAGCCATCAAGGCCAACCTGTTCACGCCGGTGGTTGTGGCGAGCGCATTCATTGCCGGTGGGTTCATTATTCTGTGGGCGGAAAAGCGTCAGGCCCAGCCGGCAAGCGCGCCGCGTATTCAGGATGTGGATGCGATGACGGCAATCGACGCGCTGAAAGTCGGCCTGGTCCAGTGTCTGGCCATGATTCCGGGAACCAGCCGCAGCGGGGCGACCATCATCGGCGGCATGCTGCTGGGCTTGTCGCGCAAGGCCGCCACCGATTTCTCGTTTTACCTTGCTATTCCCACGCTGATTGGTGCCGGCGCCTACAGCCTGTACAAGGAGCGCGCCTTGTTGTCGATGGCTGACCTGCCGATGTTTGGCGTCGGCCTGTTGTTCTCGTTTGTCAGCGCCTGGTTGTGTATACGCTGGTTATTGCGTTACATCGCTACCCATACCTTTACCGGCTTCGCCTGGTACCGCATTGCGTTTGGCATCCTGGTGCTGGCCACGGCCTGGAGCGGAGCCGTCACCTGGGCCGCTTGAGGCTGGCAGGCTTTGCAGGTTCAGCAAAGCGGCTTCGATGGCGGCCGCCGCCACGAGTGGCTTTTCCATCGGAAACAGGTGGCTGCCATCGACCATGCTGATGCGTCCCCTGGTGAGTCGTTCCGTCATCGCCATGCCGACCTGTTTCATTTCGCGCGAATTCAGGCCACCGATAAACGCGACCGGGCATTTGAGCGGGTGGCGGCGCAACATGCGGTCAAGGTTGTCGGGCAAGGTGTTGTAGATCGCCGTCTCTATGTCGCGGTCGAAACTCAACACACGTTGGCCAGCCTCAAAGTGGGTGCCATGTTCCACATAGTCGTGCAGCACCTGCGGATCCCAGCGCGCGAAGATCTTCTTTTGCTGAAAATACTCCAGCGCCGCGGCCGTGTCGGGCCAACTGTCGCGCCGGCGGCGGCTGACCGCGCCGGGTGAAATCGACCCCACCATCTGCGATCTCTTGATCATGCCCAGCGTGGTTGCACGCCAGCCACCCAGGACCGGCGAGTCGACCAATAACACGCCACGGGTCAGTTCCGGATGGCGGGCGGCGGCCATCAGGCTCAGCAAGCCGCCGAGTGAGTGGCCAACCAGGAAGGCCGGCTGGCCAGCTTTTGCGGTTTCGATCTCGGTGAAGTCAACCAGTTGTTGCGCCAGATGCGGCCAGTTGTTGCTAGCCGGATATTGCGCTGCGTGGCCGAACTTCTCGACCGCCTTGACCTTGAAGCCGCGCGCCTTCAGGTGCTTGAACAATACCCGGTAGGTGCTGGCGGGAAAACTGTTGGCGTGCGAAAAAACGATCAGTGCCATCAGATCAGTTTCTCTTGCGGCGTGGTGATTTTCTTGAGCGGTTTGTGGCGTTGTGCCTCCACCATCAACGGCACGTCGGTTTGTTCACCCTTCCACATCGGGTCTTCAATACTGTCGAATACCTCGCGCAGCTTCTTGCCCCAGTTGTTGTGCATCATCTTGAAATATGGGTTGTTCTCGTCGATACAAACCACTTTGTCGGTCTGAAAGCGGTTCGCCTCGTAGACCACCAGGTCCAGCGGCAGGCCGACCGACAGGTTGGATTTCAGCGTGGAGTCCATCGACACCAGCGCGCATTTGGCGGCTTCGTCCAATGGTGTATCGGGTGTGATGACCCGGTCAAGCACCGGTTTGCCGTATTTGGATTCCCCGACCTGAAAGTATGGCGTCTCGGGTGTGGCTTCGATGAAGTTGCCAGCCGAATAGACCTGGAACAGCCGCATCGCCTCGCCCTGGATCTGGCCACCGAATATCAGCGAAACGTTGAATTCAACGCCCGAGTGCTGCAACGAAGCGGCGTCGCGATCATGCACGTGGCGTATCGTGGAGCCCAGCACCCGCGCGGCGTCGAACATGCTTTTTGCGTTCCAGATCGTGATCGGCTCACTGTCGGCGTGTTCCTTCAAATGCTCCACCTGCAATATCTCGCGTACCGACTGCGAGATGCTCAGATTGCCGGCCGACAGCAGCACCATGAAACGGTCGTCCGGCCGTTCGTAGACGATCATCTTGCGGAAGGTGCTGATCTGGTCCAGCCCGGCGTTGGTGCGCGAGTCGGACAGGAAAACCAGCCCGGCGTTCAGTTTGATGGCAACGCAATAGGTCATGTGTAATGGTTTGGGTTAAAGGGTAATCGGTATGGTTGGGCGTTTGAGTCGACGCGCCGCGTCGGCAGCGCCTATTGTTTTGCTCCCAGTGCCAGGGCACGAGCGCGCGACGCCTCCAGCGCGGCAGGGTCAGTCGATTGGTGCGTATTCCATCCACCCATATGCTGCTGCGCCAACGCGCACAAGGCGCTGATCCACTCGGGCTGGTCGTTCAGGCATGCAATATGGTGGAACTCCTTGCCGCCCGCGCCGAGGAACGCATTTCTGCCTTCAATGGCGATTTCTTCCAGCGTCTCCAGGCAGTCGCCGGTGAAACCCGGGCAAATCACATCCACGCGCGCGACTCCCGAGCGAGCCATGGCGACCAGACTCGGTTCGGTGTACGGTTGCAGCCATTTGGCCCGCCCCAGGCGCGACTGGAAGGTGACCTTGAACTGGTCCTTTTGCAATCCCAGGCGGTTCGCCAGCAGCCGGGCGGTTTTGAAACACTGGCAATGGTAAGGGTCGCCCAGTTGCAGCGTGCGCTGCGGCAAGCCGTGGAAACTCATCACCAACTGGTCGCCCCGGCCGTGGTCCTGCCAATGCTTCGACACGCGCTTGGCGAGCGCTTCGATGTACAGCGGGTCATCATGGTATTGGTTGACAAAACGCAGTTCCGGAATCAAGCGGGTGCGGCCGGCCCACGCGTAGACCGCGTCGAACACGCTTGCCGTGGTGGTGGCCGAGTATTGCGGATAGGCCGGCAATACCAGTACCCGCGTCACGCCTTCGGCCTTGAACGCGTCGAGTTGGGACGCAATCGAGGTTTGCCCGTAACGCATGGCGTAACGTACCGGCACCATATGCCCGCGTTGCGCCAACCAGCCTTGCAGCAGCTTGGCCTGTTTTTCGGTCCAGAGCTTGAGTGGAGAACCATCGGCGGTCCAGATGCGGGCGTACTTGGCCGCGGACTTGGCAGGCCGTACGCGCAGGATGACGCCGTGCAGAATCAGTAGCCAGAGCAGCCGCGGTATTTCCACCACGCGCGGGTCACTCAAGAATTGCGCCAGGTAACGCCGCACGGCAGCGGCGGTTGGCGCGTCGGGGGTACCCAGGTTGCAATACAACACAGCGGTGCGTGGTGCTTGTCCGTGCGTGAAGGCAGGTTCTTGGGCGAATCGGGGCGAAGGCATGTTGTATTCTCCCGCACCTATGCTCGACTTATCGAAAATCAGGGCGATTGGCCTCGACCTGGACGATACCTTGTGGCCGATCTGGCCGACGATCCAACGGGCCGAGCGTGAACTGGTGTCGTGGCTGTCACAATCCGCGCCTTTCGCGGCGCGGGTGTTTTCCGATCCGCGCGCCCGGCTGGATTTGCGTGAACAGGTGCTGCGGTCGCGCCCCGACCTTGGCCATGACATGAGTGCCATGCGGCGCGAATGCATCCGCCTGGCGCTGGAGCGTGCGGGCGAAGACACCGCGCTGGCCGAACCTGCCTTCCAGGTATTTCTCGATCACCGCATGCGGGTCGACCTGTTTGCCGACGTGTTGCCGGCACTGGGCTTCCTGGCCAGCCGTTTTCCGATCGTGGCCATATCGAATGGCAATGCGGATGTGGCGCGCGTGGGTATCGGGGCGCACTTCACCGCCAGCCTGAGCGCGCACATGTTCGGCGTCGGCAAGCCGGACGCGCGCATATTTCACGCGGCTGCCGAAGCTGCTGGAGTGCGCTCTGAAGAGGTGCTGCACGTTGGCGACGATCCGACGCTGGACGTGCTCGGTGGTCTGCAGGCAGGCATGCAAACCGTCTGGGTGAACCGTTCTGATCTGGAGTGGAAACATGAGGCCAGGCCGCACGCCAGCGTGTCGGACCTGCGCCAACTGTGCGTATTGTTGGGCGATCGGCCCTGAGGCAGACTGTCATGCGAGCGTCTTGTCTGCGCGGCACAATCGTTGTCGTGAAAACCCTTATTCCGGAAACCTGCAATGAGCCTTAACACTTCGCGCCGTCACGCCCTGCTTGCCCTCTTGTTCGCCGTTGCGCAGCCCGCCGTGTCGCCAGCACGGGCGCAAAGCCCGGCACCGGGTTTCCCTGAGCGGCCGGTCAAGATAGTCGTGCCATTCGCGCCAGGCGCCGGCACGGATGCCATCGCACGCCTGGTGGCGCAAAAGCTCGGCGAGGTGATGGGCGGCAATTTCTTGGTCGACAACCGGGCCGGGGCTTCGGGCGCCATTGGTACGCAGTATGTGGCACAGCAGCCGCCGGACGGCTATACCTTGCTGTTGGTGGCGTCGCCGTTCACGACTGTTGCCGCGTCCCTGCCGAGTGCCGGCTACGATCCCCTGCGCCAGTTTGCGCCGGTCGGCATGATCGCCACTGGGCCCCTGGTCTGGGCCGCGAACGCGAGCCTGCCGGCCAACAACATGCGTGAACTGGTAGCACTGGCCCGGCAGAAACCGGGTGCACTGAACTACGGATCGGCCGGTGCCGGCGGCGTCAACCACCTGGTGCTGGAGTTATTGAAGTCCAGGACCGGAACCTTCATTACCCATATCCCATACCGGGGTGTCGCCCCGGCCACGCTGGACCTGATCGCCGGCCAGGTGCAGTTGGTCACCGGAACCATACCGGCCTTGTTGCCATTTATCAAGGACGGGCGCATCAAGCCGTTGGCGGTGACGAGTGCCAAGCGCTCCAGCGCCTTGCCCGACGTGCCCAGCATGAGCGAGTCTGGTTATGCGGGCATCGACGTGGTCAACTATTTTGCGCTGATGGCGCCAATCGGAACACCGCCAGCGGTCATCGAGCGGCTCAACCTGGCGCTCAACAAGGTAGTTGCGCTGCCCGAGGTGGTGGCGCGTTTCAAGTCGGACGCGGTCGAGGCGGCACCTGGTTCACCGGCGCTGCTTGGCCACTTCATCGAGGCAGATTTCCGCGCCTGGCGCAACGTGGTCACGACACAAAACCTGAAGATTGAATAACGGCTGTTCCGGCACGGACCGCTCCCTCCAGCGTGGCTGGATAGGGGCCGTGCACGTAGTCGGCGCAGGCCAGCAAACCTGGCGCGATGGCCATGGATGGGCGCCGCAAGCCCGGTGTGCAAGCGAACGTGGCACGTTTTTCAATCACGGTTTGCACGCATTCAAGCGCGCAGCCCAGTTGCTGGTCGGCCTGGGCCAGTACCTGCTGTTGCAGCGCCTCCCGTTCGGTGGCGCTGGCGCTGACCATAAAGGCCAGCAGTCCGCTCGGTCCACCGAGTTGCCCGCGATCGAATACAAACTGCGCCGGGCCCGCGCGCGACGGGTCGGCGCTGCATTCAAGTGCCAGCATGGGACGCGGCAATGTGACGCCTTTGCCCCAGGCATAGACCGTGGCGATTGCCTCATGCCGCAGGGCGCCGGCCACGGCGCTCCATTGTTCGACCTGGCGGGCCACAGCGTCGGCGGCGCTCGGCAGACAGCTTGTCAGCGCCCGCACCGCGTCAGACGCACCGGTGGCCAGAATCACGCGGTCAAACACATCATCGTTGATGCGCCAGCGCGCGCCGTCCGAGGCCAGGCGCTGCAACCGTGTGCCAAGGCGAACTTGCGCGCCGCGCTGCACCAACCAACTGGCCGCCGCATCCGGGAACAGGGTTGATAAATCGACGCGGGGCAACAGCAGGTTGGAGGCGCCCGGCGCTCCAAACACCGAGTCATGCAGCACGCGCAGGAACACCTGGCCACTGGCACGATCGACCGGCGTGTTCAGAGCGGAGACACATAACGGTGTTACCAGATCGCGCATCACGCGCGGCTTCAGCCTTGTGCATAAGCTGGTCACCGTCACATCCGCGGCGCACCGGAACCCGTTCAGGCGCCAGGCGGTCGCAAGCCGCAGCAGGGACGTCTTGTCGGACAGGCTCCAGCCGCGCGCGCGCAGGATGCCGCCGATCACATCCAGTGGCGCGGGCCAGCGCGGTAGTTCCAGGCCTGAGCCATCCGGAAAAACCAGTGCCAGCGGCAGGCGTAGCAGCGCCTCGTCGGGGTTGACGCCGACCCGGCGCATCAGGTGCAGCGTCGCGCTGTAGGCACCGATCAGTATGTGCTGGCCGTTGTCAATGGTGGTGTATTGTCCGTTGGGCAAGTCGCATCGCAGCGCGCGCGCCCGGCCACCCAGGGTCCTGGATGCTTCGAAAACGGTAACGTGGTGGCCGGCCTGGGTTGCCGCGACAGCGGCGGCCAGACCCGCCCAGCCGGCTCCGGCAATGCCGACCCTCAAGGCCCGCCGCCTGGCCGCGCCGATGCCAAGCGCACTTGCGTCACAACCGCCCAAGCGCCTGGACGCGCCAGGCCAGCCAGAGTTTGCGCAGTGGCGTGAGGCTGACGCGCTGGTTCAACACCGCGAAGTCGTCGCGCTCGATTTCGCGCAACAACGTACGGTAGATGCTGGCCATCATCAGGCCGGGCTTTTGCGATCTGCGGTCGGCCGCCGGCAACAATGCAAGCGCGTCATCGTACAGGCCGTGCGCCCGTTGGGCCTGAAACCGCATCAGCGCCGTGAACCGCTGTTGAAAATCGCCGCTGTACTGGCGCTTGAGAATCTCATGTGCTTTCACGTCGAATTGCTGCAGTTCGTTGATCGGCAAGTAGATGCGCCCGCGCACGGCGTCTTCTCCGACGTCCCGGATGATATTGGTGAGTTGAAGTGCCAGGCCCAGTTTGTGGGCGTAGGCAGTCGTCGGCTCCTGGGTCTGGCCAAATATGTTTGCCGCCACTTCACCCACGACACCGGCCACCAGGTGGCAATAACGTTGCAGGCTGGCGAAGTCCAGATAACGTGTCTGATCCAGGTCCATCTGGCAGCCTTCGATGATTGCCAGCAGGTGGTGTTGTTCGATCTGGTAGGTGCCGGCCAGCGGCAAAAGCGCCCGTGTCACCGGGTGGCTTGGCTGGCCCGCGAAGGACTGCGCGATCTCCGCTTGCCACCAGCCCAACTTCGTCGCGGCGACACCGGGGTCGACCATCTCGTCGACCACGTCGTCGACCTCGCGGCAAAATGCGTAAAAGGCGGTGATTGCCTCGCGCCGGGGCTTGGGCAGAAACAGGAAGGCGTAATAGAAGCTGCTGCCGGACGCGGCAGCCTTTTGCGCAACATATTCATTTGGTGTCATGGCAGGTTATGTGCACAAGCGCCGCATGACACTGGCTGCGATTTCTCCTTGTGGCGAAATGACAACGTTAACGAGTCGCGCTTGTGAATAATTTGGAAGTGTCAATCCAGTCATTGCGTTAGCGCAAGCGACGGCGGGCAAGCCATGCGCAAAGCCCGCCAAACTAGTACCGGCAGGTCGGATCCTTTGATTCTGGGGCGAGCGCGCCAGGTGGCATGGTTCATACCCTGCATTTTCTCCAGAATCCGCAGGCCACCCTGCACGACAAGACGCAATTCCCAGCCGGCACGACCCGGCATTCGAAGCGCGAGGGCCGAACCCTCGAGCATCATGGCGCGCGCGTCATCCGCATATGACGCGATCATGTTGGTGGCAGGCAGACATGGCGCGTCGCTCTGCAAATCCTGGTCGGTTACGCCATGCCGCGTCATTTGCTCGACGCTGGCGTACCAGCGCGAGCGGGCAATATCGCACCGGAGGTCTTGCCAGAAGTTGATCAGTTGCAGCGCGGTGCAAATCTGATCGCTGCGCGCCAAAGATTCTTCATCGTTCACCGCGTACAGGTGCAATAGCAGACGCCCGATCGGGTTGGCGGAACGCCGACAATAGTCGCGCAACTCGGCATCAGTTTGGTAGCGCCGGCCGGCCGTGGTGAATGCCACGTCTTGCCTAAAGGCGTCGAGCAGGTCGGTGAGCAATACCGTCGGCAATGCAAACTGCGCGATTGCCGCGGCCAACGGACCGAATACATCGGGCCAGCGGTCTGAATGGGATTGGCCACCGACTACGGCAAACAGGTCCTGGCGGTAAGTTGCGAGGTCGGCCAGACGCGATGTTGCCGATGCCTGCCCTTCATCGGCTATGTCGTCCGCCGTGCGCGCAAACCAGTAAATCGCGGCAATCGGACGGCGCAGGTGTGGTGGGCAAAACCAGGAGGCAACCGGGAAATTTTCATAGTGCTCAGAAGGCGGGCGATAGGGGGCCTGGACACTGTTCACGCTGGGGATTGTCGCTTGACAAGGATTGACGTTTCCTCTAGATTGCTAACCGACCGGTCATTAACAAATTTCCACGCTCCCGAGCGTTGCCAGCCATGAAAAAAAAAGTGTCATTTCATAGGGTGAGGGTGGCCACCATGGTGGCGCTCGCTCTTGTATTGGCCTCGTGTTCAAAACCTACGCCGACAGAGGAGCCGGTGCGCGCCGTCAAACTCATGACCGTGGCAGTGCAAAGCATGACATCGGGAACGGAATTTGCCGGAGAGGTCCGGGCCAGGGTTGAGTCCCGTCTGGGTTTTCGAGTGGCAGGCAAACTGGTCAAGCGCCAGGCGGAAACCGGCCAGCGTGTCAAGGCCGGTCAGTTGATCGCCCAGTTGGACCCGCAAGACTACAAACTGGCCGCCGATGCAATGAAGGCGCAGTTGTTGGTGGCCACAACCAATCGTGATCTGGCGGCTGCCGAGTACAAGCGTTACAAGGAACTCAAGGATCAAAATTTTGTCAGCAGTGTCGAACTCGACCGGCGCGATGCGTCATTGAAGGCCGCCATGGCACAGGTCGATCAGGCCCAGGCCCAAATGGCGGCTCAGGGCAATCAATCCTTGTACACCAACTTGGTGGCCGATGTTTCGGGCATCGTGACCGGTGTCGAGGCCGAGCCAGGACAAGTCGTCGCCGCCGGCACGCCAATTGTTCGTATCGCCGAGGATGGTCCGCGCGATGTCCTGTTCGCGGTGCCGGAAGACAAAGTGCAAGCCATAACGCCTGGTTCCAGCGTGGTAGTGCGTATGTGGTCGGTGGGAACTTCATTCAAGGGAGTGGTGCGTGAAATCGCCGCGCTCGCTGATCCGGTGACGCGAACCTACCAGATCAAGGTCGCTCTGGAAGGCGGTGAACCTCCGCCGCTGGGCTCCACCGTGTCGGTGTTGCCACAGGCACTGTCGGCGAAAGGGGTGCCGGTGATCAAGTTGCCCACCAGCGCGCTCAAACAGGATGGCAAGACTTCTGCCGTGTGGATACTGGACGCGGCCAGCATGACCGTAAAGTCGCAGCCGGTGCAAATTGCCGCTGTCGACGGCAACGAAGTGGTGATCGGTGCTGGTCTTGTGCCAGGTATGCAGGTGGTGACGGCGGGCGTGCATGTCCTGTCGGCCGGGCAGAAAGTGACAGTCTACAAGCCGAAGGCGCCTGGCTCGCAGGACGGGAAGGCGTCCGCCGTTGCCAATGCGGTGCCGGCAGCCGTGCCGGCCTCGTCCTCGTCGGCGGCGAAGTGAACCTGTCATGACCCTGCTGCCACCCAAACCAGGCTTCAATCTTTCCAAATGGGCGCTGGAGCACTCGGCGCTGACGCGTTACCTGATGATCGTGCTGATGGTGCTCGGCTTTGCCGCGTATTTTCAGCTTGGCCAGGATGAGGATCCGCCTTTTGCGTTCCGCGCCATGGTCATCCGGACCTTTTGGCCCGGCGCAACGGCACAACAGGTAGCGGAACAGGTGACGGACAAGATTGAGCGCACGCTGCAGGAAGTTCCGGGCGCCTACAAGATCAGAAGTTATTCCAAGCCGGGCGAATCGATGATCATTTTTCAGATCAACGATTCGTCGCCAGCGGCAGATGTGCCCAACGCCTGGTACACGGTTCGAAAGAGGGTCGGCGATATCTTGTTCACGTTGCCGCCAGGGGTCCAGGGACCGTTCTTCAATGATGATTTCGGCGATGTGTTCGGCGTCATCTATGCGCTTGAATCGGACGGTTTTTCCGAGGCCGAAGTGAAGCGTTTTGCCGACGACGTGCGCCAGCAATTGTTGCGCGTGCAGGACGTCAACAAGGTCGAACTTTTTGGCGTTCAGGACGAGAAAATTTTTGTCGAGATATCGCACAGGCGCCTGGCCCAGCTTGGGCTCGACATGACAGAGGTGCTGGCGCAACTCAATCAACAAAATGCGGTCGAGGCAGCGGGTGCGGTGCAAACGCCACTTGACACCGTGCATGTCCGCGTCGGCGGCCAGTTCACATCAATTGAACAAATCAGGAACATGCCGATTCGGGGCAGTTCCGGCAACCAGTTGCGTCTGGACGACATCGCGGTCGTCAAACGGGGTTATGTCGATCCGCCGTCGGTCAAGGTTCGCCACCAGGGCGAACAAGTCGTAGCGCTGGGTGTATCGATGTCCAGAGGCGGTGACATCATCGCGCTGGGCAAGGCTCTCAAGATTGTCACGGATCAGATTGACCGGAGTTTGCCGGCCGGACTCAAGCTGGTGCAACTGCAAGACCAGCCCAAGGCGGTGTCGAGTTCAGTAAACGAATTCGTTGCCGTCTTGATGGAGGCAATCCTGATTGTGCTGGTTGTCAGCTTCGTCAGTCTGGGATTTCACCGTCGCGCGGGCGCCACCCGGTTTTACAACCGCTACTACATCGACATGCGGCCTGGCTTGATCGTTGGAATAACGATCCCTCTGGTTTTGGCCGTCACGTTTCTTGGCATGTATTACTGGGGCATTGGCCTGCACAAGATTTCACTTGGTTCATTGATCATCTCGCTCGGGCTGCTGGTTGACGACGCCATCATCGCAGTTGAGATGATGGTACGCAAGATGGAAGAAGGTTATGACAAGGTGCGCGCCGCGACCTTTGCGTACGAGATCACCGCCATGCCCATGCTGACTGGCACGCTGATTACGGCCACCGGCTTCCTGCCAATTGGTATCGCCAAGTCGGTGACCGGTGAATACACCTTCGCGATTTTCGCGGTGACGGTGCTGGCCCTGGTCGTGAGTTGGCTGGTGTCGGTGTATTTCGTGCCATTTTTGGGCACGGTCCTGTTGAAGACACCGCCGCACCAGCGCGCGCAGCCGCCGCTGGTCGGCGCCCGGTTGCCGGCGCTCGATTCGCCGGGAGACTTCGACAAGACTGTGCGTGTCACCGTAGTGGCGCACGGTCAAAAAGCACCGACACCGCACGAAAGTTTCGACAACGGTTTCTACAATGGATTCAGGCGTCTGGTGAACTGGTGCGTCGAGTACCGATGGCTCACCATTGGAGTAACAGTTTTGACGTTTGTCCTGGGCATCGTTGGAATGGGCCAGGTGCAGCAACAGTTTTTCCCCGACTCAAGCCGCCCGGAAATATTGATTGACGTCTGGTTTGCCGAGGGGACTTCCCTGGCTGCCAACGAGGCTACTACGGTGCAGGTCGAGAAACGCCTGTTGCAGGAAACCGGTGTGTCGAGCGTGAGCACCTGGGTCGGCTCCGGCGTCCCACGGTTCTATTTGCCGATGGAACCCTTGTTTCCACAGACCAATGTGTCGCAGTTGATCGTAATCCCCAAGGACCTGCAGGTGCGTGAGTCATTGCGGATCAAATTGCCGACCTTGATGGCGCAGGAGTTTCCCGAGGTTCGCTCGCGCATCAAGCTGCTTCCCAATGGCCCACCGGTACCGTATCCGGTGCAGTTTCGTGTCATGGGCGCCGAGCCGCTGGAATTGCGCGCGCGCGCCGACGAAGTCAAGGCGCTGATGCGCGAAAACCAGAACATGCGCGGAGTCAATGACAACTGGAATGAGTTTGTCAAAGTGCTGAATCTCGAAGTCGACCAGTCGAAGGCTCGTGCATTGGGCGTCAGCAGTCAGTCGATCGCACTGGCATCCAGAACCATCTTGTCCGGCGTGACGGTGGGGCAGTATCGGGAAAACGACAAGCTGATCGACATCGTGTTCCGCCAGCCGCTGGATGAACGCAGCACGATTACCGATGTTGCCAACGCCTATTTGCCAACCGCGTCGGGTCGCTCGATTCCAGTGACGCAAATTACCAAGCCTACCTTTACCTGGGAGCCGGGCGTTATGTGGCGTGAGAACCGCGACTATGCAATCACGGTGCAGGGCGACATTGCGGAAGGCCTGCAAGGCGCAACCGTTACGGCGGAATTGTTGCCGGCGCTGCGGGCATTGGAAACCAAGTGGGCTCAGACCGGATCGGCGGGTAATCGGATCGAAGTTGCCGGAGCGGTGGAAGAGAGCAGCAAAGGTTCGGTGTCAATTGCCGCTGGCGTGCCGATCATGCTGTTCATCACCTTCACCTTGTTGATGTTGCAGTTGCATAGTTTCAGCCGCGCCATGCTGGTCTTCCTGACCGGTCCGATGGGCATCGCCGGCGTGGCAGGCGCGTTGCTGTTGTTTGACCGCCCGTTCGGGTTTGTCGCGCTGTTGGGCGTTATTGCGCTGATGGGCATGATTCAACGCAACTCGGTGATCCTGATCGACCAAATCGAGCAGGACCGCGCGGTCGGCGTCCACCCTTGGGATGCAATTGTCGAAAGTGCGGTGCGCCGCCTGCGTCCGATAGTGCTGACGGCTGCCGCCGCGGTACTGGCCATGATTCCGTTGTCGCGCTCCGTCTTCTGGGGGCCGATGGCAGTGGCGATCATGGGTGGCCTGGTGGTGGCTACCGTGCTCACCTTGTTGGCGCTACCGGCCATGTATGCGGCCTGGTATCGCGTGCGGCGTGACTCTGCGCTGGCAGGGTAAAATCAGACTCTTGCCGATTTCGAAGGGAGGCCTGCACAGCCTCCCTTGTTGTTTGTGGGCGCGGGTGGCGAAATTGGTAGACGCACCAGGTTTAGGTCCTGACGCCAGCAATGGTGTGGGGGTTCGAGTCCCCCCCCGCGCACCAGACGTGAAACATCCCGCGACTGATCGCCGCCGCCGGGCCGGTTCATTCGACCCCACTGGATGGAGTACTGGAGGCAGATCGCTGTTTTATAGGGCGACTGGATTTGCCCCGAAAAAATTAGGAGAACCAACATGGCTGTTACTGTGGAAACGCTTGAAAAGCTGGAACGGAAGATGACGCTGACCCTGCCAGTCAACGTGATCCAGACGGAGATTCAGTCGCGCTTGAAACGCCTGGCCAGGACGGTCAAGATGGACGGCTTTCGGCCAGGCAAAGTGCCGATTAACGTGGTCGCTCAGAAGTACGGTTATTCGGTTCATTACGAGGTCATGAACGACAAGGTGGGCGAAGCATTTGCTAGCGCCGCCAACGCAGCAAAACTGCGTGTGGCCGGACGGCCCCGGATTACCGAGAAGCAGGGATCGCCGGAGGGCGAAATGGCGTTCGACGCGGTATTCGAGGTGTACCCTGAAGTTAGGCTGGGCGAACTCGCGGACGCTGAAGTCGAAAGACTTTCGGCTGAAGTCAGCCCGGCCGCGATTGAGAAGACATTGGACATCTTGCGTAAACAGCGTCGCACATTTTCCCAGCGCGCGCACGAGGCAGCGGCGCAGATGGGTGACCGGGTGACGGTCGATTTTGAGGGCAAGATCGAGGGTGAGCCATTCTCCGGCGGTAGCGCGGAAGATTTTCCCTTCATTCTCGGCGATGGAAAGATGCTCAAGGAGTTCGAAGACGCCACGGTGGGTATGAAAGCTGGCGAGAGCAAGACTTTTCAGCTTGCATTTCCAGCCGACTACCAAGGCAAGGATGCGGCGGGCAAGACGGCTGACTTCATGGTTTCGCTGAAAAAGATAGAAGCTGCGCATTTGCCCGAAGTCAATGAGGCGCTGGCCAAGTCTCTCGGTATTGCCGACTCCAGTGTCGACGCCTTGCGCGCGGACGTCCGCAAGAACCTTGAGCGTGAAGTCAAGGCCCGGCTGCTTGCGCGCAACAAGCAGGCCGCTTTGGATGCATTGGCTGCCAGAGCGGAGCTTGACTTGCCCAACGCCAGCATCGAGGCTGAGGTGCAGCGCCTGGTTGAGGGTGCGCGCGCCGACCTTAAACAACGTGGCGTGAAGGACGCGGACAAAGCGCCGATTCCGCAAGACCTGTTTCGCCCGCAAGCTGAGCGCCGTGTGCGACTCGGCCTGGTTGTCGCGGAACTTGTGCGGGCCAATAACCTGCATGCCCGGCCCGAGCAGATCAAGGCGCACATCGACGAGTTGGCCGCGAGTTATGAAAAACCAATGGAGGTCGCCCGCTGGTATTACGGCGACAACAAACGCATGGCTGAGGTAGAGGCGATAGTGATTGAGAACAATGTGACGGAATTCATTCTCGGCAAGGCCAGAATCAAAGAAAAGGCCATCGATTTTGATGAGTTGATGGGAAAGAGTTGAGGCGGCAGTATTTTTCGTGGTTGGCGCGGTACCCAAAACGGGCTTGTAGATTGGGTGACTAGCCCCATTTGTCTGGTTGAGAGCCGCGCGGTTTGCTCAGATTCGATTTGGAGACAACATGAACTTTCAAAATAGTGGCTTGGAAACGCAGGGCCTGGGCCTGGTGCCCATGGTTATCGAGCAGTCCGGTCGCGGAGAACGTTCGTACGACATTTACTCGCGTTTGCTCAAAGAGCGGGTAATTTTTCTGGTTGGCCCGGTGAACGACCAGAACGCGAACCTGGTGGTTGCCCAGTTGTTGTTTCTGGAAAGCGAAAATCCGGACAAGGACATTTCTTTCTACATCAATTCACCTGGTGGATCGGTAACGGCTGGCATGGCGATTTTCGATACGATGAATTTTGTCAAGCCGGACGTTTCCACCTTGTGCACCGGTTTTGCGGCCAGCATGGGAGCATTTCTGTTGGCGGCCGGTGCCAAGGGCAAGCGCTTTTCCTTGCCCAACTCAAAGGTCCTGATTCACCAGCCCTCGGGCGGAAGCCAGGGACAGGCGACCGAAATTGAAATCCAGGCGCGCGAAATCCTAAAGACGCGTGAGCAGTTAAACAAGATCCTGGCTGAACGCACCGGCCAGCCGCTGGAAAGAATTGCGCGCGACACCGAGCGTGATTACTACATGACGGCCGATGAAGCCAAGGAGTACGGACTGGTTGACCAAGTGATCGCCAAGCGTCCATAACCCGGTCGCCGGCCACCGTTCGGTGGCAAGCTTGACGCTGTTCGTATTTCGGTATCATTGCGTAACTACCCGAAAAGGCATTGATCCCATGGCCGAAAAAAAAGGCGCTTCCAGCGAGAAAACGCTCTATTGCTCGTTTTGTGGCAAGAGCCAGCACGAAGTCAAAAAGCTGATCGCTGGGCCTTCTGTTTTCGTGTGCGACGAGTGCATTGAACTTTGCAATGAGATCATTCGGGACGAACTGCCCATCAACACCGTCGCCAAAGAAGCGCGCGGCGAGTTGCCGACACCGGCGGAAATCAAGACCAATCTGGACAACTATGTGATCGGGCAAGAACCGGCGAAACGTACGTTGGCCGTGGCGGTTTACAACCATTACAAGCGTTTGCGGCACAAGGAAAAGGCAAAGAAAGACGACGTGGAGTTGACCAAGAGCAATATCTTGCTGATCGGTCCCACTGGCTCCGGCAAGACTCTTTTGGCCCAGACGCTGGCCCGTATGTTGGATGTGCCCTTTGTAATGGCAGACGCCACAACCCTAACGGAAGCGGGTTATGTGGGCGAGGACGTCGAAAATATTATCCTGAAACTGCTGCAAAGCTGCAATTACGAAGTTGAGCGTGCGCAGCGCGGAATTGTCTACATCGATGAAATTGACAAGATATCCCGCAAGTCGGACAACCCGTCGATTACACGTGACGTTTCGGGTGAGGGAGTGCAGCAAGCGCTGCTCAAGCTGATTGAAGGCACCATGGCCAGTGTGCCTCCACAGGGTGGTCGCAAGCACCCGAACCAGGACTTTGTGCAGATTGACACGACCAATATCCTGTTCATCTGTGGAGGAGCGTTCTCCGGTCTGGAAAAAGTCATCGACAACCGGACCGAGTCGTCGGGGATCGGCTTTGGCGCGGCGGTCAAGAGTAAGGCGCAACGCAGTTTGACCGAAGTGTTTAAAGACGTGGAGCCGGAGGACTTGATCAAGTTCGGACTGATTCCCGAGCTTGTGGGCCGTATGCCGGTTGTCGCAACACTCGCCGAGTTGAGCGAGGACGCGTTGGTGCAGATCTTGGTGGAACCCAAGAACGCCTTGGTCAAACAATACGCAAAGCTTTTCTCGATGGAAGGTGTGAATCTGGAGATTCGCCCCTCGGCGCTCAAGGCGATCGCCAAGAAAGCGTTGGCGCGCAAGACGGGCGCGCGTGGATTGCGCTCCATCATGGAGCAATCCCTGATTGACACCATGTTCGAGTTGCCCAACGCCACCAACGTGGACAAGGTGGTTGTCGACGAATCGACGATTGAGGAAAACAAGCGGCCTTTGCTCGTTTATCGGGAACTGGCAAAAAAGGCCTGAGCCTGAAGCCGTCAACCGCGCAATCTGGCGGGTTTTTGAGTGGGTTTCCTTGTCTATGCGCATTTGCGCCCAATTGATAATTGGCTTCGGCTTGAAATCCCGGCTGCGCCATCCATCTTGAACTGGTAACGAAAAGGTCTTCCATGTCTGGTTCCACACTTCTTCCCGCTGACCCACTGGACCTGCCGCTATTGCCCCTGCGCGATGTGGTGGTTTTTCCGCATATGGTGATACCGCTGTTTGTCGGGCGGCCCAAGAGCATCAAGGCTCTCGAAGCTGCCATGGAAGCCGAACGGCGCATCATGTTAGTCGCTCAGAAGGCAGCGGCCAAGGACGACCCGGTGGTTTCGGATATGTTCGATGTTGGGTGCGTGTCGACCATTTTGCAGATGCTCAAGCTGCCGGACGGCACTGTGAAAGTGTTGGTCGAAGGCCAACAACGGGCGCTGGTGAACCGGATTGACGAAGGCGAATCCTATTTTTCGGCGAATGTCACGCCGGTTGAGCCAGTTGCCGACAGTGTCGGCACGACCCGCGGCAAGGCAAGCGAGATTGAGGCACTGCGTCGTGCCGTCATGCAGCAGTTTGACCAATACGTCAAACTCAACAAGAAGATACCGCCTGAAATTTTGACGTCGATTTCAAGCATCGACGATGCGGGTCGGCTGGCGGATACGATTGCGGCCCATTTGCCGCTCAAGCTCGACAGCAAACAAGCCGTGCTCAGCCTGACCGGCGTTAAGGAGCGTTTGGAAAATCTGTTCGAGCAGATCGAGCGTGAGGTCGACATTCTTAACGTGGACAAGAAAATTCGTGGCCGCGTCAAGCGCCAGATGGAAAAGAACCAGCGCGATTTTTATCTCAACGAACAGGTCAAGGCGATCCAGAAGGAACTGGGCGAAGGCGAGGACGGTGCCGACATCGACGAGATTGAGAAAAAGATCAAATCCGCCAAGATGCCCAAGGAGGCCCTGAAGAAGGCGGAAGCCGAGCTTAAAAAGCTAAAATTGATGTCGCCCATGTCGGCCGAGGCGGCCGTCGTACGCAACTACATTGATGTGTTGGCCGGTCTGCCCTGGAGCGCGAAAACCAAGATCAAACACAATCTGGGCAATGCCGAGACCGTGTTGAATGAAGACCACTTTGGCTTGGATAAGGTCAAGGACCGGATTCTTGAGTATCTCGCCGTGCAACAAAGGGTAGACAAGGTCAAGGCGCCGATTCTGTGCCTGGTTGGGCCGCCGGGGGTTGGCAAGACATCGTTGGGCCAGTCAATTGCCAAGGCGACCGGTCGCAAGTACGTGCGCGTGGCTTTGGGGGGGATGCGTGATGAGGCGGAGATTCGAGGCCATCGGCGTACGTACATTGGCGCCATGCCGGGCAAGGTGCTTCAAAGCCTGTCCAAAGTCGGAACCCGCAATCCGCTGTTTCTGCTTGACGAGATAGACAAACTGGGAACCGATTTTCGGGGCGATCCGTCGAGCGCGTTGCTGGAGGTGCTGGATCCGGAGCAAAACCATAAGTTCGGCGACCATTATGTGGAAGTCGATTTCGATTTGAGCGACGTGATGTTTGTCGCCACGTCGAACTCGATGAATATCCCTCCAGCTTTGCTCGACCGCATGGAAGTCATTCGTCTTTCCGGTTACACGGAAGACGAAAAGACCAACATTGCCATCAAATATCTATTGCCAAAGCAACTCAAGAACAACGGTGTCAAAGTGGAGGAATTGAGTGTCACGGAGTCGGCGGTGCGCGACATCGTGCGTTATTACACCCGCGAGGCGGGCGTACGCTCACTTGAGCGCGATTTGTCAAAGATTTGCCGCAAGGTCGTGAAGGGTCTGCAACTCAAGAAAATGGTTCCGCAAGTGGTAGTGACTGGCGACAATTTGAATGATTTCCTTGGCGTGCGTAAATACACCTATGGTCGTGCAGAGGAGCATAACCAGGTCGGTCAGGTAGTGGGGCTGGCGTGGACCGAGGTCGGTGGCGACCTGTTGACGATCGAGGCTGCGCTGATGCCGGGCAAGGGCGTTATCACGCGCACCGGTTCACTGGGCGACGTGATGAAAGAGTCGGTTGAGGCCGCGCGAACGGTGGTTCGCAGCCGTGCCGCTCGTCTTGGTATCAAGGATGAGGTGTTCGAGAAGAAGGACATTCATATCCACGTCCCAGATGGAGCCACACCCAAAGACGGTCCGAGTGCAGGTGCCGCCATGACGACGGCATTCGTGTCGGCATTGACCGGAATCCCGGTACGCGGCGACGTTGCCATGACGGGTGAGATCACCTTGCGTGGAGAAGTTACCGCGATTGGTGGCCTGAAAGAAAAGCTTTTGGCGGCACTGCGTGGCGGCATCAAGACCGTGCTGATTCCGGAAGAAAACGCCAAGGACCTGCAGGACATACCGGAAAATGTCAAGAACGCGCTGGAGATTGTTCCAGTCAGATGGATCGACAAGGTACTCGAAATTGCATTGGTGCGCATGCCTGTGCCGCTGCCGGAAGAGGATCCGGCAGCCGCTGCGACTCCCGTCATCGCGCCGGTAGCCGGCGCGCCATCGACAACTGGTCTGGGGGAGTCGGTAAAACATTGACCAGAGCCCCCCGTGCATCGGTGCTGCGCGGAGCGATCCCGCTCTGTAGGAGGAGTCGCTGGCGGTGAAGCTGAGGTATACTGAAAGGCAGAAATCGCGGGAATAGCTCAGTTGGTAGAGCGCAACCTTGCCAAGGTTGAGGTCGAGAGTTCGAGACTCTTTTCCCGCTCCATATTCCACCAAGGGAAGCCCAGGCTTCCCTTTTTTGTCGGTCCGGGGCGCGCCCTGAAATCGATGGAAGCAGTGCCCATTGGCGCGATAGCAAAGCGGTTATGCACCGGATTGCAAATCCGATTAGCCCAGTTCGACTCTGGGTCGCGCCTCCAGTTAATTAGTTTCGCAATACCCTACTCGCCCGGGTGGTGAAATTGGTAGACACATCGGACTTAAAATCCGCCGCTTTCCTGCATAAGGGGCGTACCGGTTCGATCCCGGTCCCGGGCACCATTTGATATATTTTTGGCATCCTATACAGTCTCAAAACCCGCATGGTATGAATTCGCGCGCAGGGATGACACTGTTCGGCGCCACTGGCCGCGCAGCACGTGGCGGCTATTGCTTGACTTCTTTTGGGCATACGCGCTGATGCTCTTCGGCGGCAAGATTCCCGCAGTCTGGAGACTTTCAAGCAAACCGCTGGTGGGGATGGTTTCTTGGATCAACGGCTATGCGGAGTTCAGGATTTTTCAAACCTGAATCAGGAAGTGCAAGCCAAGTGCCTGGGCGGGGGCAAATGTGCATGCCGTGGCACAATCGTCCATCACGTGTCACGAACGCAACAGACGGACATGCGGGTTAACGCCCGTTTTTGATTCCGGTCCCGACTACACTCCGACACCATGCCACGCAACAACGCTCCTTTCGAAATCCATCTTCACGGCGAGGTGTTGTTGCGCGTCGCGGTGCAGTTTGAACAGATCCAGGAAGCCCTGAAGCCAATCTGGAAATACGCCGGGGCGCGTTCACTCGCTGACGGCGCGCGCAGTTCCTATGAAGATGAGCCGGGCATAAAGTTCGACACGCCGCGACACCTGCTTGAAATATGCTGGACCGTCGCTGGTGATGAGGACTTTCGCCAGTCGCTCGATGAAATGTGCATGAACCTGAATGAGCTCGCCGAAACCGGCGCCGCCATCGAGGTCAGCTTTTACGACACCGAGTTCGATGAAGACGACGAGGAGACATGGGACGAGTCGCGTGATGATTTCGCCATGTTGTTTGTCGGGCCAAATCCGGCCGCGATCATGCAGGTGCAACGCGACTTGCTGGTACAGGACATAGTGGGCATGATGGAGCGCCATTTTGATGGCTCCGAACTTTCCGGGGTCGTGGCCGAGATCGACAAGCTGTTTGCCAAGCGCTTTGATTCGCTTGTCAGTTCGCTGGAAATCGGTAAACCTCCACGTGGCTCAGGCGGTGGTTATGGCGGGTCCGGCCATGGTGGCGGCCGCAAACCCCGACATCTTCACTGATTTTGGAAACGGCGCTTGATCGCTTCTGTGCACGGGAAAATGTGTAGCAGAAGTCGGTCCTGCGAACCGGTTATGTCCTCAGTCCGCACTCGGGCACGTACTGTCGGTGCATATGGCCGCGGTTACCGCCGCGCAATTGGACACCCCAACGCTGCCGCTGTTTGCCGCAGTGGCCCGACATGCGCAAGAAGATAAGCGTTGACGAACTTATGGTCGGTATGTTCTTGCAGGAGTTGAGCGGCTCCTGGGTCGAGAATCCATTCTGGCGTTCCAGTTTCGTCATTTCGGAGTCCAAGGAGATTGCGCTTCTGCGAGGCAGCAACATCCGGGAGGTCTGGATCGATACCGCGAAAGGGCGCGATGTGGCTGAGCCAGGGGCGGCGGCAGCTCTTGAGCAAGGGGCAAGTGTCGAGACTCAGGATGACGAGGTTCAGCATGTCGAGGTTCAATTGGCGCTGCCCGGATCGGCGGCGACTGCTCCGGTTTCAATAGCGCAAGAACTCGAGCGGGCAGCCCGAATTTGTGCCGAGTCTAGAGAGGCGGTGACGTCCATGTTCCGGGAGGCACGCATGGGTAATACCGTGGACGTCGCAGGCGTGCAACAACTGGTGCAGGATATTTCTGATTCGGTGGCCCGCAATGCCAGCGCCCTGATCAGCCTCGCGCGTCTCAAGACGGCCGACGACTACACCTATATGCATTCGGTTGCCGTGTGCGCGATGATGATCGCCTTGGCTCGGCAGTTGGGCCTGGGCGAGGCGCAGATCCGCGCGGCAGGCGTGGCCGGGCTGCTGCACGACATGGGCAAGGCGTTGGTGCCAATCAGCCTGCTCAACAAACCGGGCAAACTGACTCCAGCCGAATTCGCAATTGTCAAGACGCATCCGGTACTGGGCCTAAAGCTCCTGAGTGACAGTGCGAACATGGACCCGGTGGCACTCGATGTCTGCCTGCACCACCATGAGAAGACCGATGGCTCGGGATACCCCAAAGGGCTCAAAGGATCAGACATCAGCCTGTACGCGAAGATGGGAGCGGTCTGCGACGTATACGACGCGATCACCTCCAATCGCCCATACAAATCCGGCTGGGATCCAGCCGAGTCCATGCGCCAGATGGGGCAATGGGCCAACGGACATTTCGACCCCGTAGTGTTCCAGGCTTTTGCTAAAAGTCTTGGAATTTACCCGGTCGGTTCGCTGGTGCGCCTTACTTCAGGGCGCCTGGGTGTGGTGGTTGAGCAATCCACAAGCTCATTGACCACGCCGGTCATCAAGGTCTTCTATTCAACCAAAACGAAGGCGCGCATACCGCCCGAGATACTTGATCTGTCGGTGCGCGGATGCCCCGAGAAGATAACGACGCGCGAAGACCCCGCCAAATGGAATTTCCCGGATCTCGACGCGATGTGGTCCGGCCAGGCGCGCGTGGACTGAGCGCTATTTCCGTCAACGCTTCATATACTGGGTCTTGCCGAACAACACCTCGCGTTCCTTTTCGCCCGTAAGCGGCTTGCGCAGTGTCGCCAGGACCTCAACGCCGCGTTTGACGGCCGGGCGCTGCGCGATCCGGTCAAACCAGACTTTCAGCTTCGGGTAATCGGCCCAGTCAATGCCCTGGTTGTGCCAGCTACGCAGCCAGGGGAATATCGCGATATCGGCAATCGAGTACTGGTTGCCGGCGATGTATTTGTGGCTTGCCAACTGGCGGTCCATCACACCGTAGAGGCGCTTGGCTTCGTTGGAATAACGATTGATCGCGTAATCGATCTTGTCCGCCGCGTAAATCCGGAAATGGTGCGCCTGGCCCAGCATTGGCCCGACACCTCCCATCTGGAACATGAGCCACTGCAGGACTTCAAACTTCTGTCGATCGCTCCCGGGCAGAAACTTGCCGGTCTTGGCGGCCAGGTAAACCAGAATGGCGCCGGACTCAAACAGGGCGATCGGTTTTCCATCCGGGCCATGGGGATCAACCAGCGCCGGAATCTTGTTGTTAGGGCTGATTTTCAGGAAATCCGGTTTGAACTGGTCGCCAGCCCCAATGTTGACGGCAATCGCCTGCCAGTCGCGCCCCAGTTTGAGCCCGCATTCCTCCAGCATGATGTGGACCTTGTGCCCATTCGGAGTGGGCCAGGAGTGGACTTCGATCATGCTCAGGAACCTCTGGTAATGGGCATATCGACTTCGCGCGGGTTGGCCGAGTACTTGCCGAGTTCGAGCTTGGCAATCGAGTTGCGGTGCACCTCATCCGGGCCATCGGCAAAACGCAGAGTACGGGCATGGGCGTAGGCCATGGCAAGTGGAAAGTCGTCGCACATGCCGCCACCGCCATGCACCTGCATCGCCCAGTCGATTACCTGGCAGGCCATGTTGGGAGCGACCACCTTGATCATCGCGATTTCGTTCTTGGCCACTTTGTTGCCCGCGATGTCCATCAGCCATGCAGCCTTGAGTGTCAGCAGCCGCGCCATGTCGATCTTGCACCGCGCCTCGGCGATACGCTCCTGGGTTACCGTTTGCGAGGCAACGGTTTTGCCGAACGCAACCCGCGACGAGGCGCGTTTGCACATCAACTCGAGCGCCCTCTCAGCCACGCCAACCAGACGCATGCAATGGTGGATGCGTCCCGGGCCAAGACGGCCCTGGGCGATCTCGAAGCCACGGCCTTCGCCAAGCAGTATGTTGGTCACCGGTACACGTACATTCTCAAAATACATTTCCACGTGCCCATGCGGCGCGTCGTCGTAACCCATCACATTCAGCGAACGTTCGATATGGATGCCTTTGGTGCCAGCTGGAACCAGCACCATGCTCTGTTGAGAGTGTCGCGGTGCGTCGGGGTCGGTCTTGCCCATCGTGATGAAGATGGCGCAACGCGGATCGGCAGCGCCGGATATCCACCATTTGCGGCCATTGATAACGTACTCATCACCCTCGCGTTCGATACGGGTCGCGATGTTGGTTGCATCGCTCGATGCGACGTCCGGCTCGGTCATGGCAAAGGCCGATCGAATCTCGCCTTCGAGCAAGGGCTTGAGCCAACGCGCCTTGTTCTCCTCCGAGCCGTAACGGGCTATGGTTTCCATGTTGCCGGTATCCGGGGCCGAGCAGTTGAACACTTCACTGGCCCATGGCACGCGCCCCATGATTTCGGCCAACGGGGCATATTCCTGGTTGGTCAGGCCGGCGCCCGAATACCCGGAGGCGGAAGCGCTGTCAACTGGCAGGAACAGATTCCACAAGCCGGCCGCTTTGGCTTTGGGTTTGAGTTTTTCTATGGTTTGCAACGCGCTCCAGCGTTTGCCGGCGCGCGTGTTGGCTTCAAGTTCATCCTTGATCGTGGTCTCCGCGGGATAGATGTGTTCGTCCATGAAGCGCTGCACCTTGACTTGCAGCTCTTTGGTTTTGGGTGAGTAGTCGAAATCCATGTAACGCTCCAGGAGTTATGTGGGGGTGCGAGAAGAGTCGGGTTCAGGATTGTTGCGCAAACTTCCATGCCATTTGGGCCAGCGGGCGCACACCGGCGGCGGAGTTGGCCGCTTGTGCGCTGGAGGCGGTTCCGATTTCGATTCGCTTGGCAATACCCTGCAATATGGCCGCAATCCGGAACATGTTGTATGCCATGTAGAAATTCCAGTCGTCCTTGAGCGAGTCGGGCGTGGCCAGGCCGGTGCGTTCGCAGTAACGTCGTATGTACTGGGCTTCAGTCGGAATGCCAAGGCTTGCAACGTCGATCCCGCCGATGCCGCGGAACGACCCTGGCGGGATATGCCACGCCATGCAGTGGTAACTGAAGTCGGCCAGCGGGTGGCCAAGCGTCGACAACTCCCAGTCCAATACCGCCAGCACACG
>JANNGR010000041.1:0-3734 GCA_031403955.1 Betaproteobacteria bacterium
GCTCCAGCAAAGTCCAGACATCCTGCGGCGACGCCAGTGATCGCACCAGGGCCTGAGCGGCGAAGCCAAGCAGCCACGCCAGCACCAGCGTGATGCGCTTGGTCGCGCGCCAGTTCAGGAACGAGCCGCTGCAGACGATGATCAGCGGCAGCACCCAGTCCAGCGCGCCGCTGACGTTCTCGGTGAATTGGTACGGCTGGGCCACGCCGACCCAGTCGCTGAACAGCAGCAGCGTCACGGCAATGCCGAGGTTGGACGGATTCATGAAGTGGGTCGTGACACCCGCAGCCGCCCCGGGCACTGGCACCCGCAGCAGCACCTTGGAGAAAATGGCGAGCGACGCAGCGAACGCGACCACCACAAATCGTTCGTGGGTAAAGAGCAGCATCGCCACCGCCAGCCCCGTGATGTGGGCCGGCAGCAGAAACACGAACAGGTGCCGGGCGCTGCCGCGAAAACGGGCTTTCGCCCAGCCATTGATGGCCAGTTCAGTCGCGAGCTCGGAAAAGTATGCCGCGCCTACCGCGACCACGGGGGTTAACCAGGCCTGCTCGAATCCGAGCCACAGGTGCCCGAGCAGGTTCAACACGGTGATCGCAACCGCAAAGGGCAAGATACCCGGCCTGGGTTGCGGGCGGGGGTCAGCACGGGGTGAGGTCATGGTGGACTCCGGTTCAGGGTTGCAGCAGCACTGCCAGGTGCTGACCAATCGGGAGCGCCGGAAAACGCGCGCTCTTGGTCGTCACACCAGTGGACCGCCAAGTCACGACCAACTCGGCGCTGGTACCGGGGGCAACAGGTCCAAGACCAAAATGGATATCCGGGCTGCGCTTGCCAGAGTGGCCGTTGCCGCCATCGACCTCGGAACTGAAACTGCGCCCATCACTCAGCCGGATGACGACCCGCGCGCCGATTGCGGGCCGCGACCGCAAACTTGTGCCGGCCGCCCCAGTGATCGTGCTGATACGCGACGGCGCGGCAACGTCGCCGACGAGAAAACGCGGGCTCAGGCCGATGAAGCTGTTGCCTTGCGCAGCCCGCGAGGTATTGAGGTGGAACTCCGCGGCGGCGAACTGCCTGGCCTCGATGTAGTCGAGCCGCCCGTCCTGGTCGGCGTCGCCAATCGCCAACCCACGCGTGGGCGCCGGCGCCCCGTGCACCAGGTGATTCAGCGATGACGATACATCGACATAACGCTTCGACGGATGCAACACAAAGAACGGATTGCGCCGCGAATTACCGCTCAGGTCGCAGCCCGGTCCAGAGCCTTCGTGTTCCATGCGGAACCAGGCGGCCGGGTGCTTCAGCAGTGCATCATTGGTAGTCGCCAGCTCTTGCAACATCGCCCAGCAGCTCTTGCGCCACACCAGTCCTGCGTCAGCGTCGCGACCGCGAACGAAACCCACCGCTTGTAGTGCCTCGAGTCGCCCGTCGTTGTCGAAATCGGCGAACTTCGCGTCCCACGCCCAACCGCTACGAGACAAGCCGCGCTGCTCGCTCTCATCGCTGTAAGGCGCTATGCCTTGTTGCACTAGCGCTGCATCGATCTTGCGGCCGTCGCTGACGAACAGGAACTGGCTCTCCTGCAGCGCCCACTTTTCGGTTATGTTGCTGACGTAGATGTCGGCCAGGCCATCACCGTTGATATCGGCGAACTCCACCCCCATGCCCTTGAAGGAGTCCTGCCCGAGCACTTTGGAACGCGGTTTGGACCAGCTGCGCTGGCCTTCCATCATCCGGAACGACACCGGTCCTTCTTTCGGGAAGCAGCCGAGCTCCGCGCGTGAGCGGCCGAAGCTCTCCATCGCGCGCGAGCAGTTGACCAGCAGCCGGTCGGGTCCGAAATCATTGGCGAAATACAGGTCGGGCAGTCCGTCGCCGTTTAGATCCTGCGCGCCGATGGCCAGGGTCCAGCCGTTGGCCACGTCGGGCGAGAACGGGCCAGACAGCGCCTTGAACGACACGGCAGGATGCGCGCCGCCGCTACCCGACGCCCACAGAAGGATGCGCTTGGTGCCACCGTTGAACGCACGCGACATAGAGTCCTGCATGACCGGATGCGGGCAGACCGGCTCGGTGGTGTTTGCATCGAGGATACGCCCGTCGTCGCAGAAATAGTTGCCCACAACCAGGTCGAGGTGACCATCACCGTCGACGTCCGCTAGCAACGCGGCATTGGTGAACCAGCGCTGCTCCCCGGCGATCACCACAGCAACGTAGCGCTCGGCTGAAGGTTGCTGTTTGGTGGTTGCTGGCCCGTCATCGATCCTCAAGAAGGCGACCGGTGGCCGGCCCCAGTAATACACCAGAAAGTCCGCCAACCCGTCCTCGTTCAGATCGGCGATCAGACAACCCATCGGGGCCACGGTGTCGGGACCTTCGGCACCGCCCGGCGTTTTCAACCGGAATGGCGGATAACGTTGGTCCACCAGCGCGGCAACCACGACCTGATTGGTACGGGTATCGACTTGACAGACGTCGTCTGGCTTGAGATTGCCGTCCACATCCCCCATGGCGGCGGCAGCGCCAACGGAGGCGATCCAGGGGGCAATGCGACGCAATGCCGGATGCACGTCACGTGTCTGCCGCAAAGGCATGCCGAAGTTGTGATCGAGCGTTGTGCTGGCGAATGAAAACCGCGCCGACACTTCAGGGCCATCGATTGAATCGGACGGCAGACCCGCCGCCGCGCCCAGCGAGATGACGACCGCCAGGCCGAGAAGCCGTGCATTAAGGACTGACATCGTGTCTCCTCCGGTTTGAAGTAACGGGACTGGGCAATGCGCCGGCACACCATGCCTGAATGGCCAAACGCCAGCGCTGATAACTTTTGATGTCATCACCGTCAGGCGGCAGGTACCGGTGCGCAATATCCGCGGCGTCAGGCAGGCCCAGGCCGAGAATCACCTGGCAGGCCAACTCCACATGAGGGACCGGATTGCCCGCTTGTCGCCGTGCCTGCGCGGCGAAAACCACACCCTGGCCAAACGCCGGGGCGTGGCGACCGGCTGCCGCATGCAACACCTTCAGGCCGATGGCATCCACACCGCCAGCGTAGGCGGCTGCCAGGCCGACACCCGACCAAAGGTCGCCCTGCCGGCCATGGTCGAAGGCCTCGATGGTGCGCGTCACCGCCGCCGGGCTGGCCCCGCACACGAACCACAGGCTGCGGCCAAGCCCCTGATCGAATACCTTGGCTTCCGATCCGGCAAGCGATCTCGGGCGACGTTGGCGGGTAATCGATTGGCGCCAGCCGAAGTAACCCTGGTGGAAGCCGTAGCCGTCCAGCGCCAGCCACTTGTTGATCGACCGGTGACGTCGCAACACACGCAGCGGCGCCCACGCATACCGCGGGCGCTTCGGCGCAACGCCCGATGCAGGGCGCCGCCAGGACGCGCACATTCGGCCCGAGGAGCGAGGGCAGCTTGTCCAGCAGCTGCTGCGCGCCCGCCATCTGGCAGGTGAGGGTCTCGCACACGCGCACCGTCACCGCGGGCGGAGCGCTCTCGCCCTCTTTCACCACGTCGAAGTGGTGGTAGAAGGTCGCCACCTCGTAGACCTCCGCCATCGCGAGCTTCATCGCTTCGGCGAGCGCGTTGAGGTGCGCGGCGGAAAGGTGCCCGAAACGGTCCTGGATGCGATGCAGGTTCTCGATCAGGTATTCCTGCGCGACCGGAACGCCGTCGATGAGGCGCGCGATTTCCTCGCGAGCGACGGGGTCGACGGCGCGGCCC
>JANNGR010000042.1:0-5825 GCA_031403955.1 Betaproteobacteria bacterium
GCCATGCCGGAAATCTTGAGCGGGCCAGTGACTGGCTGGCCGTCGATCAGGATACGGCCCCGCGACGGCATGCGCAGGCCGGTGGTGAGTTTCATGAAGGTGGATTTGCCGCAGCCCGATGGCCCCACTATGGCTATGAACTGGCCTTTGCGTACGCTCAGATTGATGGCCTCGACGGCGAAGCTGCCCTTGGCCAGCAGCTCGGTGTTGTAGGCCAGCCAGACGTCCTGAAAGTCGATGAAGGGCGTGTCCACCTGGTGGGCCATGCGGGTTGGCGCGGCGCCTATTTTTTGGCCGGCAACAGGTTGAGTTCCGCCGCGCTGGGCAGAAAGGAGCCGTTCCAGACCGCGTCCGGGCTGACACGGGTCTTGGTGTTGAACGCGTCTGACACCTGGCTTGCCATCAACGCCAGGCGCGGGCCTTTTACCTGTCCAAAACCTTCCGCGCGTGCGTCCGGGCTGTTGACGACCATGTCGATGACCATGCGCAATCGGCGTTGCTCCATTTCCACGTTGATGATGCCGTCGCGCGCCTTCACATAGTCAATTGCCGCATCGGGTTTGGCGATCACGTCGCGCACACCCCTGGTGAATGCCTGCAAGAAGGACTTGACCGCGGCCGGGTTGTCCTTCAGGAATTTGGGCGACACAATGATTGCGTTGCCATACAGCTTGACGCCATGGTCGGCATACGGCATTACCACTACCTCGTCGGCCTTTACGCCACGTGCTTCGAGGTTGAGCAGCGAGGTAAAGGTGAAGCCGGTAATCGCGTCCACATCACCCCGCGCCAGCATGGTTTCGCGCAATTGCGGATCCATCGCGGTCCACGTCACGGCGGCCACATTGTTCGCCTTCTGGAAGATTGGAAACGCGCGCCGGCCGGCGTCGAATACCGGCGCCCCCAGCTTTTTGCCGTTCAGGTCGGCCGGTGTCTTGATGCCGGATTTTTTCAACGCCATGACCGACGCCGGTGTGTTGTTGTAGACCATCATCACCGCCACCGGCTTGTTGGGTGCGTCCGGGTTGTTGGCGTGGAATTCCATTACCGCCGCCAGGTCGGCAAAACCCATGACATAGGTGCCCGAGGCGACCCGCTGCACCGCGCCGCCCGAGCCGTTGCCGGCGTCTATCGTCACATCGAGTTTGGCGTCCTTGAAATAACCCTTGGCGGCAGGCGCCAGGAACAAGGCGGTGTTGCCTTCGAAGCGCCAGTCGAGTTGGAACTTGATGGCGGTGGTTTGGGCCTGGGCAACCACCGCGCCGGCCGTCAACAGCAGCACGCAGGTCAAGCTTGAAAAAAAGCGCTGGATCATGGGAAAAACCTATTCGAAGTAGGAAAGGACATCGTCCGAACAATTGCGATGCATGCAAGAGCGGTGCCGCCAAGGCCGCACACAAGCGTCAGCCTGCAGGCGATTATCCGTGCCAACTAGGCCGGCCTCACCTTGGCTGGTCAGAAACGCAAAGTGATGACCGATCAGATCATGACGGCCGACAAGCGCAGGCTCAAGGAAATCCTCGGAAGGCTGTGGCGGCGCGCGGGTAAGATGCCTTGCATGCACCACTTGAATTTCCGTTGCTCGATTTCCACTGTTGATTTCGGCGTCGTGCGCTTGCGTTTGGTTAGTCTGCTGCTTCTGCTGAGTCTGGCGCCATTTGCGGCGCAAGCCGGATGCGCCGATGCGCCCAAGGCAGGGGTCGACTGGAGCGGCTGCGAGAAAATGCGCCTGATCCTGCGTAAAGCCGATCTGCAAGGGGCCAGGCTGGGCGGCGTGGATCTAAATGGCAGCGACCTGGCGCTGGCCAACCTGGGCGGCGCCGATCTGTCGCGAGCCAGTGTCGATCGCGCCCGATTCAGTGGCGCCGACCTGGGCCGTGCGAAGCTGTTCCAGCTCAGTGGCTACCGGACCAACTTCAGCTCGGCGAAGCTGGTTGGCGCCGACCTGACCAAGGCCGAACTGGCGCGCTCCAATGTGAGTCTGGCGGATCTGTCGGGTGCGAACCTGGAGAAGGCAGAACTTCAGCGGGCAACGCTGGAAGGCGCGATATTGTCCGGAGCCAACTTGAGCGGCGCGGATTTGGCGCGCACGAATCTGGCTAAAGCCACACTGGGTGGCGCCAGGTTTGCACAGGCCCGCATGTTCCTGACCCGGATCGAAGGCGTGGACCTGTCCGCTGCGCTGGGGCTGAACCAGTCGCAACTGGATTCGGCCTGCGGCAACAATCAGACCAAGCTGCCCAAGGGCCTAAAGCTACCGCCCACGTGGCCGTGCGCGAAAGAGGAGTGAAGGCCGGCGCGCCCACACCGGCCGTGTCACCGTAAACAGCCGGCGCGGCTACTCGAGCGTAAAACCGATCTTCACGCTGACTTGCCAATGGGCCACCTTGCCGTCGCGTACATGGCCGCGCGTCTCGATCAGGGTGAACCACTGGATGTTGCGAACCGTCTCGCTGGCCTTGGCAATCGCCTTGCTGATGGCGTCCTCAATGCTGACGCTGGACGATCCGGTTAGCTCTAGGCTCTTGTACACATGGTCGCTCATGGAAGATCTCCCAACTGAATAAAAAAACTTGCGGGACAGACCGTGGTCGGGGGCCGCGCTCAACCCGCCGCCTGATACAGCATACGCCAGTCGGCTACGCATTTTCCCTAACGCTGCCCGACCGTCCGATTGGCCGCGCTCGCTACCGCCAGCGCCGTCATGTTGACGACGCGCCGCACGGTGGAAGAGGGCGTCAACACATGGGCCGAGGCGGCGGCGCCAAGCAGGATCGGACCGACCGTGACGCCGTGGCCCCCGGTGACCTTCAGCACATTGAACAGAATGTTGGCCGCGTCCAGATTCGGGCATATCAACACATTCGCTTCGCCGTGTAGTTTGCTGTCCATCAGCGCGGCGCGGCGGGTGTCTTCGGAAAGCGCGGCGTCGCCATGCAACTCGCCGTCGCATTCGACGTCCGGGGCCATTTTGCTGAACAACTCGTGCGCCTCCCGCATCTTGATGGCCGAGCGCCGGTTCGACGAGCCGTAGTTGGAATGGGACAGAAAGGCGACTTTGGGCGGCAAGCCAAAACGTCTGACTTCGTCCGCTGCCATAACGGCAATGCTGGCCAGTTGCCGCGCATCCGGGTCTTCGTTGACAAAAGTGTCGGCAATGAACAGCGTGCGTTTCTCCATCATCAGCGCGTTCAGGGTTGCCAGTCCGGTGGCGCCTTCCTTTATGCCGATCACGTCACGAACATGTTCCAGATGGGTGTCGAAGCGCCCAACCAGGCCGCACAACATGGCATCGGCGTCGCCCAGCGTGACCATCAACGACGCAATCGTCGTGCTGGAGCGGCGCACTGCGGCTTTGGCGGCTTCTACCGAGACACCGCGGCGTCCCATAAGTCGGTGGTAGGTTTCCCAGTATTGACGAAAACGCGGATCGTCTTCGGGGTTCACGTTGTCGACGTCAACGCCGAGTCTGATCCGCAGGCCGGCTTTTGCCAGCCGCGCTGTTATCACCGCCGGGCGTCCGATCAGGATCGGTCGCGCCAGGCCTTCGTCCACCACCACCTGCACCGCCCGCATCACGCGTTCGTCTTCGCCTTCGGCAAACGCCACCCGTTTGGCGCCCGCTGCAACTGCCTTGGCGGCCGCGAATACTGGGCGCATGAACATGCCGGTCTGGTAGACGAAGCGCGTCAACTGCTGCCGGTAGGCTTCCAGGTCGGTTATCGGCCGCGTCGCCACGCCGGATTCCTGCGCCGCCTTGGCCACCGCAGGTGCAATACGCAGGATCAGGCGCGAATCGAAAGGTGTCGGAATCAGGTAATCGGTGCCAAATACCAGCTCCTTGCCGGCGTAGGCGTGGGCGACTTCTTCACTGATGTCGGCCTTGGCCAGGTCGGCGATCTGGCGCACGCAGGCCAGTTTCATGGCTTCGGTGATCTTGGTCGCGCCGCAGTCGAGTGCACCGCGAAATATGTACGGGAAACACAATACGTTGTTGACCTGGTTTGGATAATCCGAGCGCCCGGTGGCGATGATGCAATCCGGCCGCGCGGCTTTGGCGAGTTCGGGCCGGATTTCGGGCTCCGGATTCGCCAGCGCCAGGATGATGGGGGCCCTGGCCATGGTCTTGACCATATCCTGCGTCAGCACGCCGGCGGTCGAGCAGCCGAGGAACACGTCGGCTCCGCTTACGATGTCGGCCAGCGTTCGCGCCGTGGTGTCTTGCGCCACGCGTTGTTTGGATTCGTCAAATCCGCCTGGACGGCCCGCATAGATCACGCCTTTGGAGTCGCAGGCGTAGACGTTTTCGCGTCGCACACCCAGGCCAATCATCACGTCCAGGCAGGCCAGCGCGGCGGCGCCGGCGCCCGAGACCGCCACCTTGACCTCTTCAATACGCTTGCCCACCAATTCCAGCCCATTCAACAGCGCGGCGGAAGAAATTATCGCGGTGCCGTGCTGGTCGTCGTGGAACACCGGTATGTTCATGCGTTCGCGCAGCTTTTGCTCGATATAAAAGCATTCCGGCGCCTTGATGTCTTCCAGGTTGACACCGCCCAGCGTGGGCTCCATGGCGGCAATAATGTCCACCAGTTTGTCCGGGTCGCGCTCGGCCAGTTCAATGTCAAAAACATCGATGCCGGCGAACTTTTTGAACAGGCAGCCCTTGCCTTCCATCACCGGTTTGGCGGCCAGTGGGCCGATGTCACCGAGGCCAAGCACGGCGGTGCCGTTGGTGATCACGCCGACCAGGTTGCCACGCGACGTGAACTCGTTCGCCAGCGACGGATCGGCCTCGATGTCCAGACACGGATAAGCAACACCAGGCGAATAAGCCAGCGACAGGTCGCGTTGGTTGGAAAGGGGTTTGGTCGGCGCAACCGAGATCTTGCCTCGCGTCGGTGTGCGGTGGTATTCGCGCGCGGCTTCGCGCAGCGCGTGTTCGGCGGGTGAAAGTTGTTTGTCCATCGCAGGTTCCTTTTTGATTGTGCAAACACAAATAGGCTACCGCATTGCGGAGCCTATTTGTGTTGGTGTTTATGCCGGGGTCGGAGCTTTCGCCCTGCCTGGCGCAAGCGATGGCCCTCCGAGACCAGGCCTCCGATGCCGGTCGCTATCAGCGCGGTGATGTTGATGGTTGAATTTACCGTCGGCCAGAGAGATACTCGGCTCGATAGTCGAATTTCCTTTCCGTCCGGGTGGTGCGTTCAGACGACCGGCGGCTTGATTGTCTGGTGCCTGGCCATGGTGCCAATCGGGAAAGAGAGCCCTCTATGCATAACGCGCCTGGATTCACCACTCGATGGCTTGTGCCTTCCGTCCTGGCGGCCGCTTTGACGCTGGCTTACGCGGGAGCAAGTTGGTCTCAGGGACCAACACCAGGCTTCACCATCAAGAACGCAAACGCGACGTTCATGCTCAGTGGGATACCGAACGCTGCAACCAACCTGCCGGCGGCCGCGGAATTGACGGTGGGTGGTGTTGGCAATCCGAACCAGGCGTTTCAGACCTGGTGGTGGTACCGCTTGCCCGATGGCACGCGCGAGTTGGCGGTGAACGCCATGAACCCGGTCTGGACGCCGAATCAGGCCGGCAACATGGTCAGCGCGAACTTCGCGCTCACGCCGAACCTGGCCTCGACGATGGAATGGACGATTTTTGGCCTGGGCAACGGAAGAGGCAATCTTCACGGTACGTTTACGGTCAAAAACAACGGTCTGCAGGCGATCAAGCTAAAAGTATTCGATTACCTCGACCTGGATCTGGGGGGAACCCGAGGCGACGATATCGCTGGTCAGGAGGAGCAAGGAAAGCCGAAATTTCTG
>JANNGR010000043.1:0-10422 GCA_031403955.1 Betaproteobacteria bacterium
GTGATCGAGTTGGGCCGCGAAGTCGCGGCCGCCAGGGGGCGGTGATCAAGGCTGGCGCAATGGCAGCCGCTGCATCAGTTGGCTGGTGGGCGCCGGTTGGGCGATCCGGCAACAACCCCGCCGTATGTCTTTAGTCTTGCGTGAAGGGCCTCAACGCAACGGGCGTCGTAGAGCCAACTACAACATGTTTACCTTGTCGAGCAACAACAAAGCCAGCCTTTTGCAGAGCGCGAACCACGTCGAGATGGTTGACGCCAGGAATCTTTGACAAGATCAGGCTGCGACTTCAATCTCACGAATCTCTTCACCGTGAAGCTGCTCTTCGACTACGGCGAGATACTCGCGAATCGCATCCTTGATGTTTTCAACTGCCTCGGCGTCAGTGGCGCCCTGAGACCAACATCCCGGCAAGCCCGGCACTGAAACGGAATAACCATCGTCTGAATGGTGAATGGCGATGCGATAACGCATGACAAGACCGCTGGAAACTGTCAGCGTTCGACAGTGACAATATGCGCCTGGATCTTTCCGTCGACAGGACCGGGCCCGAACCGTCGAGCGATCGCATCCGCTGCGATGTCGGTCACTTCGTCGAGCCGCGACTTGTCGCGCGCCTCGATTTCGTTGCGTAACGGCGTGCCTTGGCAGTAGGCAATCGCAGCTACCCGAGCAGAAATCGCCCGACTTCGCGCCGCAACTGTCTGGAAATCAGGTGGCGAGAGAAAGCCGCCGCCCTCGACATCTCGCGCGATGGTCGCCAGGTGGTGGTAGCCATGGGGTATGCGAGCCATGAAGCGCGGAGGATCCTTGGGAAAGACAGATTCGAGCGCGGTCGTCACCATGTGGGCAAATTCGTTCTCCTCGATTCGGTCCCACACGTTGAAGATCAACACGCCACCTGCCCTGAGAACCCGGCGTGCCTCCGAGAAAGCCTTCGACTTGTCGGGAAAGAACATCGCGCCAAACTGGCATACCACGGCGTCAAACTCTCCGTCTTCGAACGGCAGTTGCATGGCGTCCGCCTGGCGCCACTCTACCGGGCGTTTCGTGCCGACCGCGCAGGCCATGTCCAGCATCGGCTGGTTCAAGTCGGTGGCGACAATCGAAACACTTTCTGGCAGCGCGGTTGCCAGATTGCGCGTCACGACACCCGTGCCGGCGGCAATCTCGAGCACGCGAGCGAGAGTCCGCGAAGCCAGGCGCTTGGCCAGGTCTTGCGCATATGGTTCGAAGATCAGCGGGACGAGATAGTCCTCATAAAGCTTCGGAATCGAGCCGCCGAAGGCCTTGTCGGAATCGGGATTGCTCATGGCGTTCTCCTGTGCGCTTGCGGTTCGATGAAGAAGGGTTTAGCCTGCTGGAGAAAGTGGCTGCAATCCCAAGCCTGCGCGGCTAAACTGTAGGTTATGAATGCCAACATAGTCCACCTGATTGATGAAGCTCTCGCTCTCGCTCCGGACGAGCGATCCGCGGTTGTTCTGGCGCTCCTCGATAGCCTCGACGGTGAAGATGAAGCCTCGGTAGCCAGGGCTTGGGCTGATGAAATTCGCCAGCGGAAAGCAGCCCTTCGCTCTGGCTCGATGAAGGCGGTTCCCTGGGCCGAGGCCCGCGCTCGATTAAGCGCCTTGTGAGCGAATATATAGTAGAGATCGCTCTAGCGGCTGAGGGCGACATACGAAACGCCTTTCTTTGGTACCGCGAACGGAACTCCCTTAGCGCTGATGCTTTCCGCGCTGAGGTCTTTGACGCCATTGACCGAGTTGGACAAACTCCTCTCGGGAAGGCTGCGGATGACGACGGGAATCGACGGCGAGTGCTGCACCGATTTCCGTACTCGGTGGTCTACGAGGTGCTGGGAAACATCGTGACGATCCTGGCCGTCACCCACCATCGGCGACAGCCGAACTATTGGCGGCCGAGCAACGATTGAGCGCGTCAGCGCTGGCGTGGAGTTCGGTTCTAACGACTTCGCTTTCCAGGCCTGCGGCGACGACAGTTGTCCTCGGCGCGTTCGGCGGCCTGCCGGTAGCCCAAGCACCAGCGATAGTCTCGGTTAAGGATAGTTTTCCATGAGCGAAAGAATTGGCGCTCTCGCACGACCAACCCGGTAACGCCAACTACCCGAGGGTTTGTATATGCTGCGACGCCAACTTCTCGCCTTGCTGGGCAGCTTCAGCCTGGCCCATCAGACTATCGCCGCAACCGGCGCCGGCGGTGTTGCCGGAATCGAACCACTGCGCCTGAGCGATGCCGATTGGAAAAAGCGTTTGTCGGCTGCTCAGTACAACGTGCTGCGCAAGGAGGGCACCGAGCCGTCGCACACCAGTGCGCTCAACGCCGAAAAACGCAAGGGTATCTACCAGTGCGCGGGCTGTGAGTTGCCGTTATTTGCCTCGGACACCAAATACGAGAGCGGCACCGGCTGGCCGAGTTTCTATGCTTCGTTACCCGGCGCGGTAGCAACGAAAACCGATTTCAAGCTGGTATTTCCGCGCACCGAATACCACTGCGCGCGTTGCGAGGGGCATCAAGGTCACGTCTTCAATGACGGCCCGGCGCCAACCGGAAAACGTTATTGCAACAACGGTGTTGCGCTCAAGTTTGTTGGCGCGGCATGAACCTGCGTCAACGCAGATTTCCGGTGTGACCCAGTGAATACCGGCCGGGCTGCGGCCAGACGGTCAGGCCGTGCGGTTCGCGCCCGACCTTGATCCGGTCGACCGCACCGTTGTTAGTGTCAAAACGGTAAACCACGTCGTCATAACGCCCCGACAGCCACAGGTATTTGCCGTCGGCACTGACGTTGCCCATGTCCGGGCTGCCGCCACCGGGTACCGGCCAGGTCTTGGTCACGGCACGGGTGGCGAAGTCAATCACCGAAACACTGCCCTTGCCCAGCGGGCTGCCGCGAATCTTGTTACCGCCGCGGTTGGCCACGTACAGGCTCTTGCCGTCGCGGCTTGGATACAGGCCATGGGCACCAACGCCGGTAGGGATGAAACCAATCTGCTTGAATGTATCGCCGTCCACCACGTGCACCCCGTCGGCCATCATGTCGGCGACAAAAAACGTTTTGCCGTCGGGCGAGACGCGCACGTCCTGCGGCATGCCGGGCGTGGTGCAAATTTCATTGCCCGGCTGTCCGGGGTCGGGAATTTTGGTGGGTTTCTTGCCGGGCTTGGCGATCAACGCCAGCGCGTCGGGTCGCGCAAAGTACTGGCTCAAACTCAAGGTGCCCAGCACACTGCGGTTGACCAGGTCGACCTTGGTGATGGAGCCGTTGAACTCGCAGGTAAACAGCGCGAACTTGCCATCAATCGAAAAGTCGGCATGGTTGATGCCGGCGCATTTCGGCGTCGGGATGGAAAATTTCAGCGCCATCGTCGTCACGTCGCGGAAGTCGAGCCGCTTGTAGGCCTCGGCCACCACAATCGCGTATTGCCCATCGGGCGACCAGTACATGTTGTACGGGTCATCGACCGGAATCGATTTGCCCGGTTTGCCGGTTTTCGGGTCGATCGGCGTCAGGCTGCCGTCCTTGCGTCCCTCGGCATTGTTGGCCACCCATAAGGTGCCGAGGTCCCAGCTTGGCACGACGTGTTGCGGATTCACGCCGACCTTGAAGGTGTCCACCACTTTGAGGGTTGCCGGATCGATCACCGACACCGTATTCGCCGTGCGGTTGGGCACGTAGACACGTTCCAGTGCCTGGGCGACGGCCGCGCTGAACCGGTTCGCACCGGTCTCCCGGTACAGGTTGTTGCGATCCGCCACCGCCGGCATGCCTGGCACGGTTACGACACCTGCGCCAGGCCCATCCTGGACGCCGAGCGCGGCGGCCGACGCCGGCTGGCCGCTCGCCGGGGCGGTCTGCGCGACTGCCAGCCACGCAGCTGCCGCCGCCGCAACCAGCGCAAACGCCGCCGCAATCGCTACCTTACTTGTTCGCATACCTGATCTGAAAAAGTGTTTGTATTAACCGGAAAATGTAACCCACGCGCCTGACACTGCGACGTGCGTAGCGTGCGCAATCCAGCCGTATCGGTTTGGACAACTAAACATACGCAGCAGGCTGGCTGGTAAAACGCTCAACGCACGAAAACGAGCAGAACCAATATGTCTGGCCATTGAAGCGCAGTTCTCCAGCCGCGCGTCGCTTGTCCACCTGCATTTTGCAAACCGGATCGAGTACGTATTCGCGCACGGCGCCGGCCAGAACAATTTCATACAGGTCCATCGGCTGCGGCAGGTTCTTGAGCGAGGCCGCTGAGTGGTAATTGACCGCGACTTCCGGCAGACTTGCCAGAGCCAGCAGATCGGCAACAGCCTTGGTGCACAAAATTTGGCCGCCGACGGCTTGTGCCGCTACGCGTGCCGCGATATTCACGCTTGAGCCAAAGTAGCGATTTTCGCGCAACAGCGCCGAGCCATGGTGCAAACCGGCGCGAACAACCGGAAAGTTCCGGCGATCGGCGACCGATTTGTAAAGTGCCACTAGTGCATCCCTGGCCACCAGGGGATCTGAAAACACCAGGAAAGCGCAATCCCCTATCAATTCGTGCAAATGCCCGAACGGCTCAACCGAGGTTCGAACCAATTCCGCAAAGTCGTCCGCGAGATCAGCCGCGGCTATTTCACCATGGGTGTCAGTCAGTGCGGTATAGCCCGCAATGTCGACGAAACAAAAAGTAGCCTCAATGGTTTTATCGTCGTGCATGGAATGTCCCTTCGCCGCATCGTGGCCGCGGCGCCATTCACTGTAAACCGTGTAGCCAACGCCGGCGGCCCGGCCAATCGTCCTGCCGATAACCCTGCTGGCACTACGTGTGCCATCGCACAGATGGACGCACGCTAGTGAACTATCTTGGCCGGTGCCGGAACACGCCGCGAGCGACAGTGAGAACAAGGACAAGAAATGACACGAACCAATCCGTTCGAACTCGGCCTGGACAAAAACGAGGCCAATTTCGCGGCCTTGTCGCCGCTGAGCTTCATCGAACGCGCGGCCAGCGTCTATCCGGATCGCACCGCCTTGATCTACGGGTCGCTGCGGCAGAACTGGCGCGATACCTATACACGGGTGCTGATGACTTTGCTCGGAGGCCTGGGCACGTTGTTCGGGCCGGCCGTCGGCGCATTCGTCATCGTGACACTGGAAAACGAGTTGGCGGACAAGGTCGGGCCGTGGGTTACGGTGATCATGGGCGTTATCTTTGTGGTCTGCATGCTGGCATTCCGCCGTGGCCTGGTCGGCGAACTGCTTGCGTTACGCGGCAACAAGGCGGCGCAGTCGGACCATTGAGCTTCAGCACCCTTTTTACCAACACAAATCCATGGGTTTTTACACCCCCCCGTTGCGCGAGATGCTGTTCGCGATGAAAGAACTGGGCGGCCTGGAAGCGGTGCTGGCCCAAAGCGGCAATCAAGAGGTCAGCGCCGACCTGGTCGAGGCAATTCTCGATGAGGCGTCGAAGTTCGCGTCCAACGTGCTGGCGCCGATCAACAAACAGGGCGACGTTCAGGGCTGCCGCTGGGACCATGGCACGGTGACCACCGCCGACGGCTTCAAGGAAGCCTACGCGGGTTTTTGCGCGTCGGGCTGGAACGGTATGCCGGCGCGCACCGAGTTCGGCGGCCAGGGCATGCCCACGCTGTTGTCCACCGCGGTGCTGGAAATGTGGAAGTCGTCCAACATGGCGTTCTCGTTGTGCCAGATGCTGACACTCGGCGCGGTCGAGGCCATCGCGCACCATGCCAGTGACGAATTGAAGCAGCGCTACCTGCCGGCGATGGTTGAAGGGCGCTGGACCGGCACCATGAACCTGACCGAGCCGCAGGCCGGCACCGATGTGGCGGCCATCCGCAGCAAGGCCGTGCCGGACGGTGACCATTACCGCATCAGTGGCATGAAGATCTTCATCACCTGGGGCGAACACGACATGGCGCAGAACATAATCCATCTGGTGCTCGCGCGCCTGCCGGATGCGCCCGCTGGAGTCAAAGGCATTTCGCTCTTCCTGTGCCCGAAGTTCCTCGTCAATGCCGACGGCTCACTGGGCCAGCGCAACGACCTGGTTTGTGCATCGATCGAACACAAGATGGGCATCCACGGCAGCGCAACGGCGGTGATGTCGTTTGGCGAAGGCGCCGGTGCCATCGGCTGGCTGGTCGGTGAGCCGAACCAGGGCCTGGCCTGTATGTTCACGATGATGAACCACGCGCGGCTGAACGTCGGCCTCGAAGGGGTGGCGATCTCCGAGCGGTCTTACCAGAAGGCCCGCGAGTACGCGCTCGACCGCGTGCAGGGCAAAACACTCGGCCGCGAAGGTGCGCCGAGCGCGACCATCATCGGCCACCCGGACGTGCGCCGCATGTTGATGGACATGAAGGCGCGAGTCGAGGCGATGCGCGCCTTGGCCTACTACACCGCCGGCCAGATGGACCGGGCACACGGCCACGCGGACGAAGCGGCGCGGCAAAGCGCCCAGACCCTGGTCGACCTGCTGATACCGGTGGTCAAGGGCTGGTGCACCGAAAACGCGTTGGGCATAACGTCCCACGGCGTGCAAATCCATGGCGGCATGGGCTTTATCGAGGAAACCGGCGCCTCGCAGCACCTGCGCGACGCACGCATCACCACCATCTACGAAGGTACCACCGGCGTCCAGGCCAACGACCTGATCGGGCGCAAGCTGGCGCGCGATGGCGGTGCGGCAATGAAGCAACTGATCGCCATGATGGGCGACAACACGGCGGCACTCGGCGGGCACGGCGACACCGTGCTCGGCAACATTGCGGCGGCGCAGGACAGCGCAGTGCGTGCGCTGTCCGAGGCCAGCGACTGGCTGCTCGCGGCCTCCAGCCGCGAAGCCGCGGCCGGCGCGGTACCCTACCTGATGTTGTGCGGCACGGTAATCGGCGGCTGGCTGATGGCGCGCTGCGCGCACGCCGCAACCACGCAGCTAGCAGCCGGTGCTGCGGATGCCGGCTTTCTGGCCGCCAAACGCATCACGGCGCACCATTACGCGCTGCATGTGTCGCCGCAAGCCGGGGCGCTGCGTGATGCGGTGCTGTACGGCGCGGCCACTACGCTGGCCCTGAGCGACGCGCAGTTCTGAATATTGCAATCCGCCGATCGCGCCGTAGCCGCGCATGAACCAGATGAACAAGCACCAGGTTCACCACCTGCTTCGAACACCATGAGCGAAACCACGACCAGACCTCCACCCCGACAGGCAACCGCGGCCACCACCGAGGCGCCTCAGACACTGAAAGATCCGGTGTGCGGCATGTCCGTGACGCCCCGGTCACACCACGTCTTCGAGCACCAGGGCCGGACGGTTTATTTCTGCAGCGCGGGCTGCAAAACCAAGTTCGTGGCCAATCCGGCCAAATACCCGGTGGCCCCCACCGGCTCCGCCGCACCGGCACCGCCAATAACCGAACCAGCGGCCGCCGGTGCCGTCTACACCTGTCCGATGCACCCCGAGATACGCCAGGACCATCCCGGTGCCTGCCCCAAATGCGGCATGGCGCTGGAGCCCGAGATGCCGAGTCTCGACGAGGGTGATAGCCCCGAGCTGGTCGACTTCCGGCGCCGTTTCATCTGGACGCTGCCACTGACGGTCATCGTTACCGTGCTCGCCATGCTTGGCCACCGGGCGGCATGGTTCGATATGGCCACACAGAGCTGGATCGAGCTGGTGTTGTCGTTGCCGATCGTGTTGTGGGCCGGCTGGCCGTTTTTCGAGCGCGGGGTGCAATCGGTTATCCAGCGCAGCCCGAATATGTGGACGCTGATCGGATTGGGCACGGCGGCCGCGTTTGTCTACAGCGTTGTCGCCACCGTGGCTCCGGGTGTGTTTCCGGCGTCGTTCGTGTCCATGGGTCGTGTATCAGTCTACTTCGAAGCGGCGGCGGTGATCATCTCGCTGACCCTGCTCGGGCAGATTCTTGAACTCAAGGCGCGCTCGCAGACGTCGGCGGCAATCAAGTCCCTGCTCGGCCTGGCGCCCAAGACCGCGCGCCGCATCAACGCCGATGGCGCCGAAGAGGACGTTCCCCTGACCCACGTACATGTCGGCGACACGCTGCGGGTACGCCCCGGCGAGAAAGTGCCGGTCGACGGCGTGGTGGTCGAAGGCGCCAGCGCGGTGGACGAATCGATGCTGACCGGCGAACCGATGCCGGTCACCAAACACGCCGGTGACCAGCTGATCGGCGCCACGCTGAATACCAACGGCGCGTTGGTGATGCGCTCGGAAAAGGTCGGCTCGCAGACCGTGCTGGCCAGCATCGTGCAGATGGTGCTGCAGGCGCAACGCTCGCGGGCGCCGATGCAACGCATGGCCGATCAGGTCGCGGGTTACTTTGTCGTAACCGTCGTTGGCATCGCGCTGCTGACTTTCGCGGTCTGGGGATTCTTCGGACCCCAGCCGAGCTGGGTTTACGGCCTGATTAATGCCGTGGCGGTGCTGATAATTGCCTGCCCGTGTGCACTTGGCCTGGCCACGCCGATGTCGATCATGGTCGCCACTGGCAAAGCCGCGACCCAAGGCGTGTTGTTCCGCGACGCGGCGGCGATCGAGAACTTCCGCAAGGTGGACACCCTGATCGTCGACAAGACCGGCACGCTGACCGAGGGCAAACCGCGCTTCGATCGCGCAGTGGTGGTCCCGGGCTTTACCGAGGACGAGGTATTGCGGCTGGCCGCCAGCCTCGACCAGGGCAGCGAGCATCCACTGGCCGACGCGATTGTGAAGGCGGCGCGTGAACGGGGGCTGGCGATCGACAAGGCCGAAGGCTTCGAATCCAGCACCGGCATTGGCGTGCGCGGCCGCGTGGGCGGCAAGCAACTGGCGCTCGGCAATACCGCGCTGATGGCCCAACTGGGGGTAACAGTCGATGCCCTGACGCCACAGGCCGAAGCACTGCGATCCGAGGGCGCGAGTGTGATGCTGCTGGCGGTCGATGGCCGGCTGGCCGGATTGCTGGCGGTGTCCGATCCCATAAAGGCCAGCAGCGCGGAGGCGCTCGCCACCCTGAAGGCCGCCGGCCTGCGCGTGATCATGGCCACCGGTGACGGCCTGACGACCGCCAAGTCGGTCGCGGCCAGGCTGGGCATAAGTGAAGTGTTTGGAGAGGTAAAGCCGGCCGACAAACTGGCGCTGGTGGACAAGCTGCAACGCGAGGGCCGCATCGTGGCGATGGCCGGCGATGGCATCAACGATGCTCCGGCGCTGGCCAAGGCAAACATCGGCATTGCGATGGGCACCGGCACCGACGTGGCGATGAACAGCGCCCAGGTGACGCTGGTCAAAGGTGACCTGCGCGGCATCGCACAGGCGCGCGCCATTTCGGCGGCGACTATCACCAACATGAAGCAGAACCTGGTTTTCGCGTTTGTCTACAACACGCTCGGTGTGCCATTGGCGGCCGGTGTGATGTTTCCGTTCACCGGTTGGTTGTTGTCACCGATGATCGCAGCCCTGGCCATGAGCCTGAGCTCGGTGTCGGTGATCAGCAATGCCTTGCGCTTGAGAACATCCGATTGACCGCCGCCTCAAGTCTGTGCGTGCCGAACCAGCATGACGAGACGAGCCGCGACATTCAGCACTCCCAGACCACCGCAGACAGCAAGGAGAATCATGATTTCGGGCATCGCCCGGGCCAGCATCGCATGGTCGAAGTAACGTCCCATTGACTGTGCGAACACTGTGGGCAGCGCAAGCAACAGGGTTGCCGGGGCCAGTGTCCAGATCAGGCCCGCCGCCAACTGCCAGCGCGGTGCGTTTATCGCCTGCGCCGTCCACCGGGGCAGGCGAAGCAGACTCCTGATGGACAGTCCCGCGCCAAACGCCGAAAGAGCGGCAAGGATCAGCCCCAGCATAGGTACGCTCAACCCGCCGCCATCGGGCGGCCGGCCAGTGAGCAACGCCACCATTCCATTCTTCAAAACCGGGAAAGCCAATACCGATGCTGTCAGTGCGTACTGGTTATAAAGCAATACCAAGCCGTACCCGCTTTCTGGCAGCAGCACGGCCTCGGCGTAGAACGTCGACAGAATGCCGTTGTGCTCGATTGTCCGTACGCCCTGATTGTTCGATGCCACCCACCCCATACCGTAGCTGCTCGCAACGCCAATGGGTGGTGTCTGCATGCGTGTGATGCCTTGGGCCGACAGGACGCCGCGGCCAGCGTACCGGGCGCCTTGGCGCTGAGCAATCAGGTAGCGGGCCATGTCTGCCGCGGTTGAAACAACCCCACCACTGCCACCCAAAAAGCCGGATAACTCAGGCAAGGCCAGTGGCACGCCATAAACAACAATATGCCCTTGGGCGAGATGACTTGCGCGCTGCGCGGAGCCATCCGATGTAGGCGCGTTCAAACTGTCATGCATCACCAGTGGCGCAAAGATATGCG
>JANNGR010000044.1:0-9081 GCA_031403955.1 Betaproteobacteria bacterium
TGGGCGACTTCGGCCTGGAAGGCAAGGGTTTGTTTGGTCATAAGCAGTGGAAATGATTGAATCAACGAATGTCAACCGCAAAGGCAGCGGCGCGGGCAACCTTCAATTATGGGCGAAGGCCCCGCGTTCAAGAGCCACTCGGGGAAGTCAGTCCCGCGCCGGCGCCAGCCAGAGCACCATCTGCCGTGTCACATCGGGGCTGCTCAGCAACTGCATGTGGTTGATGCGGTAGGCAACCGATTGCGACGATCTTGCAAATGCCAGTGTGCGCCGCGGGTCGTCGTGCCGGCCCAGGGCGCTGTGCAGCGGCACCAGCCCGTCGCCGATCAGGCGATCCGCCAGGGCGCTGCGTTTGGCCGCCGTGGTCGCGGCTATGGTGTAGCAGGCTACGCCCTGCGGCAGCGGCAACAGTTGGCGCTTGTCGGGTCTGCTCATGAATCGGTCGTGTCCTTGCCAGTCCTGATCCACCACATGCCCGTAACGCAGGTCGGTGATGCCGGCGCTGCGCAACCGGGCCAGTCTGGCAAACGGCGCGGTGTACGGCGTGCTGCCAAGAATAACATCGACCCAGTTGCCGGCGCGCTCCAGCGGCGCGCCGTGGTGCGGAGTGCCCAAGAACACGATGTTCTTCAGTTGATCCGGCCAGCGTAACCCGCCCTGCCTGGCGCAATACACGGCGCTGCGCATCACCAGACCGCCCATGCTGTGGGCCACGACGGTCAGTTCTTCCACAGGCGTAGGCCAGTGTGCGCGTAGCTGCTCCAGTTGTTCTGACAGTTCATGCCCGTTTTGCGAGGTGTGCAAACCGGTGTTGTAACGCAGGTAGATGGGTGTGTAACCGAGCCTGGACGCGAGTTCCGCGCCGTGGTCGACCACCTCCCCAATCTGCCGTGTGTGCCACTGCAGGTCGTTCATACACAAGCCATGGATCAGCAGCAACACCTTCCCGGTCGCCTGCGGCATCGGCGTCGGCGTATTCCAGTTCAGCGCCTGGCCCTGCCAGCGCAGGCTCATGCGGGTTGCAAGCGGGTTTTTGCTGGCCAGCAGGCGGTCACCCAGCACGCCATTCAACGCCGCGAGAACGGCTTCGCGCTGGGGTGTTTCGGGCCCGGCCACCTGCGCCGATTCAAGCAGCGGTTGCAGCTTTGCCAGCACCGAACTTGCGCTGTTGCCGAGCAACTGCGTGACACCCCGGATACTCTGGTAGACCAGACCGGTGATGCCGCCGGTTTGCCCTGGCGCCTTTCCACCCGGCACGCCCATGCTGCTCCACACCGACTGGTGCACGCCCTCGGCAATGCGGGTCACACCCTCGGTGGCCTGTGTTGCCAGTTGGGCGATGCCCAGTAAGTCCGAGCCGCGCAGGTGCCGCAGCGGGCCCTTTTTGGGTGCGGGTGGGGTCATGCCGGCATGCCCTGGCCGCGCGGCAAACAGGCGGCACAGGCCTCGAAAGTATGCAGACCCACCAGCTTGATGCCATCGCGCATCTGGGCCCCCCCGGCTTGCGCCAACTGCTTGATGCGGTTGCGCACAAAGCAGCTTTGTGCCATGGCGAGCTCCTGATAAATGTCCACGCTAATCTGCCCGATGACGTAGCTCAAAGTAACTAAACTCAAATCCCAATATTTCCAAGTCCAATACCCCATGCCCGTTATCTCAATGTTTTACGGCATCATCATCCGCATGTACATGCTGGATGAGCTGCACCACAACCTGCCGCATCTGCATGCCAAGTATGCGGAGTTTGAGGCATCCATCAACCTGGCGGACGGCGAATTATTGGCCGGCGAACTACCGCGCAAACAATTGCGATTGGTCCAGGCTTGGGTGGAACTCAACCGCGACGCGTTGATGGCCGACTGGGAATTGGCGCGCAGCGGGCAGTTGCCCTTTAAGATTGATCCTTTATGAGGAGGTCTGCCATGTACTGGGATGTTGTTACGGTCAAGCCATTGGCGAACTTTTGTATTCACGTCAATTTGCGTGACGGCAGTCAAGGCATTTTTGACATGAAACCTTATGTGGATAGGGGTGTATTTCAGGAATTGCGCGATCCCTTTTACTTCAATCGCGTCGGTATTCAATTCGGCGCGGTAACCTGGCCGAATGGTCAAGACATCGCACCCGCAACGCTTCATGCCGGTCTGAAAGCAACCGAGAACGCGTAACAGTTTTCTCAAGCCTGTTTCCGTGCCGGCATGCCCTGGCCGCGCGGCAAACAGGCCGTAGCCTCGACCTCGATCAGTACCGCGTCGTCGGGCAACATGCGGCTGACTTCCACTACCGTGCTCACCACCGGCTCGGGGCAGAACAGGCTGCGCACACGGTTATAGGCCGGGTAGTGGCGCAGGTCTCGAAAATACTGCACCAGTTTGAAGACATCGCGCATCTGGCCACCCTCGGCTTGCACCAACAGCTGGATGCGGTTCAGGACAAACCAGCTTTGGGCCACGGCTGGCGCTTCAAAAATGTCCACGCTAATCTGCCCGGTGACGTAGCCCAGGGTCTGCAACGCCTGGCGCGCCTGCAACGGCAAGTCGTCGTAACTGTCGATTACCCTGCGCGAGTCGGGATCGACCGCAATCACGCCGCTCATATAAAGCATGTCGCCCACGCGTTTGGCGGCCAGGTAGTTGGCCAGCGGCTGGCCAACCGGGTGCTTGGCAGACATTACATCGCTTCCAGTTTGGTACGCACACGTGCCATAAACGTCTCGCACTCGGCGCGGCTGACGTTGTTCATGTCGTGCAACTGCAGCCAGGTGGTCTTGCAGTTTTTCGCCATCAGCGCGCGCAGGCCGCGGGTGAACAAGCGCCTGGCCGGGTCGCCGATCAGTTTCAACCACCACCACGGCGAGCCACCATGGGTGATGACGGTAAGGCGCTGGATGTGCCGCAACCCCGGCAACGCCGGCTGGCCTTTCTTGGGTGGCGGCAAAAACGCGACGCCCGGCAACCAGACCCGTTCCAGCCAGCCTTTCAGCATCGCCGGTGGCCCGTAAAACCAGATCGGAAACACAAACACCAGGTGCTCGGCCCAGCGCAAAGCGTCCACATGGGTTTGCACGCGTGACGCTATCAACTGCGGATTGGGTAGGTACGCTTCGCGTTCCTCGCGCGTGAGTATGGGCGCGAAGTTCTCGGCATACAGATCGGTCAGGCGCAACACATGGCCGCGCGCCTTCAACGTGTGCACCGCGGCGGCGTACAAGGCGCCGCTGAAGCTGCCGGGATTTGGGTGGCAATACACAACCAGCGTGCGCAAGTCATTTCACCCCGAGTTTTTGCTTCACATCCAGGCCGACCTTCTTGTTGACAAACTGGGTGCTGACGACCTTGTTCAGATCAACGTCGCCGGGCTTGTACAAACCGGCCTTGACCATCTTGTCGTAAAAATCCTTCACACGTGTCGGGCTCATGGCGCCGATGCCGTTTTGCAGCGCCTCGCCGCTGTCGACAATACCGAGCTTTTTCATCAACTCGATGCTGCCGGCGATACCCGCATCGCTGGCCTCCGGGTTGGCCTTCTTGATCATCTCGTTGGCGGCCTTGTTGTCGCCGTACAGATAGTTGTACCAGCCAATCATCGAAGCATCGACAAACTTCTGCACCAACGCCGGTTTGTTTTGCACCAGATCGGCACGTGTTTCTATCGTCGTGCTGTAGGTGCTGAAGCCGTTGTCGGCCAGCAGGTGCACCACCGGGTCGAAGCCGGCCTGTGCCTTGATGCTGATCGGTTCACTGATCGAATAACCCTGCTGCACCGACTTCTTGTCGGCCAGGAACGGCCCGACGTTAAACACATAAGGCTTCAAATTTTCATCCTTGAAGCCGTGTTCGGCCTTCATCCATTGCCAGAAACTAAATTGCCCGTCCTTGCTGATGAAGGCCACCGGTGCGCGGGTCAGATCGCTGAACTTGTCGTAGCCCTGACCGGGATGCGCGAAGATGGCTTGCGGGTCCTTCTGGAATATGGCGGCGACTACCGTGGTGGGCACACCGTTTTTCACATTGTCAAAACTCTGTAGCAGGTTGCCCGCCATCAGGAAGTCAAGTTTGCCGGTGGCCAGCAGCGGGCGGTTGTTGACTTGCGGGCCACCCTGCTGAATCTCGACATCCAGGCCCATGCGTTTGTAGGTGCCATCGGCCAACGCCTGGTAAAAACCACCATGGCCGGCCTGGGCCTTCCAGTTAGTGGCGAATACCACTTTCTCTTGAGAAAAACTCGCTGAAGCGCACGCCAGAAGAGTGCCGGCAGCTACGGCTCGAATGACAGATTGAAATTTCATGCGAAGGCTCCGTTTGGTGGGTTGAACGACAAGGCTGAGACCACAAATCATTGCACAAGCCGTGCCTGATGGTTGTTAGGGTTTTGCATAGGTTGGCAGCCAGCCGCGTGTCTTTCCAGGGTTCATCAGGCCATGCGGATCGGCGATTCTCTTGAAATCAATTTGCCCGTGGTCGATTTCCTTCATGCCGCCGTCTTCAATCGTGTAGACATGGTTGTCGAACACCGTGCAGCCGTCGGCTTCAAACTCGCGCATGATTTCAGACAACCGGTCTGGATCGAAGTAGCTTACTAGCGGCAGGCCGAACGCGACGCAGCCCCCAAACTGGCGGCCAAACTCATGGTGCATCAGCACTTCGTCACCCCAGCGCTCCATCTGCTTTTCTACCAGCGCGATGTCGATTCCCACACCCGGAGTCCATGGGGCCACGGTTTGCAGATTGGTCCAGCTCTTGTCGACCCTTAGCGCCATCAAGGTAGTGTGGTTATAGGCGCATTCAAAGGCCGGGAACAAGCCCTCGGCTTTCAACTGCGCTTCGTTTGAGGCCATCGATTCCGTGCCGCCGTGTTTGTCCATCAATACCCGCCACGCGTCCATGGACTGCGGGTGCACCATCGAAAATACCGCGTCCTTGTTGGCGGGAAAACGTGCACCGAACTCGCTTTCGTAGTACGGCGCGATGCGCCGCTCCACGGCGGTAATCAGGAACGCGTCCAGGGTCTGGCCAATTGCCTCGGTCGCCTCGCAGCCAAAACGCAGCGCGGCGCCGTAGCTGTCAAACAAGGCAATTTGGTGCACCCAGTCCACTGCTGGTTTGAGCGCCAGCGTGAGCGCCGTGATGACGCCGTTGGTGCCAAACGCGTGGTGCACTTTCTGAATGTCCGCATCACGCAGCGTTATCACACGCGGCGTTTCCTCCAGCGTGACCACGCGAACCATCGTCACATTACCGGCGTCCTTCAATATTCCGTTGCGCACCGTACCTGCCCCGGCGTAGCCACCGGCGATGAAGCCGCCAATCGTGGCCAGGTCGCGTGTGCTGGGGAACATCAACAGCTCCTGCCCACCAGGCAACACCGGGCTGGCACGCACCGCACGCTCCAGGTCCGCGATCAGGATGCCGGCTTCACACGTCACCGCGCCGCGCTGTATGTCCAGCACCCGATTCAATGCCGTCATATCCAACACCACGCCGCCATGCAGCGGCACGCATTGCCCGTAGTTGCCGGTGCCGCCGCCACGGATGGTGATGTTGAGCCGGTGCCGGGCACAGGCCGCCGCCACGCGCAACACCTGCGCCTCAGTCCGCGGCTTCACCACCAGATCGGCGACCTTGCCGTCGAGTTGCGCCTTCAGGATCGGGCTGTACCAGTAGTAGTCTCTGGATTTGGAGGCGATCGTCTGCGCATCGGAAGCAAACTCGATGCCGGCGATGTCCTGCAGGAATTGCGCCAGTACGTTCATGGCTCAGATCCGCAAGAATTGACCAGCACGTATCACGCGGCGCTCGCGGCCGGCCGCCGTCAGCAGCTCGAAGCGGTTACGCGAGCGCAGCAAAACCAGATCGGCCGGACATCCGGCCGCAATCCTGCCGTCCCAGCCAAGGCCCATGGCGCGCGCCGGGTTGGTGGTGATGGCTTGCAGCCAGGTATCGGCCGGGCTCAAATGTGCCACCTGTACGCCCAGGCCGAAAGTCTCGAGCAGGTCGTAGCTGCCATAGGGATAGAAGCCATCGGCTACGTTGTCGGTGGCAATCGATGTCGATACGCCCTGGGCCTGCGCCTCTTTCAGCCGGGTAATGCCACGTTCGACCGGTGTGTTGTCCCAGGCACCTTGCAAATACAGGTTGGTGGACGGCAGGCTTACCAGGTGCATGCCGGCCCGGGCGCAACGTTGCAGGGTTTGAACGGCTGCAGCCATCGGCTGCATGGCCAGCGAGCAGGCGTGGCCGCAAGTGACCTTGCCCTGGTAATGGTTGGCGATGGTCAACTCGGCGATAACACCCAGGGCCTGCGCGTCCAGGTCCAGGCCTTCGTCCACATGAAAGTCGAGCTGCAGATCGTGGCGGATGGCCAGATCGAAAATGGTTTGCAGCTTGGCAGCCAACCGTTCATTGCGATAGACGAATGCGCCCAGCAATGCTGCTTCTCCCCTGGCACGATCGCAGTTTTGGTCGACACGCGCCACCGCTTGGGCAATCTGTTCTCCAAAGCCGGGAGGAATCACTCCCCTCGGATCGGCGACATCGAACAGGTCCAGTGCAGTCAGCGACACGCACTGCAGGGCGATGCGGTCACGCCACGCGTCACGCAGCCGCTCGAACACGCCCAGCGCCATGGGCGGGCCCGGCTCCACCCAGTCCAGATGGGTGCGCATGGCGCGCGTGCCGCAGGCGTAGGCCTCGCAAAGCGCGCGTTGCATGCGGGTATGAATCGTGTCGGCGGTCCAGGTCGCGCGGTGGGTTGCCATCAGATCGATGGCCTTGAAAAGATCGCCATCCGGGGCGCCGGTTTGCGTTACCACAAAGGTCTTGTCGATATGCACATGTGTATCAACCAGGCACGGCAACAGTGTGCCGGCGACTACCGGTCCGTCCGCCGCCTGCGCAGGTCGAATGCCGGCGACCAGCCCATGCTCCAGATCGACATCGAACACCGTGGCATCCGAGGAAAAGCCACGCACGCAATCGGGGATCATGACGTTTTTCAGTTGCATCAAGACTACCGGCCGCCCTTGACTTCACTCTCGTGCCAGGAACCCAGCACGAGTTTGGACACCAGGTTGAACACCAGGTAAATCATGATGCCGGTGAGCGATACGAGCACCAGTGCGGCAAACATCTTGGGGATTTCGGTACGAAAGCTGGCTTCCAGGATACGCGAGGCCAGGCCGGTCTCCTTGCCGGCGGCGCCGGCGGTGAACTCGGCCACGACGGCGCCAATCAGGCTCAAGCCGCCGGCGATCTTCAGGCCGGCGATGAAGTAGGGCATGGCGGATGGAATCAGCAAATGGCGCAGCGTTTGCCAGGGGCCGGCGCGGTACAACAAGAACAGGTCACGCAGGTTATGGTCGGCGCTGCGCAGCCCGATCACGGTGTTGGACAGGATCGGAAAAAAAGCCACGATCCAGGCACACAACAGCAGTGCGGCGGTGGTGCTGTCGATAAAGATCAGAATCAGCGGCGCGATGGCCACGATCGGCGTGACTTGCAACACGATGGCAAACGGAAACAGGCACAACTCCACCCATTTGTTGAGCGCGAACATCATCGCCAGCAGCACCCCACCTGCCACCGCCAGCAGCAACGCGCCAAAAGTAATCTTCATGGTGAATAACCAGCTCACCATCAGCGAGCCGATGTTGTCCCACAGCGTTTTGGCGATCAGGGTCGGCGCGGGCAGGATGTAGTGCGGTATCTGGTTGATGCGCACCACCGCCTCCCACGCCAGCAGCGCGATCAGAAACACAACGATCGGCAGGATGCGTTGCAGCCAGCGGTTATCGGCCCTATCGGCCTGACGGGCCAGCGCCGCGCCGGTGACGGGTCTGGCAGCGCTGACCGCCGTCTCAGCCATGTTGCTCCGTGGTTTTTTGCAGCGCCTGCGATACCTGTACGCACCACTCGGCGTAACGCGCCGTGGTGCGAAAAGCATCGTTGCGCGGGTAGGGTTCGCCGATCGGTATATCGGCGATCACGCGCCCTGGGCGCGCGACCATCACGATTATGCGGTTGCTCAGGTAGACACTCTCGTACACGCTGTGGGTCACGAAAATCGTGGTGAACTGTTGCGCTTGCCACAGCGCCAGTGTGTCGTTGTTGAGTTTGAAGCGCGTCATCTCGTCAAGCGCGGCAAACGGCTCGTCCATCAGCAACAGGCGCGGCTTGGTGACCATCGCACGTGCAATCGATACCCGCATCTTCATGCCACCGCTGAGTTCGCGCGGGTACACGCCCGCAAACTGGCTCAGGCCGACTTTGGCGAGCACCTCGTCCACCCGCGGCCGGGCCGCCGCGCGCGACAAACCCTTCAGCCGCAACGGCAGCCATACGTTGTCAAACACCTTGGTCCAGGGCATCAGCGTGGGCTCCTGGAATACAAAGGAAATGTCTCTGGCGTGGTCGGTCGCCGAGTCCGCCCAAACGATCTGGCCGGCTGAAACCGGCGACAGCCCGGCAATCATGCGCAGCGCGGTACTTTTGCCGCAGCCCGAGGGCCCGAGCAGGCTGACAAACTCGCGCTCACCAATGCCCAGGTTCACGCCTTGCAGCGCCAGCGTGCCGTTGTCGTAACGTTTTTCAACATCGCGAAGTTGCAGCAATACGCTCATGGGGCGATGCGGGTATACGCGTTTAGGGTAGCTAGTGGCAGGTCACTGACTTCCTGCAGCAGTCGCGCCAGTTGCAGCCCGGCCGCGTCGATCAGCGCATGTCCCTTGGCGGCTGTCGCCGCCGCCGCATTGCCGGCCGCGCCCATCGGGTTGTAGTCCTGCACCTGCCAACCTAGTTTGGCGCTGCTGCCGTTGCCCAGGATCGGAAACTTCAAGGCGCGCTCTTCGGCACTGCTGGAGAAGTACCGCGCCTGGGCCATGTCCACATACTTTTCGCGCGCCGCCAGCATCATCGAGGTTTCCATGTCGCCGGCATGAATGCCAAAACGGTGTTCCTGGGGCGGGAACAGGTCCATCACCGCATCCCCCAACGGCAGCGTGTACCAGTTGGAGGCGTAAACGATCAGGTCATGCGCGCCGCGCAGGTCGCGGGCCACGATGTCCATCACGCTCACCTGGCCACC
>JANNGR010000045.1:0-31758 GCA_031403955.1 Betaproteobacteria bacterium
TGAAACCGCGGCTTTTTCCGCCATGCGTCGTTGCAGCCCCTTGCCGCACTGCCAGTGCGGCTGCGGGTCTACGCCTAGCCTGGCGAAAAAATCCATCGGTTTCATTTCGTAATGCCTTTGATGAAACGGACTACTAGGGCGATGCAGGTTCAAGCGGCGGATAACTTGCAGGCAATGGTGGCAAGGCCTTGGGTTCTGGCGCCTTGGCAGCGGCCGGGAATTGCTTCAAGGATTCCTCGCTCGCTTCCAGCACCGGCACTTTCCCCGCCTTGCGTCCGGAGTGAAGCGAGGCTACAAACTCGGCTTCACTGGGCAGCGGATCGGCATCAAAACGCTCCAGACCTTCGCCCTTGAAGAATAGCGTGACCTTGCGTAACTGCGGCTCTTCACCTTTGCGTTTAAAGGTAAAAACATAGTCCCAACGATCGGCATGGAACACGCTTTGCAGCAGGGGAGTGCCCAGCAAATCACGCACCGCCTGGCGGCCCATGCCGGGCTTGAGCAGGGCGACCTGCTCACTGGAAACAAAATTGCCCTGCACCACATCGATCTGGTATGGCGTTACCAAGCTGGCCATGCGAAGGCTGGCCCCATCGAAGCCGGCGCAGGCCGCCAGTGCCACACAAACGGCCAGACACAGACCTGAACGGACGCTTAGACGGACAGGATCGGACATGGTACGGAGCGTGGCGATATGATCGATGCATTGTAGCCGCTGAGCCACGATCGGCGCCCTGTCCCCAGAGGAAGAAAGCAGCCATGGCTAACGTCGACGAACTAAAGAGCACGGGGCTCAAGGCCACCTTGCCGCGCCTGAAGATTCTGGAAATTTTCCAGAAGGGTTTGCAACGCCATATGACCGCCGAAGATGTGTTTCGGGTCTTGCTGGTAGAGCGTTCAGATGTCGGATTGGCCACCGTTTACCGGGTATTGACGCAGTTTGAGCGGGCCGGCATCCTGAGCCGCAGCCATTTCGAAAGCGGCAAGTCAGTTTACGAACTCAATGAAGGGCAGCATCACGACCATCTGGTCTGCCTTGATTGCGGCAAGGTCGAGGAGTTCTACGACGCGCAAATCGAGCAGCGGCAAAATGCGGTAGCGATGGCCAAGGGTTTCACGATTGCAGACCATGCCCTGAGCCTGTATGCAAACTGCATCAAGGACAAATGTCCCAACCGTCCGGCGCCCCACCGGCACGGGCCCGATCAGGGCGGTATCAAGGGCGGCTGACGGTATGGTCGTCGCCCATCGCTTTTCGATGCCGTTCGACGAATTCCTGGTAGGTGTCGATACCGCGTAGCTGCAAGATGGTGTTGCGCACCGCGGCTTCCACCAATACCGCTATATTGCGTCCGGCCACGACCTGGATCACGACCTTGAGGACGGCGATACCCAACACGTCCTGGGACAGTGGCTCATAAGGGATACGTTCGTATTCGCGCTCCAGCGTCTCGCGCCGCACCAGGTGCACGATGAGTTTGAGGCGCATCTTGCGTCGCACCGCGGTTTCGCCAAATATGGCCCGTATGTCGAGCAGTCCTATGCCACGCACCTCCAGCAGGTTCTGCAAAAGATCCGGGCAACGCCCTTCAATGGTGGTCTGGTTGATACGGAAAAGCTCGACTGCATCATCGGCCACCAGCCCGTTGCCCCGGGATATCAGTTCCAGCCCCAGTTCGCTTTTTCCCAGGCCCGACTCTCCGGTAATAAGTACGCCCATCCCCAGAATATCCATCAGCACACCGTGCATGGAAACCCGCTCGGCAAAGTGTTTGGACAAATAGGCGCGCAACACATCGATCACGAAAGCTGACGAAGCCTGGGTCGCAAACATCGGTAGCTGAGCCCGTTCACACATGGACAACAATGCGTCAGGCGCGGATTGCGCGTCGGCCAGCACCAGTACCGGGGGCTCGAGCGTGACGATTCTTGATATGCGTCGCGCGCAATCTTCCGGTGTCGCGCTGGTCAGGTAGGCAATTTCGCGCTGGCCCAGAATCTGCACGCGGTAAGGATGGATATAGTTCAGGTACCCCACCAGATCGGCGCCGGAACGTGCCGCCCGAACGGCCACTTCATCAAACCGGCGTTCGGACGCTCCAAGCCCAGCCACCCATTGCCACTTCAGATGAGAGCGGAACTCCTCAAATAGAACGTCGGCGCTGATGACAGTCGGTTTCACTGCAAATCAGGCCGGCACAAGAGGCCTCAGGCCAGTTGCGCCGATTGCCATTGCGCTATCAAGGCATGAAGCTCGGCCGCATCGGCGCTAACGCTCATCTTGTCGCGCAACCCAGCGTCGCTGAGCAGTTCGGCAATCTCGGACAATATTTCCAGATGCTTTTGCGTGGCGGCTTCCGGTACCAGCAGGAAGATCAGCAAACCGACTGCCTGATCGTCAGGGGCATCAAAACCGATGGCGCTGGCAAGCTGAAAAACAGCTGCCATCGGGGCCTTCAAGCCCTTGATACGTCCGTGCGGTATTGCGACGCCGTGGCCAAGACCGGTTGAACCCAGCCGCTCCCTCGAGAAAAGACTGTCGGTCACCAGCGCGCGACTCAGGCCATGCAAATTCTCGAACAATAACCCCGCTTCTTCAAATGCCCGCTTCTTGCTGGTGGCATCGACGTGCACAAGCACTTGCGCAGGTGGCAGTATGGACGCGAGACGGTTCATGGGGGTTGGCAGATTATGCACACAAAAAAACCGCCCGGTGGACGGGCGGTTTTTCGCAAATACAGGCGACGCTTGACCTTACATTATTCGCTTTGGCGCATCGTGGTGGTGATCCTGCAAGAGCTCCTTGTGGCGCACCACCTGGCGATTCAGCTTGTCAACCAACTCATCCACGGCGGCATACAGGTCGGCATGGGAACTCTCGGCAAACATGTCGCTGCCCTTGACATGGATATTGCATTCGGCGCGTTGCCTTAGTTCCTTTTCCTTCAGTTTTTCGATTGTCAGGAGGACTTTGACATCCACGACTTGGTCAAAGTGACGGGTAATTCGATCTAGCTTGGTCGTTACATAATTCCGCAGGGCCGGGGTGACTTCAAGGTGATGACCGCTGATCGTCAAGTTCATGGATATCCTCCTGTTACGTTTGCCATTGAAAAAGCCGCGTGCCAAACGCACACGACCGAGAAATCGGTATTCGGGGGGTGGGAAGTGTTGTCAATGCAATCACTATGCTCTCGATGGGGAGCAAAAGCAACCCCAATTGGCAACCAGTTCCATCAAAGGCGGGCCGATGCCGCGCTGCCCGAGGTTCCGGCCGGATGGCCCTTGGCCGGACGGTCATGCAGGTCCAAGCGGCCGGCGGTCCAGATTGCGGCCAGGCTTGCGCAGGCTCCGACCAACGCGGCTATCCAGTAATGTTGCACCAGACCCTGGCTGTCGCGGGTGATGATGTTTCCGCCAACGAACGCCGCCATACCCATGGCCACTGATTGCACGGCCGCATTGAGCGTCATGAAAGTGCCGCGCAGGTTCGGGTTGGCGGCCGATGTGAGGATGGCCATGCCGGGAATCATGCGCGCGCTCATGAAGGTGAAAAACGCGGTGGCCACCAGCAGCACCGCCCACATCGGCAGTCCGGCCGTCAGGGTGGTGGCTACGAGTGGTGGAATTACCAATACCGCGGACACCCGGAAAGTCCTGACCTTGCCCACCCGGTCGGTGAGCCGGCCAAAAAAGCGCGCGGTCAGCAGAGTCGCTATTCCGCCGCACAAATACATGACGGGAATCTGGTCGGCGCGCCAACCCAGGTTGGATTGCAGATACAAGGTAATGAATGGAATTACGGTGAAGCCGGCAAACATCAGCAAGGCCGAGAAGATAAAGGCTTTCTGGTGGTTGCGATCCAGCAATACCTGGGTGATGCCGCTCCATGCCGAGATTCGGCTGGCGCGCGCCAGATGGTCCGTCAAGACCGGCATGGTCCACGCCGCCCCGAGCGCAAACAGGCCGCACAAAATTGCGATACCAAAGAAGCTAGCGTGCCAGCCCAGGTGCGCTGCCAGAAACAGGCCCAAAGGCACGCCCGCCACCGTGGCAACTGAAAACGACGTCATGACAATGCCCATGGCCCACCCGCGTCGCTCAAACGGAATGACGTCACCAACGATGGTCTGCGTCAGCGCGGAGAGCACGCCGCCAAAAATGCCGGCCGCGATACGCGCGCTCATCAATTCCAGATAGGACGAAGCCAGGCCGCAGGCCAACGTCGCCATGGTGAACAGAGCATACAACACCAGCACCAAGCGCTTGCGGCCGAAGCGGTCGATATAGGTCGATGCAAGCAGGCCCGACGCGCCCGCCGCAAGCGTGTAGGCGGACACCAGCGTGGCGAATTGCGCATCCGTGATACCGAAAAGCTGGGTGAACTGAGGTCCCAGCGGCATCATGATCATGAAATCCAGAATGTGCGTGAACTGGATGCCGGCGAGTGTGAGCATTAGCCACAACTCGCGCTTCGGCGTGAGTGATTGGGGCATGTGTTTTCCGGGGATTGCAATAGACTCTAGCATCGTTACCAGATGTACGCATGAGCCTTGATACCATCATTCACGCCGGATTGCGCACCTATGGCCGCCCGACGGTTGCGCTGGTATTGATGGGAGGCGGGGCGCGTACTGCTTACCAGGTTGGCGTGCTCAGGGCGTTGGCGCAGATGCTCAAGGCGCATCCCGGCGCGGCGAGGTCATTTCCGTTCCAGGTTCTGGTGGGCACATCGGCTGGCGCGATCAACGCCGCGTTCCTCGCCGGGCGGGCGATGTTGGGCTTGCAGTCGTTCGACCAGCTGGCGGAGTTTTGGAGCCGGCTTCGGTCCACCGATGTCTACCGCCTCAATGTTCCGCCCTGGGTGCGGTTCAGCCGCTTTGCGGTCGCGTTGAGTCTTTCGCGTCATGCGCAGGCCAATGGGGCGATGATGGACAACACGCCGCTGGCCGACATACTGCGCCGGGGCATTTCATTTGGGGGCATCGAAGAGGCTTTGCGATCCAACACCATCGACGCGCTGGCTGTCACCGGGTCGAGTTACACCAGTGGCGTGCACTGGACGTTTTGCCACACGGCGAGTCGGGCCGAGTTTGAGGGCTGGGCCCGCCCCGGACGCCGCGCCGAGTTTCAGCAGGTGACGATCGAGCATCTGATGGCTTCGAGCGCGATCCCGTTCCTGTTCCCGGCCACCAGGTTGCGGGTTGACGGGCGCGAAGAACATTTTGGCGATGGCGCGATGCGCCAGATCACACCTTTGTCGCCAGCCATGCATCTGGGTGCAAAAAGGATACTGGTGGTTGGCGTAGGGCAGCCCGAGAGCCCGGACCTGGTGACCGGCCAGGCGTCGGTGCAGGAGCGCGGCCCGACCCTGGGCAGCATGGCCGGACACGTCATGGCCAGTGTCTTTCATGACACGCTGCAAGCGGACGTGGAGCAGACCCAACGGGTGACGCAAACCATCAACCGGCTGCCGCGCGAAGCGGCAGCGGCCATGCCCTACAAGGCGATCGATGTGCTGGCCATTGCGCCGACCCAATCGCTCGACGCGCTGGCACAGAAATACACCAAGGAATTGCCCTCGGCAATCCGCGATGCGCTGGCTGCCCTGGGCGTACTCAAGGGTAGCGGCGGCACGCTGGCGAGTTACCTGCTGTTCGAGCCGGGTTTCGTGCAGTCGCTGATTGCGATGGGTGAGAAAGACGCCGCGGCCCAAAAAGCCGAGTTGCTGGAACTGGTTCTCGGTAACTGACATGGCCAGCGGTCCACTCCCGAAGCAGACCGACTACCGGGAGTGAGTCGATGCTCAACGTATTTACGCTGGCCAACGGCCGGCTGTTCCAGGAAGAGATCGAGTCGCTGGAAGAATTGTCCAGGTTTCAGCCAATATGGGTCGACCTGGAGTCACCAACGCCGGATGAAAAGCGCTGGATCAAGCAGTATTTTGGCCTGTCGATTCCTGATGACGCGATGGACGAGGATATTGAGGAATCGGCGCGTTTTTACTCCGAAGACAATGGCGACCTGCATATCCGCAGCGACTTTCTGATCGCCGACATTGAAGAGCCGCGCACGGTGCGCGTGGCGTTCATTCTCAATCTGGTTAACGACGAACTACGTAGCAAGGGCGTGTTGTTTTCGATTCACGACGAAGACGTACCGGTGTTTCGTCTGCTGCGCATGCGAGCGCGCCGCGCGCCGGGCCTGATAGAAGACGCCAAGGAAGTGCTGCTCAAGTTGTTCGACGCCGATGCGGAGTATTCGGCCGACACCCTGGAAGGCATCTACGTCGAACTTGAAAAAGTCAGTGGCAAGGTGTTGTCCGGCGACATGACCGACATGCTGGCCGGCGAAGTGCTAGGTGCCATTGCCCGCCATGAGGACATGAATGGGCGTATTCGCCGCAACGTGATGGACACCCGGCGCGCGGTGAGCTTCATGATGCGCAGCAAGATGCTGAACGCGGAACAGTTTGACGAAGCGCGGCAAATCTTGCGCGATATCGATTCACTCGATTCGCATACCGCGTTCCTGTTTGACAAGATCAACTTTCTGATGGACGCCACCGTGGGTTTCATCAATATCAACCAGAACAAGATCATCAAGATTTTTTCGGTCGCCAGCGTGGCATTGTTGCCCCCGACGCTGATCGCCAGCCTGTACGGCATGAACTTCCGCTACATGCCGGAACTTGACTGGTCGTTTGGTTATCCGTTCGCGCTGGCGGTGATGGCGTGCAGCGCGATCGTGCCGATGTGGTATTTCCGCCATCGCGGCTGGCTCAAGTAACGCCACGCGCTTGGCGCGCCGCCAGGCGGGAGGTTATTTTTTTGCCAGAGCGCGCATGAATTGGTCCACGATTCCGAGCGCATAGTGGCTTGCCACCTGCGTGACGAAGTGCTGGAAGTCGGCCGGCGCGTATTCGTCCGAACGGTCTGAAATGGTCCTTACCGCCGCGAATGGCGCTCCGTAATCAAAACACACTTGCGCCACGGCGGCGCCTTCCATCTCAACCGCAAGTGGGTCCAGGCCGGCGCCGCGCATGGCCAGCTTCAACGCCGACGAGGATTGCGCGGTTGAAACAAAACAATCGCCGCTGGCGATCAACCCCTTGTGAGTGACCGGGCCCGCGGGGACCTGAGCTTGGGCAACGCGCTGGCGCCGTTCGGTCAGCGTCAGGCGGCTGGCGTCAAACAGTAAGTCAGTCAACAGCCGGTCGCAGGCGAAGATTGACCGCCGGTAAAGCGGGACTTCGAAGCGCGGAAAAAGCGGTGAAGCGTCCATGTCATGCTGAACGAACCCGGTCGCCACCACCACGTCGCCCACGTTCACGCTCGCATCCAGCGCCCCGGCCACGCCGGTAAACAGGATGCGATCAATTGCAAACGCCTCGATCAATGTAGTGGCGGTCGTGGCAGCCGCGACCTTTCCAATACGCGACAGACCCAGTACCACCGATTGATCGTGCAGCGTACCGCGCCAGAAATCACGTCCGGCGCGCCGGACCAGTTGCGGATTTTGAATCCGCTCAAGCAGGCCCTGTTGTTCCTCAGCCAGGGCACTGAGAATCGCGGTCGTCGTCACGCCATCGGCACCGGCGGCTACTTGTCGCGCAACTCGCGGCGCAAAATCTTGCCCACCGGCGTCTTGGGCAACTCGGAGCGGAACTCCACCACTTTGGGCTGCTTGTAGCCGGTCAGGTTTTCCTTGCAGTAGGCGCGCACTTGCGCTTCGGTCAGGTCGGCGTTCTTCTTGACGATTACCAGCTTGACTGCTTCACCCGTCTTGGGGTCCCGCACACCTACACAGGCGCATTCAAGCACGCCGTCAAGCTGGGCCACCACATCCTCGAGTTCGGTCGGGAACACGTTGAAGCCGCTGACCAGCACCATGTCCTTCTTGCGGTCCACGATCTTGAAGAATCCGCGTTCATCCATCACCCCGATATCACCGGTTTTGAAGTAACCGTCGGCGGTCATTACCTTGGCCGTCTCATCCGGCCGCTGCCAGTAGCCTGCCATCACTTGCGGTCCCTTGATCGCGATCTCACCCGACTGGCCAGGGCCAGCTTCATCGCCGTCATCGTCCAGCAGCTTCATCCAGGTGTTGGGCAGCGGCACACCGATGGAGCCGCTGTATTGCGTTGCGGTTGCCGGGTTGCCGCTGGCCGTGGGAGATGTCTCGCTCAAGCCGTACCCTTCGAGTATGGGACAGCCGGTTTTTTCCAGCCACAACTTGGCCACCGCGCTCTGGACCGCGGTGCCCCCGCCGGTGGAACCCTTGAGATGGCTCCAGTCCACGGTTTTGAAATCGGGGTGATTGGCCATGCCATTGAACAAGGTGTTCACGGCCGGCAGCATGTGGATCCGGTGTTTGGACAGCTCCCTGAGCATGCCCGGCATATCGCGCGGATTGGCTATCAGGATAAGTTTGCCGCCTACGCGCATCGCCAACATCATGCAATAGGTGAACGCAAAAATGTGGTACAGCGGAAGCGCGCAAACAAAGGTGGGCTGCTCATCCGCCGGAATTTTGCTCATCAGCGGCGCGCCCCAGGCCTCGTTTTGCAATACGTTGGCAATCAGGTTGCGATGCAGCAGCACGGCACCTTTGGATACGCCGGTGGTGCCTCCGGTGTATTGCAGCACCGCGACGTCGTCGGCCTTTATGTCGGACTTTTTCAAGCTGCCTGCCGTGCCGCGCGCCACTGCTTCGTTGAAGCGCACCGCACCTGGCAGGCTGAAGGCCGGAACCAACTTCCTGGCGTGGCGCACCATGTAGTTGACCAGCGATCCCTTTAGCAAACCGAGTTGGTCCCCCATGGAACACAGGACCACATGTTTTATCGGCGTGGCCGCAATGCACTTCTCCAGAGTGGCGGCAAAATTTTCCAGGATGATGATGGCTTTCGCGCCCGAGTCTTTTAGCTGGTGCTCGAGCTCGCGGGGTGTGTACAGCGGATTGATGTTCACCAGCACCAGCGCGGCGCGCAGGATAGCGGCAACCGCCACCGGGTATTGCGGAACATTGGGCATCATGACGGCGACCCGGTCCCCGCGCGACAAGCCAAGGCCCTGCAAGTAGGTGGCGAAGGCCTGGCTCAAGTCGTCGGTCTTTGCAAACGTGATGTCCTTGCCCATGAAACTGTAAGCAACACGGCCGGCGTATTTCCTGAAACTCTCCTCCATCAGCGCCACCAGCGAGCCGTATTGCGCGACATCGATGTCCGCGGCCACGCCCGGGGGATAACTGTTGAGCCAGATGCGGTCTGTCATCGTCTCGTCTCCAATTCGCGGTGCATCGGGATCGGTCGCCTTGGACTGGAGGTCGGCACCCGCGGAAGTGCCTCGGCTGCAGCCACTCACTCGATCGCTTTGCCCATGTCTTCGACGACTTTCTTGGCATCGCCAAAAACCATCATGGTTTTGTCCATGTAGAAGAGTTCATTGTCCAGCCCCGCATATCCAGCCGCCATGGAGCGCTTGTTCACAATTACGGTCTTGGCCTTGTAGGCCTCCAGGATCGGCATGCCGTAGATGGCGCTGCCCTTGATCAGCGCGGCCGGATTTACCACGTCGTTGGCGCCCAGGATGATGGCCACATCGGCCTGCGCGAACTCGCCGTTTATGTCGTCCATCTCGAATACCTGGTCGTAAGGAACCTCGGCCTCGGCCAGCAACACGTTCATGTGACCGGGCATGCGGCCGGCCACCGGGTGGATCGCGTATTTGACCGTAATACCCTTGTGGGTGAGCTTCTCGGCTAGTTCGTTGACCGCGTGTTGCGCGCGCGCAACCGCCAGGCCATAACCCGGCACGATGATCACCGTCTCGGCGTTGCTGAGCATGTAGGCGGCATCGTCGGCGCTACCGCTCTTGACCGGCCGCGCTTCTGTTTTGCCGGTACTGGCCGCCGTCGCCTCGCCGCCGAAGCCACCCAGGATGACGTTGAAGAACGAGCGGTTCATCGCCTTGCACATGATGTAGGAGAGGATCGCGCCCGAGGAACCCACCAGCGACCCGGCGATTATCAGCATGGCGTTGTTCAGGCTGAAGCCGATGCCCGCGGCGGCCCAACCCGAGTAGCTGTTGAGCATCGACACCACAACCGGCATGTCGGCGCCACCGATCGGGATGATGATCAGCACGCCCATCACGAAGGCCAGCGCCAGCATCGCGAAAAATGCCGGCCAGCTACCCGTAAACGTGAACACCAGACCAAGGCCGATGGTTGCCAGACCCAGCACCAGGTTCAGCTTGTGCTGCCCGGAGTACTGGACCGGCGCACCCTGGAACAGGCGGAACTTGTAAGTGCCCGAGAGTTTGCCGAATGCGATGACCGAACCCGAAAAGGTGATTGCGCCGATCGCCGCTCCGAGGAACAACTCGAGCCGGTTGCCGGCCGGGATCGGGTCGCCTTTGGCGGCGATGCTGAAGGCATGCGGCTCGGCCACCGCCGCCACCGCGATGAACACCGCCGCCAGGCCGATCATGCTGTGGAAGAAGGCCACCAGTTCGGGCATTTTGGTCATCTCGACCGTCTTGGCGCGCCATGCGCCGTAGGCGCCGCCGGCCACCAGGCCGATCAGCACCCAGCCCAGGCCGACCAGCGTGCCGGACCCGGCAGTGCTGGTTATCTTGACGATCAGAGCCGCCGTGGTCACCGCGGCAATCGCCATTCCCAGCATGCCAAACAAATTGCCGCGAATCGACGTGGTCGGGTGGGACAAGCCTTTTAGCGCCTGGATGAAACAGATGGAGGCGACCAGGTAAAGGATGGTGACGAGATTCATGCTCATTTCGAGTCACCCCCCTTGATCGTGCCGGGCTTCTTGTCCTTTTTCCTGAACATCTCCAGCATTCGGCGCGTCACCAGGAATCCGCCAAATACGTTGACCGCCGCCAGAGCAACCGCCAGCACACCCATCGACTTTCCCAGCGTGGTTTCGGTCAGTGCCGCGGCCAGCATGGCGCCGACGATGACAATCGCCGAGATGGCATTGGTCACGGCCATCAGCGGCGTGTGCAACGCGGGTGTCACGGTCCACACCACGTGGTACCCGACGTAGATGGCAAGCGCAAAAATTATCAGGTTGGTAATGGTGGGTGAAACGATGTCCATCTGTGATCTCCGTAGCGGTTCGGGCTTGAACTGGTTGTCGGGAACGCGTTGCGACCCGGTGGGCAAAACAAATGCCTATTTTCTTTTTACTTCACCACCCTGCGTCATCAGGCACGCCGCCACGATGTCGTCGCTCATGTCCACATGCAGCGTGCCGGCCGCGGAGATGATCAGCTTCAGGAAGTCCAGCACGTTGCGCGCATAAAGCGCCGATGCGTCGGCTGCCACCAGTGCCGGCAGGTTGGTCTCGCCGACAATCGTCACGCCATGCTTGACCACCGTCTTGTCGGCTTCCGACAACGGGCAGTTCCCGCCCCCGTCCAGCCCTTTGCCGGCCGCGATGTCGACGATCACCGAGCCCGGCTTCATGCTGGCAACCATCTCTTCGGTGATCAACGTCGGTGCGGCGCGCCCGGGAATCAACGCAGTTGAAATCACCACGTCGGCGGCCGCCACGCGTTTGGCGACTTCAACCTTTTGCCGGTCAAGCCAGCTTTGCGGCATTGGCCTGGCGTAACCGCCCACCCCGACGGCCGCCTCTTTCTCCTCGTCGGTGTCATAGGACACCTCGATGAACTTGCCGCCCAGTGACTCGACCTGTTCCTTGACACTCGGGCGAACGTCCGAGGCTTCAATCACGGCGCCTAGTCGTTTGGCGGTGGCGATCGCCTGCAAGCCCGCCACACCCACTCCCAGGATCACTACCCGGGCCGCCTTGACCGTGCCGGCGGCGGTCATCAACATCGGGAAAAATCGTTGGTATTTGTCGGCGGCCGTCATCACCGCTTTGTAGCCCGCGATGTTGGCCTGCGAAGATAAAACGTCCATGCTTTGCGCACGGGTCGTTCGCGGTGCCGCCTCCAGCGCGAAACTGGTCAGTCCGGCAGCCGCCAGGCGTTGCAGTCCCTGGGCATCAAACGGATTGAGCATGCCGACCAGGAAAGTCCCCGGCTTCATAATTGCCGCTTCCGTGTCGGACGGGATGCGCACCCTGAGCACCAGTTCACACTGCTGCGCGCCCGCGGCGTCGCTTATCTCGGCACCCGCCGCCTGGTAGGCCGCGTCCGTCACGCTGGCCGCCACTCCGGCACCGGACTGCACCCGAATCGTATGGCCGAGCGCTTTGAGTTTCTTGGTCGTCTCGGGCGTGACGGCGACACGTGTTTCGCCCGCGCTCGTTTCGGTCGGTATGCCAATCAGCATGGGGCCGCTCCTCTTATTGTTCGCCTGCATTGAATCTTGCCCGAAGCTTACATGAGAACCAGGTCCTCACTTTCCAGGTATTGCGCCTCCGGAATTTCGCACCGAAGCCAGGATTGCCCCTGGTTTCGTCGGGACCAAGCAGACTGCGCCGCGGCCCGTTGCAGCCGAGTGGGCACGGATAATGGCGCATGCACAATCGATGGAAACCCAACGTCACCGTGGCTGCGGTGGCCGAGCGCGATGGCAGGTTCCTGCTGGTCGAAGAACAAACCTCCGAAGGTCTCAGGCTGAACAATCCGGCCGGCCATCTGGACCCTGGCGAATCGTTGGCCGAGGCGTGCGCGCGCGAAACGCTGGAAGAAACCGCGCACCATTTCCGGCCGACCGCGTTGGTAGGCGTTTACCTGTCGCGTGTGCCACGCCCATCGGTTCGACCCGGCAAATCCACGCACGTGACCTACCTGCGCTTCGCTTTCTGTGGCGAGGTGGGCGATTTTGTATCCGCTCAGCGCCTGGACCACGGCATTGTGCGCAGCTTGTGGATGACGCCCGAAGAAGTCAGGGCCAGTTCGGCACGGCACCGCAGCCCCGTGCTGTTGGCTTGCGTCGAGGACTACCTGGCCGGCAAAAGGTTTCCGATCGAATTGTTGACCACCAACCTCGACGCGCCGTTGTCGCCTGGCTTGGGATAGTCCCGGACCTATGGCCGCGCAACGGATCGTCGTCGGAATGAGTGGCGGGGTGGACTCCGCCGTGACTGCTCACCTGCTGAAACAGCAGGGTTTCGAGGTCATCGGCATTTTCATGAAGAACTGGGAAGACGACGACGATTCCGAATATTGCTCCTCGAACCTTGATTTTGTCGATGCCGCGGCGGTGGCAGACGTAATCGGTATCGAGCTTGAACATGTCAATTTCGCCGCTGAGTACAAAGACCGGGTATTTGCCGAATTCCTGCGCGAGTACCAGGCTGGCCGTACCCCCAACCCCGACGTTCTCTGCAATGCGGAAATCAAGTTCAAGGCGTTCCTCGACCACGCCTTGCGCCTGGGCGCGCAAAAGATCGCGACCGGGCACTACGCCCGGGTGCGCCGCGATGCAGCGAGCCAATGTTATGAATTGCTCAAGGCAGTAGACCGGTCCAAAGATCAAAGCTACTTCCTGCACCGGCTCAACCAGGGCCAGTTGTCGCGCACCCTGTTCCCGCTCGGGGAACTGCACAAGACCGAGGTGCGCCGCATCGCCGCCGATATCGGGCTGCCGAATGCCGCGAAGAAGGATTCAACCGGTATCTGTTTTATCGGCGAGCGGCCATTTCGCGCGTTTCTGAACCGTTACATCGCGCGGGAACCCGGCCCGATCAAGGACCAACATGGCCGCTTGCTCGGGCAACACGTTGGGTTGAGTTTCTACACCATCGGGCAACGGCAGGGGTTGGGCATTGGTGGAGTGAAATCGGGCCGCGATTCAAGCCACCATCTACCCTGGTACGTGGCCCGCAAAGACCTGGAAAAAAACGTCTTGTGGGTGGTTCAGGGGCACGAGCATGCCTGGCTACAATACCGCGCGTTGTCGGCCGAAGGCGCAAGCTGGGTCAGTGGCCAGGCACCACCGGCCGGTGTGCTGGCCGCCAAGACCCGCTACCGGCAGGCCGATGCGCCCTGCGTCTTGTCCTTCGGAGACGACGCCGGCCAGCAGACGTTCGAACTGGACTTTTCCGCTGCGCAATGGGCGCTGACGCCGGGTCAGTCGGCAGTCCTGTATGAAGGCGAAGTGTGCCTGGGCGGCGGGGTTATCAGTGTCGCCGGAAGAATTTAGAAAGGAATATCGTCGTCCATGTCGTCAAAGCCGCTTGACGGCTTGGCCGGCGCCGCGGCCGCTGGCCGTGGCGCCGCGCTGGCAGGGCGCGAGGCGGGCGGGTTCGGGCGCGCATAGGCTTGAGCACCTTCTTCGCCGCCGGGGCCGCCCATGCCCTCTCGGCTGCCGAGCAACTGCATCTCGGTCGCGATAATGTCGCAGGTGTTTTGCTCGACGCCGTCCTTGTTGGTGAATTTGCCGTATTTCAGGCGCCCTTCGACGTAGATAGGTTTGCCCTTCTTGACATATTCGCCGGCGATTTCCGCCAAGCGGTCGAAAAATGTGATCCGGTGCCACTGGGTCTCTTCGATCGATTCGCCAGTGTTCTTGTCCTTGCGCCGGCTCGATGTGGCCAATGTGACAGTGGCCACCGCCAGGCCGGATGGTTGATAACGGATCTCGGCGTCGCGGCCACAATTGCCAACCAGAATCACCTTGTTTACAGACGCCATGTTGTGCTCCAGAAAATGGGTTGATTATCCCGCCATTAACGCCCCACCCCAAGTGTCCGATGACAATCCGTGCATGAACCTGCGCGTGACCGGTGTCTACCATGCACTACCCTGGTGATCGGCCTTTTGACCTGGTCATGTTTGACCTTGATGGCACGCTGATCGCAACCGCAACTGAACTCGGTGACGCAGTCAACGACACCCTGGCCAGCCTAAAACTGCCAGCCGTGAGCCAGTCGTGTGTCAACCGCTGGATTGGCCATGGCACACGCGAACTTATGGCGCGCGCGCTGGCCCAGGCAGCAAATAAGCGACCCTGCGCGCTGCGTGAACCGTACCTGCTGGCGCTGGACGAGTTTGACCGGCACTACCGCAAGCGTTGCGGAATCGGTAGCCATCTCTACCCGCAGGTGCCAGAAGTGCTTGCGCAATTGCGGCTCCGGGGCGTGAAGCTGGCGTTGGTGACCAACAAAGAGGCGCGTTACACCAGGCTGCTGCTGGACCGCCACCAGTTAACCGCGTTGTTGGATTTGGTCATCAGTGGCGACAGCGTGACAAACAGAAAACCGGCTCCCGACGGCATACTGTTTTGCCTGCGGCATTTCAATGTCGCGGCGCATCGCGCGCTTTTCGTGGGCGACTCCTCCATCGATGTAGCGAGCGCACGCAACGCGGGCGTGCGCGTTTGGGCGCTGCCGTACGGCTACAACATGGGCCAGCCAATCGAGGCCAGCCGGCCAGACCGGGTGATCGAAGGCCTAGCCGCGTTGATCGACCAATCTGACTCAGAACCATTGCCCTGAACACGCAGCAGGCAAAAAGCGCATCACATGCCGGCGGCAAACGCCTTTCGGGTACAGTCACAACAAGAGCGAGAGCGCCCAACTATTCCTGGAGCGGCATTGAAACTACTTTTGCCCAAAGCGCGCGCGCGTGGCTGGTTGCCGTGGTTCCATGGCCTGGCGATGCGCCAGGCCGGGGGTTTGCCGCGTTCCTGGTGGTGGGAGATTTGGCTACCGTAGCCTAGCACTGAAAACGCGGTAAAGGATCGCTCATCGATGGCCGCGCCACGCAAAGTCCTGTTCATTTCCACCGACCAATGGCGCGGCGAATGCCTATCCGCCCTTGGCCACCCGGTGGTGAAGACGCCACACCTCGATACGCTGGCAGGCGACGCGGTGCTGTTCAAGCGGCATTATTCGGTGACGTCCCCCTGTGGACCGGCTCGCGCCAGCATGCAGACCGGCATGTACTTGATGAACCATCGCTCGGGGCGCAATGGCACGCCGCTGGATAGGCGCCATACCAATATTGCGCACGAAGTGCGAAAGATCGGTCTGGAACCGACACTGTTCGGTTACACCGACACCAGCGCCGACCCACGCGGACTGCAGCCGGACGATCCGGCGCTGCGCACTTTTGAGGGGCCATTGCCAGGTTATCGCATCGGCAGGTTGTTCCCGGATTACATCGCTGCCTGGATGAACGATCTGCATGCCAAGGGTTACCGGTTCGAAGGACGCCGGGATGTCTACAAGCCCCGGCCAGGGTTCGAGAAGCCGGCTGGCCGTGGCCATCGTTTCATTCCCACCCTATTCACCGCCGAGGACAGCGATACCAATTTCATGGCCAATGAAGTGATCGCCTGGCTGGGAGACCGGCAACACCGGGACTGGTTCATGCACTGCGTTTTTTTGCGTCCGCACCCGCCGGTGATCGCGCCCGAACCGTACAACGCCCTGTATGACCCAGCGCAGGTGCGCCTGCCCCAGCGCAAGGCCACGCCGCAAGAAGAAGCCGCCCAGCATCCGCACCTGGGCCAGTGGATCGACCTGTTTGCCCGCGGTGGCGGTTATGACGAGCACAACCCCAACAATCTGGTGACGATGCCGGAGCTGGAATTGCGCCAGATGCGCGCTTGTTATTACGGCATGATGAACGAAGTCGATGATGCGGTGGGGCGTATCGTCGCGCACCTGAAGGCCAGCGGCCAGTATGACAACACGCTGATCATCTTCAGTTGCGACCATGGCGAGATGGGTGGAGACCATTACACCTGGGGCAAGGAGCTTTATTTCGACCAGAGCTTCTACATACCGCTGATCGTGCGTGACCCGCGCAAGGCCGCCGATGCGGGGCGTGGCCGTCAGGTGGATGTTTTCACCGAATCGGTCGACTTGATGCCAACCATGCTGGATTGGCTTGGCGCGGATATTCCGGCCCAGTGTGACGGCCGGTCATTGCTGCCTTGGGTGGAAGGCAAGACAGCGCGCCATTGGCGCACGCAGGCGCATATGGAACTCGATTTCCGCTCCGGTCCGCACAGCAGTTTTGACGCCGAGAACGCGCTTGGTCTGGAACCCGACGAGTGCCAACTCGCCATCATCCGCGCCGAGCGCTGGAAATACGTGCACTTCGCGGCCCTGCCGCCACTGCTATTCGACCTGCGTAATGATCCCTGGGAAATGAACGACTTGGCCCAGGATGCGGCCCATCGCGAAGTGGTACTGGATATGGCGCAAAAAATGCTGTCCTGGCGCCTGTTGCACCAGGAGCATGTGCTGACCAACCTGCATAACGGCCCCAAGGGGGTGGAAGATCGTAGCCGCAAAAGGGCTTGATCGGGCCTGCGGGCAGCGCGGGTATGCCAAGGCTGTCGCTCGCAACACGGATAATTGGTACGTCGACAAACGAACGGCAACTGGTTTGAAAAAATTCCCGCACATTGAGCACGCCAGGAGCACAAATTCCGGCCGTGGCAGCACCCGTGTTGCACCGCCCAATCAGCATCAGCGCCATGCTTGAATTGCGCGCCGTCACCTGTGAGCGTGGTGGCCGCACACTTTTCCACCAGCTGAACTGTCAGGTTCAGCGCGGTAGTTTGCTGCGCGTGCAGGGCGCCAATGGCGCGGGAAAGACCAGCTTGTTGCGCATGGTTTGCGGGTTGCTGTTGCCGACGCAGGGGCAGGTTTTGTGGTGTGGCGAAGAGCCTTCTGCCCTGGCGGAGGAGTTTGGGCGGCAGTTGGTCTACATCGGGCATGCGGCGGCACTCAAGGACGACCTGTCGGCGCTGGAGAATTTGCACATCGCCTGTCTGCTGGGTGGTCGCGCGGTAAGTCCGGATGAAGCCCGGTTGGCGCTGAGCCAGGCCGGTCTGCCTGGTCGCGAGCGCGTGCCGGCGCGCCATCTGTCACAAGGCCAGCGCCGGCGCGTGGCGCTGGCACGGCTGGTGCTGGCGCAGAGCGTGCCGCTGTGGGTGCTGGACGAACCCTTCAACGCGCTCGACACTCTGGCCGCCGAATGGCTTTGTGGCCTGATTGCAGGTCAGCTCGCGCGTGGCGGGATGGTGGTGTTGACCAGCCACCAGAGCGTGGGCCTGGACGATCTGGCCGGACAAATGACGGTGGCCTTGTGAGCGCGGCCATCAGTGCCTCGGTTTGCGGCCAAGGTCGCAACGCCGGCGTACTGGACTGCATGCGCGGCATCCTGATGCGGGACCTGCGCCTGGCGTTGCGCCGCCGTGCCGACACCTTGAGCGCCCTGGTATTTTTTGTGCTGGTGGCAAGCCTGTTTCCGCTTGGCGTCGGTCCTGAACCCGGACTGCTGCGCGGCATGGCGCCGGGTGTGGTCTGGGTTGCCGCCCTGCTGGCGGCCATGTTATCGCTGGGGCGCATGTTCGCCGATGATTACCAGGACGGAACGCTGGAGCAGATGCTGCTCGCGGCCTGTCCCTTGCCGCTGCTGGTTGCGGCCAAAATTGCCGCGCACTGGTTGTGCTCGGGGCTGTTGCTGGCGCTGGTTTCACCGCTGTTGGCGTTGCAATTCGACCTCGGTTGGCCGGGCACCGGGGTGCTGATGCTGTCGTTGTTGCTTGGTACACCGGTGCTGAGCTTGGTCGGCGCGGTTGGCGCGGCTTTGACCGTCGGTGTGCGCGGCGCCGCGGTATTGATGCCATTGTTGGTGTTGCCGCTGTGTATACCGGTACTGATTTTTGGCGCCGCAGCAGTCGAGGCCAGCCGCGGCGGGCTCGGTGTGTCGGGGCATTTCTCGTTGTTGGGGGCGTTTATGGTGCTGGCGCTGGTGGCCGCACCATGGGCCACGGCTGCGGCTTTGCGCATCGCGGTCGAGTGAACTTCCAGCGCCGTGGACATTAACCTGCGAACTACCCGACCCCTGTCGGCTCGTGTAAATTCAGAGCTTCAAAAGTTACGCCATGCCTGTTAGCCGCACCAACTGGTTCAAATATGCCGCCCCGCAAAGCTTTTTTCCGCTGGCCGGGAGGATGGTGCCGTGGTTCGCAGTCGCGGCGCTGTTGTTTTGCGTCATCGGCTTGGTGCTGGGCCTGTGGGTGGCGCCCACCGACGCGCAGCAGGGCGACGCGTACCGGATTATTTTCGTGCATGTGCCAGCCGCCTGGATGTCGATGGTGGTGTATCTGGTGATGGCGTTTTGGGCCGGTGTCGGGCTGGTATTCAATTCGCGCCTGGCATCGATGCTGGCCACGGCGCTGGCACCGACCGGCGCATGGATGACCTTTCTTGCCTTGTGGACCGGCGCCTTGTGGGGCAAACCCACCTGGGGTGCCTGGTGGGTGTGGGATGCGCGCCTGACCTCGGAGCTGGTATTGCTGTTTCTGTATATCGGTTTCATGTCGTTGCATGCCGCCGTCGATGATCCGCGCCGGGCCGACCGCTCGGCCGCGCTGTTGGCGCTGGTGGGCGTGGTCAACATACCGATCATCTATTTCTCGGTGCAATGGTGGAACACGCTGCACCAGGGCGCGTCGGTCAGCCTGTCGAACGCACCCAGCATGGCGCCGCCGATGCTGATCGGAATGCTGGTGATGGCACTCGCGTTCTGGATGTACTGTATTGCGGTGGCGCTGGCGCGTTTGCGCACCATAATTCTGGAGCGCGAACGCCACGCGGTCTGGGTGCAACGCGTCGTGGGATTGGTATGAGCGTCTCAAGCTGGCCGGAATTCTTCGCCATGGGCGGTTACGGGTTTTACGTCTGGGGCTCGTTCGGCATGTGCGCCGTGGTGCTGGCCATGGAGGTCACACTGCTCGCGCTGCGGCGTCGCGCCTTGGATATCGATGACTCGGCCTCCGATGGCAGGAGGTCGGGCGCATGAAACCCAGAACCAAACGCGCACTGGCGCTGCTGGGCGCGCTGGCGGCCTTGGGTATTGCCAGCGCGCTGGTGCTAAATGCGTTTCAGAGCAACCTGGTGTTCTTTTTCAGCCCCTCGCAGGTGGTGGCCAACGAGGCGCCGCGTGAGCGCAGCTTTCGTATTGGCGGGCTGGTCGAGCCGGGCAGCTTGCAACGCGAAGCGCAGGGCCTGACCGTGCGGTTCGCGGTGACGGATCTGGCGCACGCGATACCGGTCAGTTACACCGGACTGTTGCCCGACCTGTTCAAGGAAGGCAAAGGCGTGGTGGCGCAAGGCAAACTCGGCGCGGACGGGGTGTTCCGTGCCGAGCAGGTGCTGGCCAAACATGACGAAAACTACATGCCCCCCGAAGCGGCGCAGGCCCTGAAGAACGCCAAGCCCGGCGCGCAACAGTCGGTGTCCACCTTGTCAGCCGATCCCGGCCGCGGCCAGACCAGGCCGGCCTCACCCTCAGCCGGAGCCAAACCTTGATTTACGAATTGGGCCATGTTGCCCTGATCCTGGCCCTGACCATGGCATTGGCGCAAAGCGTGTTGCCGCTGGCCGGCGCGCAGACCGGTAATGTTGCCTGGATGGCGCTGGCGCGGCCTTCAGCGCGTGGCCAGTTTGTGTTTGTGCTGATCGCGTATGCCTGTTTGACGCATGCTTTTGTCACCAACGATTTTTCGGTGGCGCTGGCGGCCCGGCATTCCAATTCCACGCTGCCGCTGGTGTACCGGATCACGGCGGTATGGGGTAACCATGAGGGCTCGATCCTGCTATGGGCGCTGATCCTGTCGCTGTGGACGCTGGCGGTGTCGATCTTCTCGCGTCAGCTCGACCAGCCGATGCTGGCGCGTGTGTTGGGTGTGATGGGCCTGGTTAGCTGCGGTTTTCTGCTGTTCACCTTGTTCACATCGAACCCGTTCGAGCGTTTGTTTCCGGTGCCCGCCGATGGACAGGACTTGAACCCGTTGTTGCAAGACGCGGGCATGGTGATCCACCCGCCGATGCTTTACATGGGTTACGTCGGTTTTGTGGTTGCGTTCGCGTTTGCGGTGGCGGCTTTGTTGTCGGGCCGTCTGGACGCCGCCTGGGCGCGCTGGTCGCGTCCCTGGACCACGGTGGCCTGGTGTTTCCTGACCTTTGGCATTGCGCTGGGCAGTTTCTGGGCCTATTACGAACTCGGCTGGGGTGGCTGGTGGTTTTGGGACCCGGTGGAAAACGCGTCATTCATGCCCTGGCTGGTGGGCACGGCCTTGATCCACTCGCTGGCGGTGACCGAAAAACGCGGCGGATTCAAGATGTGGACCGCCTTGCTGGCCATCATCACATTTTCGTTGTCCCTGTTGGGCACTTTCATAGTGCGCTCGGGTGTGCTCAGTTCGGTGCATGCGTTTGCCACCGATCCGGCACGCGGCATTTTCATTCTGGCCTTTCTGGCGCTGGTTATCGGTGGCTCGCTGGCGCTGTTCGCATGGCGCGCGCCGCGGGTCGGCATGGGCGGCAGCTTCGAAGCGGTATCGCGCGAGTCGATGCTGCTGGCCAACAACGTGTTGTTACTGGTGGCGGCGGCGGCGGTGTTGCTGGGCACCTTGTACCCGCTGGTGATAGACGCATTGGGAATGGGCAAACTTTCGGTCGGCCCTCCGTATTTCGATACCGTATTCGTACCGCTGATGGTGCCGGCGCTATTTCTGATGGGGGTCGGGCCGATGGCGCGCTGGCGCCAGGCCGGTCTTATCGACCTGGCGCGGCGCCTACGTTGGGCTTTTGGCGTGAGTCTGGTCAGTGCGGGCGTGGCGTATCTCGCCCTCGGCCACTGGACGCCGATGATCGGGCTGGGCCTGGTGCTGGCGGCATGGGTCGCGAGTACCGCCGTCGTGAACCTGGTGACGCGTCTGCGCGAACATCCCGCCGCGGCCTGGTCGAATCGATTTTCGGCCCAGCCGGGTAGCTACTACGGCATGTTGCTGGCCCATTTTGGCGTCGCGGTGTTCATCGTCGGCGTGACGGTGGTGAGCGGCTTCCAGAGCGAAAGCGATGTCCGCATGGAGCCCGGCGATAACGTCACCGTGGCTGGATATTCGTTGCGGCTGGAGAAAGTGGCCGAAGTGCGCGGCCCCAATTACGTTGCGTCACGCGCCACATTGAGCGTAAGCCACGGCGGCGTGGCGATGCAGAGCCTGACACCGGAGCGGCGTGTCTACAACGTGAGCCGCATGCCGATGACCGAGGTGGCGATCGACCGTGGTATTGGCCGTGACCTGTATGTGGCACTGGGCGACCCGGTCAGCGCGACGGCCTGGAGCGTGCGCGTGCACCACAAGCCGTTTGTGAACTGGATCTGGGGCGGCTGCGTGTTGATGGCCCTCGGCGGCTTGATGGCGGTGCTGGATCGCCGCTACCGGCGGCAAACCAAATTGGCGGCCGGTATCGTTGCACCTACTTCCGCCGTCAACACCGGCAGCACCGATGGAGTCAGGCCAACACGCCCGGCGATGGCGAAGAAGGCGCGCGCGCGATGAAGCGGTACCTGCTTCCGCTGCTGGTGTTTGGCGTGCTGATGGCTTTTCTGGCCATGGGCCTGTCGTTGAAGCCGCGCGAAATCCCGTCTCCGCTGATTAACAAACCGGCTCCGACTTTCAGTCTGCCGACGCTGGACGCGCCAGACCAGAAAATTTCAGCGCAGGACCTGCGTGGCAAGGTCTGGATGTTGAATGTGTGGGCGTCCTGGTGTGTCGCCTGCCGTATCGAACACCCGCTGCTGGTGGAGTTTTCCAGCACCGGCAGGGTGCCGATTTATGGCCTGAACTACAAGGACAAACGCGAGGATGCCTTGCGCTGGCTGGGTAATTTCGGCAACCCCTATATCCGCTCGCTGTCGGACACCGAGGGCCTGGTGGGTATCGACTTCGGCGTCTACGGCGTGCCTGAGACGTTTGTGATCGACAAGAGCGGCGTCATACGGTTCAAGCAAATCGGCCCGCTCACGCCCGAAGTGCTGCGCGACGATATCCTGCCGCTGTTGAGGAAACTCGGTGCTTAAGGTTTGGCGGGTTGTGGCACTGCCTTGCCTGCTGGCGAGCCTGGCGTTTCTGTGTTTTGTGGCCACGGCCAAAGAGGCGACCCCGGCCTCGGACGACCCGCTACTCGAAGCGCGGGTGCTGGCGATCGCGGAAGAATTGCGCTGCCTGGTGTGCCAGAACGAGACCATTGCAGCGTCCCAAGCCGATCTGGCGCTTGACCTGCGCAAGCAGATTCGGCTAAAGCTGAAGGCGGGCCAGTCCAGGCAGCAGATTCTGGACTTCATGGTCGAGCGCTACGGCGAGTTTGTGCTCTACCGGCCGCCGCTGAAGGCCAACACGCTGTTGTTGTGGGTCGGGCCGTTCGTGTTGTTGCTGGTGGCCGCGCTGTTTCTGGCAGTCAACATCCGCCGGCGCCGGCGCAACGCCCAAACGGCCGAATGGAGCCCCGAGCAGGCGCAACGCGCGCGGGTGTTGCTGGACCAGGAGGCGGGCAAGCCATGAGCCGCCGGGCCGTTCCCAAGGCGAATAGCACCGCAGTGCGCAGCACGAAGGTACACCAGTGAGCCGCCGGGCCGTTCCCAAGGGAATAGCACCGCAGTGCGCAGCACGAAGGTACACCAGTGAGCCTGTTCCTGCTGTGTGTGCTGGCGCTGGTATGCCTGGCCCTGTTGCTGGTGCTGCCGGTATTGTTGCGCCGCAAGGCGCTGGCGCAGACGGACGCAGCGCCGGTTGACGCCAGAGGCGCGAACCTGCTGGTATTGCGCGAACAACTCGCGGCGCTCGACGCCGAACACGCGGCCGGCTTGCTGGACCTCGAACAACACCGGCTGGCGCGGATCGAAATCGAGCGTCGTGCGCTGGAAGAAGATCAGGCCGGCGTGAGCCCCGCCGTGGCCGCGCGCGCTGGCAAGACCGCCGTGGCGCTGGGCCTGTTTATCCCGCTGTTCGTGGTGGTGGTTTACGGCTTGCTGGGCAATCCACAGGCCATGTTGCCACCCACCGAGGATGCCGCCAGCGCTCCGGCTGGTGAAGTGTCGCGGGCGCAAGTCGAGGCCATGGTCGAAAAATTGGCGCAGCGCCTGGAGAGCCAGACCACGCCGCAAGCCGGTGATTTGCAAGCCTGGAGCATGCTGGCGCGTTCGTTTTCGGTGCTGCAACGTTATCCCGAAGCCAGCCGCGCCTACAGCCGTGCCCGCGCGCTGTCTCCTGACGATGCCCAACTGCTGGCCGACCATGCCGACGTGTTGGCGATGCTGCAGGGGCAAAGTGTGCAGGGTGAACCGGTGCGGCTGATTGAGCGTGCGCTGCGGCTCGACCCCAAAAACCTGAAGGCGTTGGCACTCGCCGGCAGCGCGGCGTTCGAGCGCAAGGACTTTGCCGCCGCGTTGACGTATTGGGGCCAGGCGCAACAACTGGCGCCAGCCGGCAGTGCCTTTGCGGTTGGGCTCGAGAGCAGCCTGCAGCAGGCCCGTGCGGCCGTGCCGGGTGGCGCGCAGACCAGCGGCGTGGTGCGGTTGGCGAGCGCGCTGGCAGACAAGGTGGCGCCCAATGACACGGTGTTCATCTTCGCCCGCGCGGCTGTCGGCCCGCGTATGCCGCTGGCGATCCTGAAACGCAAGGCGAGCGAGTTGCCGATCACTTTCACCATGGACGACAGCAGCGCCATGGCGCCGGAACTCAAGCTGTCGAAGTTTCCCAGCGTGGTGATTGGCGCGCGCATTTCCCGCTCGGGCGATGCGATGCCACGCAGTGGTGACCTGGTTGGCCAGATCGGACCGGTGGATTCCGGTTCGGCAAAGCTGGTGCTGGTGATCGACGGCGTACAGCCCTGATGACTTTGGCCGGCATCAATCGACTGCCACCACTCAAAGCCTTGCTGGCTTTTGACGCTGCCGTGCGCACGGGCAGCTTTACCCGCGCCGGCGAAACGCTGCATGTGACGCAGGGCGCGGTGAGCCGCCAGATAAGGCAACTCGAAGACTGGCTCGGCAAAGCGGTGTTTGTGCGCCACTACCAGGGGCTTGTCCTGACCGCGGCCGGAAGTGTGCTGGCCAAGAATCTGGACACCGCCTTTGGAACGATACACAACGCGGTCAAACAGATCCAGCATCTGGGCGCGCGCCAGCGCATCGCAGTCAATGTGCCCGAGACCTTTGCTTCACGCTGGCTGGCACCGCGTTTGCGCGACTTCCACGGGCGCCACCCCGACATCGACCTGTCCATCACCACCAGCGGCGTGACCAACCTGCGCGAAGCGCGGCAATACGACTGCCTGGTGATGTTTCTAGATGAGCCGTGGGCCAAGGGTGATTGCCGCCTGTTGCGTCAGGAGCAATACATAGCCGTGGCGAGTCCCGAATTGTGGCTCGATGGCAAGCCACCGAGCCTGACCAAGGCCACCTTGCTGCATGTGCTGTGGGGAAACAAACGTTTGCCGATCTGGGAGAACTGGTTTGCTTCGTTGGGCATTCGCTCGATCGACCCGCGGCCCGGAATTGCGTTCTCGACCATGGATCAGGCAATCAACGCCGCCGTATCGGGCGCCGGTATCGCGGTGGTGGACGCGCCGATGGTGCAGCGCGACCTGACCGAGCAACGCCTGCGCCGGCTCGACTCGCATGAGTTGACTGGCAGTTGCGGCTACTGGTTTGTCGAGCCGCGCGAGCAGGGTCAGCGCGACCTGGCCCACAGCGCCGTGGTGGCCTTGTTCCAGTCCTGGTTGCTGGAGGTCAGCCGCGGTCCCGCGGTGGCCGAGAAGGCGCTATTTCTCTGATGCCGCCGTTTCCGTTGGCGGCAGCCACAACTCGATTACGCCTGGTCGGGCCGGCAGCGAGCGTGGCAGGTCGCGCAGCCAGACCGGTTCCAAATCTCCCGGCAACACCCCGGGCAGTACCCACGGCGCGCCGATGTAACGCAGCACGGCGCGGGCGCAGTCGCGGCTGGCGGGGTCGTGTAATACCAGCGTCGGTTTCGGCCACGGCACCGGCCGGCGCTGCTGGCGCAAGTCGGCGCTGCGCGTGACGTTCTCGACCGGCGCCACTACCAGCGGCGCATCGGCCTCGACCTGCAGCGACTGGCGCAGCGCCGTCGCGCTCAGGCGCGACGTTTCGTCGTAGATCTGGATGTACAACGTGGTGCGTCCGGGTTCGCGCACGCAGGGCTGCAGCGACGGCAACGTGGCAACGCTGACGCTGACCGGGGGCAGTGCCGTGGCTGCCGGTGGCGGGGGTGAAACAGCTGTCGCGGCGCTCGCGCCGGGCGCCATCGGGGCCGGCGCCGGTGTTACGGTCGTCATCGCGGTGCCACTGTCCGGCGCCGCGCCATCCGATGGGCTCTGCGTGAAGCGTGTACCGAACACCGGGAAGCGGCTCGCCACCACCTGCAACGCCTTGCGGCTGTCGCGCGCCTGCTCCTGCGGCGAGGCGCCCGGGTGCCAGTAATTCAGCGCGCTGTTTTCGGTCGGCAATTTCAGCGCCGGGGCACACAGGTCGTTCTGGATGCGCTGATAGGCTGCCTGACATTCGGCGTTGGGCTCTACCTCGCGCTTGCATTCGGCGGCAATCCGTCCCGCCAGGCGTTCCAGGCCGGCCTGCTCGAGCGGCCGCATCGCCGGGCTGCCGCGCAGATCCAGCATTTGCAGCGCCTGTGTGACCACATGTTCGGCAATCTGCGGGCAAGAGCCTTTGAAGGATTGCAGCCCCTTGGAGACTTCGGTGAACAACTGGCGCGCCTCGGTTTGCTCATCGGTGCGGTTGCGCTGCAACTGGTCCTGCACCTGCCACAACGACAGCAGCAAGGTGCCCGACGCCCCCACGCCCAGCGTGGTGCCGATTGCCGTGGCGCGTGCATTGCGCCGCCACAACGGCTCGGCCCGAGGCGCGTCCGCAACACCTTTGCCCGACCCCAGGCGGGCCGCAACACGGATAGCGTGGCGCGCCGGCGCGCGCCAGCCCGGCAACTGGGCCAGCCAGCTTTCGTGCATCGCGCGGCCGAAGTCCTCGCCCAGGCGGTGGTAACTCTCCCACTGCGCTTCGTCGAATGACTGGTCGCCGGTGGACTCGTGCGGAAAGTTGTCATGTCGCTGTGCGTAGGCCAGCAGGTCCACGTCGAGCGCGTCGTGCAGGTTTGGCTTGATCACCAGCAATGTGCCTTCCGGCCGGAACGGCTGGCCCTGTTTGCCGTCGACGCCAGCGCGCCCCAGGCGCGCGCGGTAACGGATGCGCGCCAGCAGCACGCCGCGGCAGGAATGGTTGTTGGCCATGTCTTCCGGTGACACCACGGTAAGTTCGGTGCTGCCCAGCGTGAACAGGCTGGCCGCCTCGTCGCGGCTGTAAAAGTCGATCTCGGCGCCGAAGTCGATACGCGCCTTGCGCACCAGGTTCTCGATGTCCGCGAACTCGTAACGCGCGTCGCTGCCGGCGTCCGACAGGATGATGAAGCCCAACTCGCGCTTTAGCAGCGCATAGACGCCGCTGTTCTCGAAATGTCCACCGTCCGACAGATACCACCAGGGCCGATCCACGCCATAGAAAGTGGCCGAGGCTTCGCTGGCCAGCATCTGCGGTTTGGGTATCCAGCGCCACGCCAGGCGGCTCAGCCAGCGCAAGCGCACGCGCTCATGTGGCGCGCGCATCCAGTGGCCAAGCCGCACACCCAGAAAATACACCAGCAAAGCCAGCCCGCGCGACGTGTAGGCGCCGGCGCCTGGTGACGCCGCCGCGCCGGATACCGCGATCCAGCGCCCCAGCGTGCCGGCGTCGTGCTCGGGTTTGAGCGCGATGAATTCGCGCGGACCCAACTCGAAGCCACGCCAACTGGCCGTGACGGCGGTGCCCTTGCGGTCGGCGTTGTACAGGCCGCTCTGGTCGTCGCGGGTCTGGTTCAGGCAGGTATTGACAAGGTGAATCGGTCCGCCTTCGACCTCTGGCCGGTAGCTGCGCAGGCGCATGTCGTCGCCCTCGACCACGTGGGTGACGTCGCTGCGCCTGCCCGCGTCGTCATCCAGGCTGCGTTGGCGGTTGCCGACCGCCAGGTAGGCACGCGTCAGGCGCGCGCGATAGAAGCTGTGCAGCGACGACGTGTTGGCCATCTGCGCATTGCCGGCGGTCAGCGCCGTCCAGGCGAACCACACCGCCGCCAGCAGACCGGCACGCATCCAGGCCGGCAGGTTGCGCAAGGCGTTGAAGGTCTCGGGCGCGAAGATAAACCACTGCAGCACTACCAGCCAGGCGGTTACCAGGGCCAACATACCGGCCAGGCTGCCGAAGTTGAGCAGCCGGGGCAGCCAGTCGCGCGCATGGCTGTCCGATTCCGCGGCCATTTTCTGCAGCGGCTGAATCAGCGCGCGCAGCGCGACCAGGGCGACGCCCCCAATACCCACTCCACCCCACAGCCAGCGGTTACCGGTCTGGAATTCTTCCAGCACCCACCAGCTAAGCCGGTCCAGCGCACCGAGTCCGGCCAGCGCCAGGGCGCCCAGCAGAACCCAGCGCAGCGCCCGCGTCAGCCAGTTGCGCAGGCGTGCCACTTTCAGCGCGTGCGGCACCTTGCTGGCGGCAATCCAGCCGATCACGACGAGTTGTCCGAGAACCAATGAAGTGAGCGCTAGCGCACCGGCACCGGGCCAGTTCAGGCTATGGCGCAGCGGGTCGATCGCGCCGTCGGGCTGCAGCGCGCGCAATAGCAGGTAGGCGCCGGCTGCGGCCGCCAACTGGAACACCACATCCAGCCAGCCCAGCCCGGCAGCAGTTGTCGCCGGGTAAGGGGTGTCGCGGGCGGCCCAGTACCCGGCAATCAGCCCGGGTGCGATGGCGGCCCACAAGGTCACCGACAACACCCACCACGGCGTGTACCAACGCTCCCAGCCCTGCGGGTTCAGCACCTGAACGCTGTGTTGCCACAGATGGGGCAACACCACCACCAGCCCCAGCAGGATGCAGGCAAACATGAATTCGGCGTGAATCGCCAGCCAGGACCGAAGGTAGGTCACGACTGCAATGCCGAAGTCACGCGAGCCCGCAGGCGTCAGGTAGCGCCCGTTGCGACGTAGCCAGCCGAGCACTGGCGAGCCGCAACGCGCCATCAAGGCCTGGGCGCGCTGCAGCCCGTAAGTCGCGACGAGGCGGCCGTACATGCCGCCGGTGTAACCGCCGCCCGACACGGTGGACAGATAGTCGAGGCGGCCCAGCAGCCCTTGTGTGACCAGCGTTGCGCGGGCCGGGTCCGCCTCGTGGCTCTGACTTTGCGCCAGGCCGCGCATCAGCCCGAGCGCGAAGGTAGCGCTGCGCACGCCGCCGCCGGACAAGGCCAGACCGACGCGCGGCAGATTCAGTTCAGTCTGATTGCCGCTGGCCGCCGGGCCCAACACACGCTGGCGGCGCACGGCAATCGCCAATTCTTCCGCGTCACGCAGCGCAGCCAGGTCATCGGCCAGTTCCGGATCGGCCGGTTCGGCAGCGGGAGAGGTGTGCACGGCGATACCCTGCATGGCGGCGCCGTTCAGGCCGTCTTCTGCTGCTCGACCTGCAATTCCTTGCGCATCAGCTCGCGCATGACGAATTTCTGAATCTTGCCGGTAATGGTCATCGGGAAAGCGTCGACGAACTTGACGTAACGCGGCACTTTGTAGTGGGCGATATTGTCTTTGCAAAACGCGCGGATATCCTGCGCCGTCGCGTCGTGGCCGGCCTTGAGGATGACCCAGGCGCATAGCTCTTCGCCATATTTTTCGTCCGGCACCCCCACCACCTGCACGTCCGAGACGGCCGGATGGCGGTACAGAAACTCCTCGACCTCGCGCGGGTAGATGTTTTCGCCGCCGCGGATCACCATGTCCTTGATACGACCGACGATGTTGACGTAGCCCTCCGCGTCCATGGTGGCTAGGTCGCCGGTATGCATCCAGCCGTCCGGGTCGATCGCCTCGCGCGTCTTCTCTTCGTCGCCCCAGTAGCCGTGCATCACCGAATAACCCCTGGTACAAAACTCACCGGCCTGGCCGAGCGGCATGGTCTGGCCGTTGTCGGTATCAACGATCTTGATTTCCAGGTGCGGCTGCACCTGGCCGACCGTGGACACCCGTTTGTCGAATGGTGTTTGTGGTCCGCTCTGGCAGCTCACCGGGCTGGTTTCGGTCATGCCGTAAGCGATGGTGACCTCGTGCATGTGCATCTCGTCGAGCACCCGTTTCATCACCTCGACCGGACACGGCGAGCCAGCCATGATGCCCGTACGCAGGCTGGACAGATCAAACTCCTTGAAACGTGGATGCGACAGCTCGGAGATGAACATGGTGGGCACGCCGTGTAAGCCGGTGCAGCGCTCGGCTTGCACCGTCTCCAGCACGCTCAGCGCGTCAAAACCATCGTTGGGGTAGACGATACAAGCGCCGTGTGTCAGGCAGGCCAGGTTGCCCAGCACCATGCCGAAGCAGTGGTATAGCGGCACCGGCACACACAGTCGGTCCTGGTCGCCAAGTTGCATCGCCTCGCCAATGAAGAAGCCGTTGTTCAGAATGTTGCGGTGGGTCAACGTGGCGCCTTTCGGGAATCCCGTGGTGCCGCTGGTGAACTGGATGTTGATCGGGTCGGTGGCCTTTAGCGACGTGCCCACCATGCGCAACGCCGGGTCGTCGGGGTCGCCGCTTTCCATCAGCTCACCGAACGTCGACATGCCGGCAATCGCCTCTTGCCCCAGATGCACGATGGTCTTTAGCGCCGGCGCGCGCGCGGCGTTGAGTTGGCCCGGCTTCGCGGCCGCTACCTCGGGAGCAAGTTCGTTCACCATGCCCAGGTAGTCGCTGGTCTTGTAGGCCGTCATCGTCACCAACATCCTGCAACCGGCCTTGTTCAGCGCGTATTCGAGTTCGGTCACGCGGTAGGCGGGATTGATGTTGACCAGCACAATGCCGGCCTTGGCGGTGGCGAGCTGCATCAACAGCCATTCAAAACCGTTGTGGGCCCAGATGCCGGCGCGTTCACCCTGGACCAGCCCGCCGCGCATCAAGGCGCTGGCCAGTCGGCTTGCCGCGCGGTCGAGTGCGCGGTAGGTGAACCGGACGCCCTGATGGCGCGAGACCAGTGCCTCGTGGTCCGGGAAGCGATCAACCATGGCGGCGAAGAAGTCCCCGATGGTTTGCTCGATCAAGGCCGGTGTCTGGGCGCCGCGGGCGCTGCTTTCAATCAGGTGTGTCATGTGCGTTACCCTTCGATTGGTCCAATTTCTCAGGCGACCGCTGGTCAGCATAAGGCCTGGCCGGCCCAAGGTCACGCGCGGTGCCAAAAGCCTATCATCATCGGTTGCCCACGGCACGCTGCCACGCCTGCCTGCCGTGAACCGGATTCTGTCACCGCGCCCGCAACCATGCCCAGTTCCGAAACCGACTCCGCCGGCTTCTCGATCCCGTTGCACGCGCGCCAGATCAGCATTCGCGGCGCGCGCACGCACAACCTGAAAAACATCGATCTCGACATACCGCGCAACCAGTTGGTGGTGATCACCGGTTTGAGCGGCTCGGGCAAGTCCAGCCTGGCTTTCGATACCCTGTACGCAGAAGGTCAGCGGCGTTACGTGGAAAGTCTGTCGACTTATGCCCGGCAGTTCCTGCAACTGATGGACAAGCCCGATGTGGACATGATCGAAGGCTTGAGCCCGGCCATATCGATAGAGCAAAAAGCCACCAGCCACAATCCGCGTTCCACGGTCGGCACGGTGACCGAAATCCACGACTACCTGCGCCTGTTGTTCGCGCGTGCCGGCACGCCGTATTGCCCCGACCACGACCTGCCTTTGCAATCCCAGACCGTCAGCCAGATGGTGGACGCCGTGCTGGCTTTGCCGGACGACACGCGCTTGATGCTGCTGGCACCGGTGGCGCGCGAACGCAAAGGCGAATTTGTCGAGTTGTTTGCCGACCTGCAGGCGCAGGGTTATGTGCGTTTGCGGGTG
>JANNGR010000046.1:0-2994 GCA_031403955.1 Betaproteobacteria bacterium
GTGGAACAACCTGAACGTCAAGAACATCATCATCGCCATTTTTGTCATCGGCATGGTCGGGCTGGTACTCGAATTTGCCCTGATCAAGGTAGCCACCATGTTTACGTTTGAAGAGGTGAAGGCCAAAGCGAGAACTGCGCACCAACTACCCAACAGGTAACACATCATGAGCCAATCTCTCAGCACCAAATATATTGAAATCCAGGGCGTCGCGCAAACCTTCAAGACCCGCAAGGGCCAGTTTTGCGCGCTGAAAGACATCAATCTGAATGTTGCGCGCGGCGAGTTCGTTTCACTTATCGGCCACTCCGGTTGCGGCAAGTCCACCCTGCTCAACCTGATTGCGGGGCTTACTACACCCACCACCGGCAGCCTGATTTGCGCCAACCGCGAAATCGCTGGGCCGGGGCCGGACCGAGCCGTGGTGTTCCAGAACCATTCTCTGTTGCCTTGGTTGACCTGTTTCGAGAATGTCTACCTGGCGGTAGAACGGGTCTTTGCCAGCACCGAAAACAAGACGCGACTCAAGGCCCGCACCGCCGCCGCGCTGGCCTTGGTGGGATTGAGCGCAGCGTCGCAAAAACGCCCGGGCGAAGTCTCCGGTGGCATGAAGCAGCGCGTGGGCATTGCGCGGGCGCTGTGCATGGAGCCCAAGGTGTTGTTGCTGGACGAACCGTTTGGCGCACTCGACGCGCTGACCCGCGCCAAGTTGCAGGACGAGTTGCTGGCGATCGTGGCAACCACCCACAGTACCGTGGTGATGGTGACGCACGATGTGGACGAAGCGGTGTTGCTGTCTGACCGGATCGTGATGATGACCAATGGCCCGTCGGCCACCATTGGGGAGGTGCTGCGTATGGAACTTGAACGTCCACGCCACCGGGTGGCGCTGACTGACAACCCCCGCTACAACCACCTCCGCAAGGCCGTGTTGGACTTCCTCTACAACCGCCAGACCCAGGTGGAAAAGTCGGTCGCCTGACATTCGCTCTCAACTGGCGGACTTGGGACCGCGCGCGCGTCGTTCGAATTGCCACTGCGCAACCCAGGATGGTGCACGGATTTCGAATGGCGCACCAATCAGGGCGCGATTTCCCACCCCTTGCTTCGGATCTGCCCGTTTTTGCGCTGAAACAGCAAGCTTGCCACGCATCAAGCTGGCACGAGTCTCGCAATAGTTCAGCTAGTTCACTACACGCGGGTGGTCGTTCATGCCGGGATTTCGCAGTTTTTTGAAAAGTGGCCACGCGCCTACGTTATTCGCGGCGTTTCTGTATTTTTCTTTTTCTTGCTGCATCTGGGTGCTTAACGGCGCCATGGCGCCGTTCATCTCGGAAACCTTCTCTTTGAGTCCGGCGCAAAAGGGCCTGATGCTCTCGATACCCATCATCGCCGGGGCGTTGATGCGTTTTCCGCTCGGCATCCTGTCGCAATACATCGGACGCAAGAACGCCACGCTGGTAGAAATGGCGCTGATTGCGCTGGCCCTGTTGTTCGGCTTTTTCATGGTGAAAAGTTTCAACGACTTGTTGGCCATGGGGGTGCTGCTGGGCATCGCGGGCGCAAGCTTTGGCGTGGCGCTCTCGCTTGGGTCGGGCTCGTTTCCGCCGCGCCACAAGGGACTGGCAATGGGCCTGGTCGGTGCCGGCAATGTGGGCACGGCGGTGTCGGTGTTGATTGCCCCACCATTGGCGCAGGCTTTTGGCTGGATCACGGTTTACGGCATAGCGGCGGTTGCCATCAGCATACCCATGGTGGTGATGATCGTGTTTGCCGAAGAGCCGGCTGACCTGGACAAACACGCGTCATTGCGCGAACACACCGCCTGCCTGTTCGAGCAAGACGGTTGGGCTTTCAGCCTGATCTATGCAGTGACGTTTGGCGGCTTCATCGGCCTGGCCACGTTTCTGCCGACCTACTACTACGACCAATTTGGCGTCAGCAAGGTACAAGCCGGGCAGCTCACCATGCTGGCCGCCTTCATGGGCTCGGCGCTGCGCGTGTTTGGAGGCTGGATATCCGACCGCTGGGGCGGCATCAACACCCTCAGCCTGGTGCTCGCCACGGTTGCCGTGACGTTGGTATTGACGGGTTTGTCCGGTGGCTCCCTGATCGCCACCACGCTGCTGGTAATGCTTTGTTTTGCGGCCCTCGGCGCCGGCAATGGCGCCTTGTTCCAGTTGGTGCCGCTGCGCTGGCCGATGACCACCGCCGTGGCCGGCTCCATGATTGGCGAGGTCGGTGCGCTGGGCGGTGGACTGGTACCGAGTGCCATGGGGCTGTCCAAACAGTTCAGCGGCAGTTACGCCTGGGGTTTCGTGTTCTTCGCCGCGCTGGCGCTGCTGGTGCTGGTGTTGCTGCGCCGACTCCAGATCCGCTGGACCCGCACCTGGGCGGAAAAAGGTGGTCGCGCGCGCAGCGCATGATGGTCGTTAGGTTGCGGCCACGCAATTCAAACCGCGGCCGTGCCCGGTTCCCGGATACCCAATGCATGGCATAAAAACGCAAGCTGATCGGCCACGGCGCGCTCGAACCATTGTCCGGTGTAGATATCGAAATGCCCGATTGGATAACGCCGCAGTTCGTGGCATGGGGTGCCCTGGTGCCGGCCCGGCCTGCGTGCTGCCCGTATTTGCCTATGCAATGCAATACGCCGGATTCAGCGCACTGGATGCATCGGCTGGTTGTGCCTATTTCGGCAGGAACAACAACCAATAAACCAGCAGGATGTTGAACAACACCGACAGCAACAGGACGATCTTCCACAATGCCGCCGGGTCGCGCCGCAACAGCGGTGTGGGTTGTGGTGCCGTCAACGGGCGCGAGGCGCCACGTTCGAGCGCCAACATGAATTCTTCGGCGGTCTCGAAGCGCCGCTGCTTGTCGCGTGCAATCGCCTTTAGCACCACATGGTCCAGCCATATCGGCACCTCGGGGTTATGACGGCTGGGCGGCGTGGGGTCGCGGTAGTAGCGGCCCAGTTGGTACGGCAGC
>JANNGR010000047.1:0-16317 GCA_031403955.1 Betaproteobacteria bacterium
GACTGTGCGATCTTCGAGACCGTGTTCCACAACGTGCCGATCGACGCGCCCGACAAGTTCGTCGATCTGGACGATTTCGCGAACCGCGCGCACGGACGGATCGTGTCCGGGCGCGATCTGCAATTGGTCAACCTGACCACCGATGGCCTGCACCGCCTGAAGGTTCCCAAGACCGAGTTGATCACCAGCGCGCCCATCGACTACCTCGACACGGCGCGCTGGGCCGAAGCGTTCCACCGCCAGTTTCCGGACGTGGACGGCCTGCTGTGGATGTCGCGTCAACGTGATCGTGACGAGGCGGTGATGTTGTTCGGGGATCGCGCCGGCAAGGCTTTGACGGGCACGCGCATGGGGACGGCGCTGCGAGGAAACGACGTTCTGCGCCAGGCCATCCTGGCACTGGCCTTGCGCGTGGGCATTGACGCTTCCTGACCGCTTGACGACGGGCGAACACGAACCCTGCCACCACGCTTGGCCGGGCGGCAACCCGTTCGCCGCCGCGCACCATTTAACCTGGTGGGCTTACGGACGCGGCCGGAGAGACTGTGCCGGCGTTTTCGGGTCGATGGCCTGAATGCGAAGTCGAAGATCTACCTCGGGCATGCTCATGCCAAGGCTTTTCATGCATTCCCGCAGCCGACTCTTGTGGTCGAGGAGATGCGCGCGGGCCTTCTTCAAGTCCGCCAGGACGCTCGGTCCGTACGCACGCAAAGCCTTCGCCACGCCCAAGGAGTCGAGCGTTCCAGCAGGGTCGGCGAGCATTGTCAAGTCGATGATGTCGCGGCTCATTACGCTGGCATCGGCCCAGCGGTCAGAGTTCGCCATCAACTTGGTGGCAACCTTGTCCTGCATCGCGAGGGACCAGACGCCGCAGATCTTGTCTTCGGGCAAGGGATCGGCAAGCTGCACGCGACCCTCGAACAGGATCTCGAACTTGATCGGGGCGCCCGCGACCTGCAGCACACACCGGATGCCGTACTGATCGATCCTGGGCTCGCGCAGCAGCCCGATGGTGCCTGTCATCAGAGAGCCGATTCCGCCGGCATTGACCAAGCCGCGGATCTCGCGATACCCGTCGACGGAGGAGCACACGAAGTCAATGTCCACGGAATCTCGGTGCTCGCCGTGAGTAAGCGCGATCGCGGTTCCGCCGCCGAAGAGGCACCTGTGCTTGAGCAGCAGATTGGAGTCCAATGCCTTCAGCGCTTGTTCGACGCGTTGATGATTGGGGCGCTCAAACATTCATGACTCCCTTGCCAATCGTGGCGGTCAACTTGGCCAACAGTGCGCGCTCGGCCGGCGCCATGGCTGCCGTGTCGACGTGACGCCAATTGCGCTCGTACAACTGGAAGGCCTCGGTGGGGCCGATCTCGGCGTCTCCAGCCAGGCTCCACGCGATCGACCTGAGTTGCGGGTACTTCGCGAGCCTGATGCGCCGCGGGAATGTTGTGCCGACCCGTCGAGCCGGAAGGCGCGCGTCCTGCATCAGATGTCCCGTTTTGTCATCTCGAGCGAGCAGCGCGAAATCGGCGCCGAGATCCATCGCTGCCATGACCTTGATGTATGTGCCCATGGTGACCGCTGCGTCACCAAGTTCGGCGCGGTGCAAGGTCACTCGGGTGATGCCCGCCAGGTCGGCAACTTGCTGGAGGGAAAGGCGCCGGCGTTGACGCGCCAGGCGCAGCCGGGCGCCGAACTCGGCAAGCAGCTGATTCTCGGCTTCGGGAACAGTGGGGCGAGCAGGCATGATAAGTATTATATACAAAATCATCTTAAATGATTAACAAAATTGACACTGCACCGGGCTGCACTTCAATTTCGGTTTCTTGCCGGTCGCGGTCAGGCTGGCGCGTAGACGCACCGGCGGTTGTGTCGCAATAGCAGCGCGCGGACAGCCGCCTAGTAAAACCCTGTTCAGCCTCTGAATTTCGTGCAGTTCGGCAAGGCCGCTGAAGGCAAAGACCCTTCCTTCCCGGCTGTCATCAGACGCCAACGCTCCCGCGGCCACGACGGGGCTAGAGAAGGTGGGCCGGCAAGTCTTTGCTAACAGCGGCACGAAGCCGCGCGCGGCTTGCCCCAGTTGCCCCGAAGCGGACCGAGGGTCTTCATTTGGTGCTGGCCGAAGCGGCTGACGCCGGCGGCTTGAAACCGGTGGCCAGGGCCGGAATCTGGCGCGCGGTTTCAAGTGCTTTGCGGATCTTGGCCGGGTCTTTGTTGCGTAGACCTTCCGCCAGGGCATGCGACGTGTCCCCACGCAGGGCTGCATACTTTTTCACCATTTCCAGTGTTCTGGCCGACGGCGCGGCGGACCCAAGCTTGACTGCCGACAATTGTTTGACACTCTCGCGGTAGTCCGCGGTTACGTTGACGTCGATGCGCCGCGCCAGTTGTTCAAAAGTCAATCCATCACGGCGACCCGACTCGAGAATGGCGTCCCAGCGCCGGCTGATACGCCGGTCTTCGAGCAGGAACTGGCGGATCGCCTCGCGTGCTAACAACTCTTCAGTCAGGCGGTAACTCGGTGCCGGGATGCGCGCCACCAGCAGCGTGGTTGCCAACGCCAGTATGCCGGCGGCCAACCACTTGCCGCGCCGCAAACGGGGACTGTCGCGCGTCCATGGTCGTGCCAGCAACCGGCCCAGCAGGGTCCCGGCAACCAGGCCACCGCTGTGCGCAGCGTTGTCGATACCGGGAACGATCTGGCCCAGCAGCAGTGTGAACATTGCAAAGACCAGAGCTGCGCCGAAAAACCAACGGAACTCGGCTGGATCCACGTGCCGGCGCTCACGCCACAGAAATACCAACAACGCGCCGTAAAGACTGAAAACCGCGCCCGATGCACCGCCAGATACGGCCTGGTTACCCTGAACCACCAGTGACAAGAGGTTGCCGAAGACTCCGCTTGCAAGGTATACCAGCGCAAAACGCAGCGGCCCATACAAGCGTTCAACCAGCCGGCCAACATCCCACAAGGCCCACATGTTTAGCGCCAGGTGTACGACCCCGAAGTGCAGGAACATGGCCGTGACAAGCCGCCACCATTGACCGTCCTGCGTCGCCGGGCCGAAGTTGGCCCCCCAGGCCAGTTGCACACCGTTGGAGGTGTGCCACAGTCCAGAGCCGAAGGCCAGCATGGTGGCGAAAACCAGAAGATTGCAGCCCAGCAGGCCAAGTGTTACCGGTGCACCCCAGGCTTTGCCGTGCATCAAATCCGTCAAGCCGCCAGCCGTCGGGCTGATGCCGGTGCCGGTTGCGCGTTTGGTGTCAGTCATGCAGCCTGTATTACAGCCTAAAGCCAGGCCCCGATGGGCTCTGGACGCCGGCCTGAAAATGGTGACAATTCAAGCATGAACACACACGCCCATAGCCCCGCTTCCCCCTTATCCACGCAGGATTCAACGCGTATCGACGACACGCGGATTGACGCCGTGCGCCCGCTCATCACGCCGGCGTTGCTGCAGGAATGGCTGCCGGTGTCGGTTGCCGCGTTAGCGCTGGTCGAGCAGAGCCGCGTGGCCATCTCACGGGTGTTGCATGGCGCGGATGATCGACTGGTGGTGGTTGTGGGGCCATGTTCCATTCATAACCATGCGCAGGCGCTCGAATACGCCCGGCAGCTAAAGGCACAGGCCGATGCGCTCAAGGACGACTTGCTGATCGTGATGCGGGTGTATTTCGAAAAGCCGCGTACGACCGTCGGTTGGAAGGGTTATATAAATGACCCGCATCTGGACGGTAGTTTTGCCATCAATGAAGGGCTGGAAATGGCGCGTCGTCTTTTGCTGGATCTGTTGGCGTTGGGCCTGCCGGTGGGGACCGAGTTTTTGGACCTGTTGAGCCCCCAGTTCATCTCCGACCTGGTGAGTTGGGGAGCGATTGGCGCTCGCACCACCGAGAGCCAGAGCCATCGCCAGTTGGCCTCGGGCCTGAGCTGCCCGGTGGGTTTCAAGAATGGCACCGATGGTGGCGTGAAAGTCGCTTGCGACGCAATCCAGGCCGCATCCGCGATGCACGCTTTCATGGGCATGACCAAGATGGGCCAGGCAGCTGTTTTTGAGACCCGGGGTAACGCCGACTGCCATGTAATTTTGCGCGGTGGCAAGACGCCCAACTACAGCGCTGCCGATGTTGCCGCTACCTGTGCGCTGCTCAAGGCGGCTGGTTTGCGCGAACAGGTAATGGTCGACGTATCACACGCCAACAGCAGCAAGCAGCACCGGCGCCAGATTGACGTTGCGGCCGACGTGGCGGCCCAGGTGGCGGGAGGCGAGCGCCGCATCATGGGTGTGATGATCGAAAGTCATCTGGAGGAAGGCCGCCAGGACATTGTTCCCGGCACACCCCTCAAACCTGGAGTATCGGTTACCGACGCGTGTATCAGCATGTTGCAGACGGTGCCGGTGCTGCAGGGGCTGGCACAGGCCGTGCAGGCGCGGCGCGAGGCCGCCAAGGCGGTTTAAGCATACGGTCCCGATCAGCGGGAGTTGCCTGGTTGGCGCAACCTGTCCGGCATTTATCCGCCGTATTGCGCCAGGGGGCACGGGTAGTATTCGTTGGTTGAACTAGCGGGCTTTACGCATCCATGGTATTGAAGGAGTTGGACCCGTTTTACGGGCGTACCCAGGTGGAGATTGCCGGTCGCATTGCGCAGGATCGGATGGCGTACCATTTGCGCCGTTTTTTTGGCAAGAGTGAAGAAGTCGACGTGCTCAATTGCCTGCGCGTGACGTCCGGCAACGCGGTCGCACATGTGGACCATTTGGTGTTGCACCCGTACGGGTTGCTGGTGGTGGAACGCGAAAACCTGTCCGGACGCATTCAGATCAAGGACGATGGGCAATGGGTGCGCTGGCGCGACGGTGTGCCGTCCGAGATGCGTTCACCGATAACCCGCGCATACTTGCGGGCCTTGTCGTTGAAGGCCTTTCTGGACAAGAATGTCAAGCAGAAAGGCTTTTTTGACGGGGTTGAGCTCGATATCCTGGTGGCGGTACCGGATACCGGAACCATACAGTGGCCCAGCGTCGGTCCGTTGGCGGAGGTGTGCAACGCCGACCAGGTCCATGAGCGCGTGAATCAGCGTGTGGCGCAGTACCGGCGGGTGGCTACCGCGCAGGGTGTGTTGACCGCTTCCGAGCGGCGTCGCCTGGGTGAGTTCCTGCGTTCCTTGCACCGGCCCTTGGCAAAGGCGGGGTCGAGGTAAACCGGCGCCTTGGCTTCCAGGCGGGTGGCCGCGGGATCTGAAATAACAATAATCGGGGAGGTTCGGGTTGTCATGATCTTGAAGGAGCTGGATCCTTTTCACGGCGTCAGCCAGGAAGAACTCGCGGCGCGTATCTCGGCCGACCGGATGGCCTATTACCTGCGTCGTTTCTTTCGCCGCAGCGATGAGGTTGATGTGTTAAATGGCTTGTGGGTGCGCTCTGGCCGATCCATGGCCCGCGTAGACCATTTGCTGTTGCATGACTATGGGTTGATGGTGGTAGAGCGCGAGGATGTGGCCGGTAGGGTGCAGATTGACGACGACGGGCAGTGGCTTCAGTGGAAAAACGGCGCAGCGGTGCCATTGGGGGCGCCGATCACGCGCGCTTATGTGCAAGCTCTGCTGTTCAAGGCCTTTCTGGACCGACGGGTGCGGCAAAAAGGTTTCTTTGACAAGATGGAGCTGGACGTGCTGGTTGTGGTTTCCGATGACTGTGTGATCGAATGGCCCGCAACCGGTCGTCTGGCGGAGGTTTGTCATCGCGACGAAGTGTTTGGGCGGATAAGTTGGCGTCTGGCGCAGTGCCGCAATGCGGCCAACTCCCCAGGGGCGCTGCCGGCGGTCGAACGGCGCACGCTTGGTGCGTTTTTGAGGCAGTCGCATTGCCGGGCGCAAGGCGCCGCGCCATCTTGAAGTTCTTGCGCGGGCCGGTTCCCGGGCAGCGCTGGCGGCACGTATACCCATGAACTTCAAGTTGGCGCGGCAACTGGCCCAACCGATTGGGGTTTGGCTATGAGGTTGTTGGTCAAGTCGCTGTGGCTGCTGCTCGCCGGGGTTGTCTTCTTCACGCTGGCCGGGCTGGTCGCGACCTGGGCACCGGACAAGCCGGTGGATCAGCTCAAGGACCGCTGGGCCCGGCCACCGTCGCGGTTTGTCGCGATTGACGGTTTGCAGGTGCATCTTCGCGACGAAGGCCCGCGCGACGACCCGGTGCCTATCGTCTTGCTGCACGGCACCTCGGACAGTCTGCATACCTGGGACGGCTGGGCGGCGGTTTTGCAGCGCCAGCGGCGGGTGATCCGGTTCGATCTGCCCGGCTTTGGCTTGACTGGCCCAGCCCAGGACAACGACTATTCCATGGCCCGTGACGTGCGTTTTGTCGGCGCCGTACTGGACCACTTGGGCGTGCAGCGTTGTGTGCTGGCCGGCAATTCCCTCGGCGGGCAGATTGCCTGGGCAGTTGCGCTCGCGGCGCCGCAACGGGTGCAACAGCTGGTTCTGGTTGACTCCGGTGGTTACCCTTTGCAGTCCCAGGAGGTGCCACTGGCTTTCAGACTGGCGGGAACCAAGGGCGCGCGCATAGTGATGGAATATGTGCTGCCGCGCGGATTGGTGCAGTCGAGTATCAATAGTGTGTATGGCGACCGGTCAAAGGTGACACCGGAACTGGTGGACCGGTATTACGATATGGCGCTGCGCGCGGGCAATCGGCAGGCAATTGGGTATCGCATGGACGCCGCTCAGGCCGGTGACGAAGCGCGGATCAGAGAGTTGACGCAACCCACCTTGATAATGTGGGGCGCTCAGGACCGCCTGATTCCGTTGCAGTTTGGCCATCAGTTTGCGCGCGATATCGCGCGCTCCAGACTGGTTGTATTTGACGACCTGGGCCATCTCCCGCACCAGGAAGATCCGCGGCGAACAGTAGCTCAACTGCAGAAGTTTCTGGGCTTAAAACCGGCCGACTGAGGGTAACGACCAAATGGCAGACAAGACTACACCTGAACTGGCGCGCGAGACACTCAAGCAACTGGTGGTCAGGAAAATGGCACCAACGCCGGCCAATTACCAGGCGATCTTCAACGAGATTGGCGGCCTGCCCAATGACCCCCCATTTCCGCTCGACCAGTTGCGCAAAATAGCGCGCGAGTTGCCGGCCAAGACCCCGGGCCAGCAAAAGCAGCGTGGCTTGCTCGAATACGCGGTAACCCAGTTGAGTTGGGAAGGGGTGCAAAACGCGCTGGTGGCGTATGGTGGATTCAGTCCAAGAAGCGGTTTGGAGCCATCGGGCTTTGGCGCCTTGACGGCCAGTGAGACCACGCCGGTGGTGGAAGGAACGGCCGCCAGGGCGACGAGTGCCCCGGCCCTGACGGCCGATTTTCTGGAGCAAATCGCGCGACTGATTGAATTCGCCCGCCCGGCGCTGGGAATCGATGACGCGCGGTTTACCGAGCAGACACAGGAACTGCTGCGGGTCATGCGCCAACCCGGCGCGGATATCGTGCAGGTCAAACAGATGTTGAGCACTTTTGGGCATCGGGTTTCGTTTGCCGCGGAAGACCAGGCCGAGATAAAGGCCACCTTGCTGCACCTGTTGCGCCTGATCATGGAAAACATAAGCGAATTGAGCCTGGACGACCGCTGGCTAAAGGGACAAGTCGAAGCTTTGATGAGCGCCGCCACACCACCCATCACCTTGCGCAGGCTGGACGATGTGGAACGCCGGTTGCGCGATGTGATGCTAAAGCAGTCCGAGGCCAAGGGACGGGCGGTAGAGGCGCAGGAAGAAATGCGCCATATGTTGGGAACCTTCATCGAGCGCCTGTCGCTGATTACCGATTCCACCAGCGCCTACGGTGGCAAGATGGAAGAAAGCGCCAGATTGATCGAACAGGCCAAGAGCCTGCAGGAATTGGCGCCGGTACTTAAGGAAGTGGTGGCCGCGACACGCAGCATGGCCAGCGACACACTCGCCGCTCGTGATGAATTGCGCGGCATGCGCGAGCGCGTGCAGGTGACCGAGGCGGAAATCGCCAATCTGCACCTGGAGTTGGACCGGGTCACGGCCCAGGCGCGCCATGATCCCTTGACCGGCGCGCTCAATCGCAAAGGTCTGGATGAAGCGTTGAACCGTGAAGTGTCCAATGTGCGGCGCAAGGAAACGCCTCTGTGTCTGGCATTGCTGGATATCGACAATTTCAAGAATATCAACGATAACCTGGGACATACCACCGGCGATCTGGCGCTGGCCCATCTGGCGCAGGTGGCGCGTGAATGCATGCGTCCGCAGGATGTTTTGGCGCGTTACGGCGGCGAAGAGTTTGTCGTCCTGTTGCCCGATACGCCGCTGGACCGGGGCATCGAGGCCATGATTCGTTTGCAGCGCGAATTGACCAAACGGTTCTTTCTGGCCGGCGCGGAAAAGATCCTGATAACCTTCAGCGCCGGGGTCGCGCAACTGGCGCCCGACGAGGACGGTGCCGCGGCAATCAAACGTGCCGACCAGGCCATGTATACCGCCAAACGGGCCGGCAAGAATCGTGTACTAGGCGCCTGACAGGCGTTGAGGAGTTGCTTGTATGCTGGTTCTGATTATTGGATTGGTGCTGTTTCTCGGAGTGCACTCCATTCGCATCGTGGCGGATGACTGGCGCACGCAAACCATAACCCGCATCGGCGAGCGGCCGTGGAAAGGGTTGTACGCGTTGGTGTCCCTGCTTGGATTTGGCTTGATCATCTGGGGCTTTGGACTGGCGCGCGCGCAACCGGTGCAGTTGTGGAGCCCGCCGGTTGCGATGCGCCATTTGGCGTCGCTGTTGACGTTGATCGCGTTTGTGTTGCTGGCTGCGGCGTATGTGCCCGGCAACGGCATCAAGGCGCGACTGCACCATCCGATGGTATTGGCCGTGAAGGTGTGGGCGTTGGCGCATTTGCTGTCCAACGGGAATGTGGCGCATGTGTTGCTGTTTGGAGCATTCCTGGCCTGGGCGGTATTGAACTTCGCCGCCGCGCGCCAACGCGACCAAGTTGCGGGCACGGTTTATGCCCCGGGTAACGCCAAGGCGACTGTCGTCACGGTGCTGGCGGGCGGCCTAGTCTGGGCCGTATTCGCCCTGTGGCTGCATGGCTGGTTGATGGGCATCCGCCCCCTCGGCTGATGCGCCATCGGTGGATCACTTTATGTTCAGGGCCCACTGAATCAAGTACTTGGCGGCAAAGCCGGCCATGCCGAAGCCCAGGCCCAGAAAAATCACGAATGTACCGAACTTGCCGGCTTTGGATTCCCAGGCAAGTTGTGCCACGATGAACAACATGTAGAGAACGAATGCGCTAAGGCCAAACGTGAGGCCAAAGGCGGCGATCTGCTCTTCGGTGAATCCAAACATCAGGTACGACCGGTCGCCAAGGGACGTTGCGGCAACGCCGATGCGTCCACCAGGTCGCGGTAGGCGTGCCAGCTGGCGTGGCCCAGCACCGGCACCAGTATGGTCAGCCCCAACAACAGGGTGGCAAAACCCAGCAGCACCAGCAACATGATCAGTCCGGCCCAGACGGCCATCGGTATCGGATTGGCCAGCACCACGCGCCAACTGGTCAGCACGGCCTCCAGCAGGCTGATGCGCCGGTCCAGCATCAATGGCATGGCGACGGCACTGGAGGCAAAAATCGGCGCCGCCAATGCACCCCCCATCGCCAGCCAGGTTTCGAAAAGAAAATGGTTCGGCTCCAGCACCACATGTCGCACAAAGTCCATCGGGGTATTCACCGGTGCTGGTGCCAACAGCGTGATGAGCGCGGCCGAGGTCAACACCCAACCAGTCCCCGCCAGCGCCAGCAACACGCCGAAACGCACCAGGCACCAATAGCCACTGGGGTCCGCCAGTTGCGACTGTCGCCAGCTCAGCCAGGTGTCACGCAGCAGGCGAAAACCGATCGGATCACCGCGCTCCAGGGCGCGGCTCATCGCGTACAGGCTGGTTGCCAGCACCGGCGCCACAACCAGGAAGCCGGAGAACGCACCGGCCAACAACCAGAATTTCTGGTGTGCCACGGCAATCAGCACCAGGCCAAAAGCAGCCACTACGGCGCCATGCGCCAGGCTCAGCCAGCCACATCGGAACAGATCGCGCCAGCCAAGTGCCAGCCATGACAACGGTCGGTTGAACGTAATCCGGCGCACCGCCGGTATCGGTTGGGTGGTGTTGGAGTCGATGGATGGGCTGCTCATGGGGCGACGCCGAGTGACGGCAGGAGCAAGTTTAGGTCGCGCGCCCTCAGTGTGGCTTGATCTGAGTCAAGTGAAGCCGGGTGCTGGCACACCTGGGTCGCATAATTGGCCCATCTTTGTTTCGAGGACTTTGCATGCCGCGCCCAATTCTTGACGAAGCCAGAATTCATCCGGCAATCCGGCAAAAAATTACCACCCACCAGCAGGAAATCGTGCGCGAGGTTCAGGCAGCGATTGCCGTGCATCCGGTGGTGGTGGTGGGCATGGGCCAGAACCCGATGCCGAAGAAGGCGCGCAAGTTACTGGATGCGGCCAGCGTGGCCCACCATTACATCGAGTACGGAAACTATTTCAATACCTGGCGCAAACGCAACGCGCTCAAGTTGTGGACCGGTTGGCCCACGTTTCCGATGGTGTTTGTCAAAGGCACGCTGGTTGGCGGCGCCGCTGACCTGGAAAAGTTGCTGGCCAGTGGTGAATTGAAAAAGATGCTGGCTTGAAGCCTAGCGCCGCAGCGGCCAAATCTCGGCGCCTGCGGCGCAAGCCAGGGTTGAAAAACCGGTCGCTCTTAGCCGTTCTGGTATGTTTTGCCATGCCCGCCGCCGTGTCGGCCACCGGGTCCACGGCGCATGGCGTTGGCGTCAAACACCTTTTGTTGTTCGGCACTTAGCGCGGCATAGAAGGTCTTGGTGGCTTCACCGCGTTTTGTCATTTCGGCGTCGCGTTGGGCCTTCATGGAACTCATCCGGTCGATACGTTCCGGTGTGCTGAGTCTTTCCATCTCCTCGTGCATCTTCCGGCGGTTTTCCGGGTTCATGCGCGCGGCCATGCCGGCTCCGGGTTGCATTGCTGCGACAAAGTTGGCCCATGCATTTTCCTGCGCGCCAGTGAGTTTGAGCTTGGCCTTTAGCTCGGCCTGGCGACTGGCCATTTTTTCCTGCATTTTGGCCGGGTCCATGCGATCGTGACGCGACATGCCGGCGGCCTGCGTGGTGCTGGTGTTTTGCGCGGTGGCCGCCAATCCAGCCGTGGCCAGCAGGGCCGAGAGAAGCAGGGGTTTGAATATCGATTTCATGTGAACTTCCTTTCAGTGAGAAGATGCCTGAAGCGCACCGGTGGCATCAGGTTGAAAGGTAGTTTGTCCGCGCCATGTATCTGCGCCATGACGCCCGGATAACAGTTTGTAAAGTTCGCCCGGCGTCTGACTGCCGTGGTGTTTTTACCGCGGCATGACTTTGCCTAGCAGTTGGGCCAGGGCGGCCCCATTTACCAGCTCGATCCGGTTCTGCGCCGCGACTCGGCGCGTATTGGCATTCACATCCGCGAGCGAGATGTAGCTGCAGTGGCTTGCGTCTCGCGTTTGTCTGGCTTTACCCAGGGCCAACAGCGCCGCGGCGCCGTGGTTGGCCGCTTTCCAGCGTTTGCAGGCCACCAGCGTGGTGCGCCCGGCCTTGGTAAGCAGCAGGTCGGCCGCATCGCCGTCCAGGCGGGTGACGGCATAACCTTGTTTGCCGTAGGCATGTTCCAGAACCCCCGAGAAGTCACGCCAGGACATTGCGGCGGCCACCTGCAGCGTGCGTGTCACCCGTTCAGGTGAGGGGGCCTGGAACTGCCGCCACGCGGCGATGATGCCGATTACCAGAAACGGAAAACCGCCCATCATGCCAAATACCACGTATTGCTGCGGCAGCAGCGCCCGTGACAATAACGCGAATGCCGCGACAACAGCAATGCTGACCCACCAGGGTGAGCGCAGCAACATTGCGAACATCGAGTTCTCGGCCATCTTCCATTTCACGCAGGCACCTCCTTTTTTGGCCCGAATTCAAGGCGCTCGCCGGTTTGTACCATGGGGACCATGACTTGGGCTGCGCTGCGACCTGGACCAGTCTGACCAGGGGTTGACCTGAATCAAGCCCAATGACCGTGAACAGTGCGATGCTCCAGCGTTCAGATCGTCAATTTGAAGGAGACCGGTCATGACCCATGAATGTATGCGGATAATTCGCGATGAACATGCCGCGCTGGCGGCCATGTTGCGTTCGTTGCTGATGATGGTGCAGCGCGGACCGGGCAACGAACCGGAACAATTTTTTGATGTGTTGCGCGCTATGCTGTTTTATATCGACGAATTCCCGGAACGCTTGCACCATCCCAAGGAGTCAGAGTTGTTGTTTCCCAAGGTGTTGCGCGCGGCACCCCAAATAACGGCCACCATCGAACGGCTGGAGCAGGACCATGTGCGCGGGGAAGGCGCGGTGCGCGAGTTGCAGCACCATTTGCTTGCCTGGGAGCTTCTGGGCGACTCGCGGCGTCAGGCTTTTGACCTTGCTGCCAGGAGTTACGTGGATTTTTATCTGGAGCACATGCGGCTGGAGGAGTCGGCAATTTTGCCCGAGGCCGAAAAATCCCTGGACGAAGCCGACTGGTTTGAACTCGACGTTGCATTTGCCTCCAATTGCGATCCTTTGACCGGCAAATACCCGCGCGACCCGTTGTACGACCGGCTGTTCACCCGCATCGTGATGACCGCCCCGGAGCCAATCGGGCTCGGTTCCAGTCGCTAACCAAACGCTGGCCGGGAGTTTTCGACGGCCGGTCGGTCAGGCGGCGAGCGCTGGGTAGTCGGTATAACCCTTGTCCGTGCCGCCATAAAACGTGGCGCGATCCGGGGTGTTGAGCGGCGCGTTTTCGCGCAGGCGGCGTGGCAGATCCGGATTGGCGATGAACAGCTTGCCAAAAGCCACCAGGTCGGCGCCTTCGGCGACCGACTGATCGGCTAGCGCGCCGTCGTAACCATTGTTGACCATCCATGCGCCGGTGCCGCCAGCGGCGCGGTAAGCGCTGCGCAATGCCGCATAGTCAAACGGCTTTTCACCTTGCATGTGGTCCCTTGGGCCACCGGTGGCGCCCTCGATCACATGCAGGTAAGCCAGCCCCAAGGGCGCGAGTCGGCCCACTACATGGTCAAACAGCGGCTGTGGATGCACGTCCGACGCGTCGTTGGAGGGTGTCACCGGAGACAGGCGCAAGCCGACCCGGTGGGCGCCGATTTCCTGGGTGATGGCCCCCATTACTTCGAGCAGCAAGCGGGCCCGGTTCTCGATTGAGCCGCCATAGGCGTCGTTGCGGTGGTTGGAGCCCGATCGAAGGAACTGGTCGAGCAAATAACCGTTGGAGCCGTGTACCTCGACACCGTCAAATCCGGCCCGAACGGCACATCGCGCCGCGTGCCGGTAGTCGGCTACGATGCCTGGCAGTTCATCCAGGCGCAAGGCTCTTGGCGTCGAGGTTTCCACGAACGTGGGCACCCCTTCGCGTATCAGCAGGGTCTTGGTCTTGGCAACGATCGCGGAGGGCGCCACCGGGGCCTGGCCACCCGGTTGCAGGTCTACATGCGATACCCGCCCGACGTGCCAGAGCTGCACCACAATTTTTCCGCCAGCCGCATGCACCGACTCGGTGACGCGTTTCCACGCCGCCACTTGCTGTTCGTTCCAGATGCCGGGAACGTCCACATAACCCAGGCCCTGGTGGCTGATGGCCGTGGCTTCGGAAATTATCAATCCGGCCCCGGCACGCTGCGTGTAATAGGTGACCATCGATTGGGTTGGAATAGCGCCTGGCGCCCGGTTGCGGGTCAGCGGGGCCATCACGATGCGGTTGGCGAGGGTCAGGCTGCCGGCCTGCACGGGATCGAATAACCGGGTCATGCAGGCTTAAGGTTACTTGATCAGGCCTTCGGCTTTCATCGCCTCAATTACGGCGGGGCGGGCCGCGATACGGGCCCGATATGCAACCAGGTTGGGGTAGACCGACAGGTCGATCGCGACGTACGCCGCCCAGTTGGTGACCGTAAACAGGTAACCATCCGCGACCGTGTAGGTGTCGCCCATCAGGTATTGCTTGCCGGCCAGCTCGCCTTCGACCCATTTCAGTCGCGCGCCAATACTGCTTTTGCTGCCAGTCTTGGCGTCGTCGGATGTGGCGGGGTTGAACAAGGGGCTAAAGTTTTTGTGCAGTTCGGTGCCGATGAAGTTGAGCCACGACTGCAGTTGGTAACGTGCCAGTGTGCCGTTGGCGGGGGCAAGGTTTTTTGCCGGGGCCTGGTCGGCGATGTATTGCACGATGGCCGGACCTTCGCGCAGTTTCGTCCCGTCGTCGAGCACCAGCAAGGGCACGTAACCGAGTGGATTGATGGCGTAGTAGTCGCTGCCGTCGGGAAGCTGGTGGGTCTTGGTGGGCGCGGAAATGGCTTCGAACGTGAGGCCGGCTTCCTTGAGCGCGATATGGGGGGATAACGAGCAGGCACCGGCTGAGTAATAGAGTTTCATGGTTTGAAGTGGGGGAGTTGGAAAGATTTGGCCGCGCATCGCGCAGCCGCTCCAATACTACTGATTTGAATCAAACCTTGCCGCAGCGGGTTTGATCGGCGGGCGTGAGCCGGCATGAAGCGGGCCCACGAATCAAGTTTTGTAATCCGGGTCCATGCGGTCAAGCTTGCGCAGCAGTGCGGGCCAGGCGAGCGCCGAACCCAGGCCGGCCGTAACAACTTTCATGACGCTGGCAATGCCGGCCACGATTTGCGGGTCGACGTACGTCAGTTCGCCGCCCGATTGCGCATCGACCTGGATGCGGCAGGTGTTCTCGAAGGTGTACATGGCCAGGAAAGCGTCGGCAATGGTCCTGCCCACCGTCAGCAGGCCGTGGTTGCGCAACATCAGGAAGGTGCGGTTGCCGAGGTCGGCTTGCAGGCGCGGCCTTTCCTCGTCGCGCAACGCGACGCCTTCATAGTCGTGATAGGCGAGCGACCCGAGCACAAAGGTCGATTGCTGGCTGATCGGCAGTACGCCCTGTTTTTGCGCACTCACGGCGACACCGGCACGCGTGTGGGTGTGCAGGACGCAGCCCGCGTCTTCGCGCGCCTGATGGATACAGCTATGGATGGTGAAGCCGGCCGGGTTGACTGGATAGGGCGAGTCGCTGAGTTTGTTGCAGTCCTGGTCAATCTTGACCAGGCTGGAGGCGGTAATTTCGTCAAACATCAGCCCGTAGGGGTTGATCAGAAAGTGGTGTTCGGGCCCGGGAATACGGGCCGACACATGGGTAAAAACCAGATCGCTCCAGCCGTAAGCCGCCACCAGGCGGTAACAGGCGGCCAGATCGACGCGTAGTTGCCATTCTTCGGCGCTGACGAATTCTTTGAGGGAGGGGCTGTGCATGGGGGGCTCCAAAGGGGGTTGCAGATCGACGCCAGGCGGTTAATGCCTGAGGGTAGGTCCGGCCACGACGCGCGGCTGTCATGCACTTGACAGCGCGCAGACCGTGTGGTCTCGCATATGCTACAAAAAACGCAGCAGCCAGCGTAGATTCAGCATAGGTTGGGGTCGATTTGACCCTGAAGGCGCGGAGCAGGCCGAGGATCGTGTGCGCGAACGGCTGGTTGCCGCTGAGCCAATTTTGCATCGCGTTTGTCCGGGCTTGGCACACGGTCGATTTGGACTGCCCGGTAAAATTCGGACTTCCCAGCCTCTTCACCCGCACAACCATGTTTTATCCACAGATTTTTGACGTGATTGTTGTTGGTGGCGGCCACGCCGGAACCGAGGCGGCACTCGCGGCCGCGCGTATGGGCAGCAAGACGCTGCTGTTGACGCACAACATCGAAACCCTCGGGCAGATGAGCTGCAACCCGTCGATTGGCGGTATTGGCAAAGGCCATCTGGTCAAGGAAGTGGACGCGATGGGTGGCGCCATGGCCGATGCCACCGACGAAGCTGGCATCCAGTTTCGCATCCTGAACTCAAGCAAGGGCCCGGCCGTGCGCGCCACCCGCGCGCAGGCCGACCGCATTCTTTACAAGGCGGCGATCCGCACGCGGCTGGAGAACCAGTCCAATTTGTGGCTGTTCCAGCAGGCGGTCGATGACCTGATGGTGGAGGGGGATAGGGTCGTGGGAGCGGTGACGCAGGTCGGCATACGGTTTCGCGGCCGCACCGTGGTGTTGACGGCCGGTACTTTTCTGGACGGCAAGATACACGTCGGCATGAACAACTATTCGGCCGGCCGGGCTGGCGACCCGCCGGCCCTGAGCCTGTCGGCGCGT
>JANNGR010000048.1:0-3528 GCA_031403955.1 Betaproteobacteria bacterium
GCGGCATGTCACACAAGGCCGCCAGCATCTGCCCGGTCTGGTTGCAATCGTCATCGATCGCCTGCTTGCCCAGAATCACCAGGCCGGGTTGCTCTTTCTCGACCAGCGCCTTGAGCAACTTGGCGACTGCCAGCGGCTGCAATTCTTCCGTTGTCTCCACCAGGATTGCTCGATCGGCACCGATGGCCATGGCGGTGCGCAAGGTTTCCTGGCACTGGGTGACGCCGCAGGAAACCGCGATGACTTCAGTCACGACTCCCTTTTCACGTAATCGAACTGCCTCTTCAAGCGCGATCTCGTCAAACGGGTTCATGCTCATCTTGACATTGGCGATGTCCACGCCAGTGCCGTCTGACTTGACGCGCACCTTGACGTTGTAATCCACCACGCGTTTTACAGCTACCAGTACCTTCATTGCTGCGACTCCATTGAATTGTTGATCTGATGCATCCAACCGGACGCGTCGATTTTAAGCGCCAAGCCAGCCGGAAAACCTAGCCCGCGCGACACAACACAAGGCCAAAGCGACAATCGGATGGCTGAAAAGAATCGAACAGTCGTGCTTTCTTGCGTTGTCGCGAATGGTCATGGGCCGTCAGCCGGCCGCATGTGGGCCTGCGCGATCGACCATTTGCCGCCTGGTTGATCCGGGTAAACATGGACAGTCATCGGCAGCGTTTCCCAGTACAGTGGGCCCTGCAACTACCCTGGAGTTTTTGACAATGAAACGAATTGCTGTGACATCACTTGCGGCCGCGGTGAGCCTGTTGGCTGGTGTGGCCGGCGCCCAAACCGTGTTGACCGCTTCGAGCTGGGTACCGCCGACCCATGCGCTGAGCACGGCGCAAAAAGAATGGTGCGACCTGCTGGAGAAGAACACGTCCGGCAAGATGAAATGCAACTTCCTGCCGCGCGCGGTGTCCGCGCCGCCCGGCACTTACGACGCCATCAAGAATGGGCTGGCCGATATCTCCTTTACCGTCCATGGTTACACGCCCGGTCGCTTCGTGGCGACCCAGATGGCCGAGTTCTCTTTTCTGGGCAACACATCGGAGCCGATTTCCGTTGCCTTCAACAAAGTGGCCATGAAATACCCGCATTTCGCGGATGAACATCAGGGTGTCAAGGTACTGAGCTATTTCACCCACGGCCCGGGAATCGTGTTCAACACCAAAAGGCCGATCACCAAGGCGGACGACCTGAGCGGGCTGAAGTTCCGGGTCGGGGGCGGCATGGTCAATGAAATCTCCAAAACCCTGGCCATGAACGTGACGCTCAAGCCAGCCACCGATTCCTACGAGTTGTTGTCGGGTGGCGTGATGGATGGAACCTTGTTCCCGGCCGAGTCGACCGAATCGTTCAAGATCGACAAGATCATCAAACACGCAACGCTGTTTCCGGGCGGGCTTTACAACACCAGTTTTGTCGCGCTGATGAATCAGGCCCGTTACGACAAGCTGAGTGCCGATGAGAAGAAGGCTGTGGACGCGATTTCTGGCGAAACCTACGCGCGCATCATCGGCCGCAACTGGGACAAGGTTGACCGCCGCGGCATGGCATTGATGCAGGCCAACGGCGTGCAAATCGTCAAGGCCGACGCGAAGTTTGTGGCAGAGGTGAAAAGCAAGACATCGGGTCTGGAAGCCAAATGGGTCGCCGAGGCGCAGGCCAAGGGCCTGAAAGACGCCGCAAAAGTGTTGGCCGAATTCCGCGCTGAAATCGCCAAACAGGAAAAGTAGACCCTGTGGCACTCTGTCCCTGCTGGCCGGGGTACCGATGCGGCTCCCATGCACAATGAGAGCCGCATTTTTTATTCACGGCTTGTCCCAAAAGTGAACCGATTATTCGAATGGGCTTGCGGCCTGCTTGCCGCGCTGGCCTTGTTCTGCATCATGGGCCTGACTTTTTTTGACGTCGGTGGCCGCAAACTGTTATCCACCTCCATACCGGGTTCGCTGGAACTGACCGAGTTGTTGATGGTCGTGGTAATTTTCGCGGCCCTGCCGCTGGTCTCGATGCGCGGGGAACATGTGGTGTTCGATTCGCTCGACCAATTTCTGCCAGCGGCGGTTCGCAAATTACAGTTGGCCGCGGTCCACCTGTTGTGCGCCGGCCTGCTGTTGGGGCTGGCTTGGCTGATGTGGCAAACCGGCGCCGACTTTGCCCAATCCGGCGAGACCACCGCCCAACTAAAGGTGGCAAAAGCCCCGTTCATCTACGGCATGGCCGTGTTATGTGCCCTGACCGGCCTAGTGCACCTCGCCCACCTATTCTCCCCGCCACTGCAAAACGTCCATCTCGAAGGCGGCAGCTTGTGACCGAAGCGTTGCTGGGATTCGTTGCCATATTCGCGCTGGCGCTGCTGCGTGTGCCGCTGGCGTTTGCGATGGGCATCGTGGGCATTGCCGGCATGGGATTCACCCGCGGCTGGCATGCGGCGCTGGTCAGCACCGCCCAGGTAGTGCATGAGACCGGATTCGCCTACACGCTGTCGGTGATCCCGCTGTTCATCCTGATGGGCAATTTTGTCGCCAAGGCGGGCCTGGCGCACGAATTGTTCCGCGCCGCTTATGTGTTCATCGGCCATCTGCGTGGCGGCCTGGCCCATGCCACGATCGCGGCCTGTGCCGGATTTGGCGCCATCTGCGGTTCATCCATCGCTACCGCCGCGACGATGAGCAAAGTCGCTTATCCGTCGATGAAAAAGCTGGGCTATAGCGACTCCTTGGCCACCGGTGTCATTGCGGCTGGCGGCACGCTGGGCATCATGATTCCGCCGTCGACCATCATGGTGATCTACGGCATAGTTACCGAGACCAATATTGGCAAGTTGTTCGCGGCCGGCGTGATACCCGGCGTGCTGACGGCGCTGCTGCTGATGGTGGCGGTCGTGATCGTGACCTCACGCGACCCGGAACACGCTCCGCCGGGCGACAAATCCAGCTGGTCCGAGCGCTGGGCCGCGCTGCGCGGCATTTGGGGTGTGCTGCTGCTGGTCATCGTCGTCCTGGGCGGCATCTACGGCGGCGTGTTCACGGCCACCGAAGGGGCCGGCATTGGAGCATCCGGCGCATTTCTTTTTGCGCTGGCTCGGCGCACCTTGGCGTGGAAAACACTGCGCGACGTATTGGTCGAATCGGCACGCACCACGGCCATGCTGTTCACGCTGCTGATTGCCGCCACCATATTTGCCAACTTTGTCAACTTCACGTCGATGCCGAACGATCTGAAGCAGTGGATCACGCACCTGGGCCTGTCGCCGGTGATGATCGTCGGGGCAATGATGGTGATCTATGTGGTGCTGGGGACCGTGATGGAAGAGCTCAGCATGGTGTTGCTGACGATTCCACTGTTCTTCCCGATCATCGTCGCGCTCGGATTCGATCCGGTGTGGTTTGGCGTGCTGATCGTGATGGTGATCCAGATCGGGCTGATATCGCCTCCGGTAGGTATGAACCTGTTCGTGCTGAATGCCCTGCTGTCCAGGGTCGGCCTGAGAACCATTTTCAGGGGCGTCTGGCCGTTTGT
>JANNGR010000049.1:0-22341 GCA_031403955.1 Betaproteobacteria bacterium
GCCAGTGGCCCGCGGCCGCAAACCCAGGCGATGCCGGTGACCGTGGGGCCGGACCGCGCGCCAGGCAGCAGCCGAAAACTGAGCCAGAAGGAGCAGCGGGAAGTGGACGGTCTGTTACTCGCCATCGAGGCGCTTGAACGCGAGCAGTTGGAGCTGCGAGTCGAACTCGCCGACAGTGATTTATATGGCCGCGACCCGCTACGCGCCAACCGGCTCTATTTGCGTGACGCGGCAATCGAAGACGAAATGCTGGATGCGATGGAACGCTGGGATGGATTGACGACCAGACCAGACCTCACATAACGCGTAAACGTTCGAGCAGGGCCGCCGCGATCGCTGTCAGTGGCAGCACCTGATGCGCGGCGCCCAGCGCGATCGCCTCACCCGGCATGCCGAACACGACGCAACTGGCCTGATCCTGAACGAAGTTGTAGCCGCCGGCATTTTTCATCTCGCGCATTGCCAATGCACCGTCACTACCTTCCCCAGTCAACATGATTCCGATCGCATTTTTTCCCGCCACGCTGGCGGCCGACCTAAACAAGGCGTCAACGCCAGTCGTGCCGGTCTGCTCCGGACCAAATTGCTCCAGCTCGGCCACGTAGTTGGTGCCATTTCGCGCCAACCGCAATTGCCATCCTCCCGGCGCAACATAGGCGTGGCCGGGCGCGATCACGTCGCCTTCGACTGCCTCACGCACCGCGATCCGGCACTGGGCATTCAGCCAGGATGCAAACACGCGGGTGAAGATGGCTGGCATGTGCACGGCAACCAGCACCCCGGGCGCGTCGATGGGCAGTGCGCTCAGAAGCTGCCGAATCGCCTCAACGCCCCCGGTCGATGCCCCGACAAAAATCAATTCCTCACCCGGCGCTCGCCCCAGCGCCAGCGCCTCAGGCGCCAATGGTGATGGGTATCGCTGCGCGGAACTCAGCAGCCGAGCACGCGCCACGATCCTGAGCTTTTCGACCATTCTCAGAGCCAGACCCGATAACCCGTCCACTGCGCCAACATGCGGTCTGACGACATAGTCGATCGCGCCAATTTCCAGGGCTCGCAATGTCAGGTCGGCGCCATGTTCCGTAGGCGACGCCAGGGCGACCACCGGCATCGGGCGCCGACGCAGCAGACGCGCCAGAAAGTCATTGCTGTCCATGCGCGGCATTTCCAGATCAAGCACAACAACGTCGGGTTTGAAAGCACGAATCAGATCGCGCGCAAGCAGCGCATCGTCGGCTGTGCCCACACACTCCATGTCCCGCTGGCCGTTGATGGCGTCGGCTAACAGGCTGCGCACCAGGGCCGAATCATCCACCACCAAAATGCGTGAGATTTTCATTGGTCTTACCTCAATTAGCGCCAATTGAATTGTCAGCCATTACACGCGACCGGGCTACGCCGCCGCGTGTATACCCGATCAATACCTGCCAGCTATTGTGATGTGATTTCAGTCCGCCGCAGGATGTGGCAGTGCCCCCGGCGCGGCATCGTTTGGCGGTTGCCAAGCAACTAGAATTTGTGAACCCGCCCAGCTCCAGATCGAACAGCGCCAGCCATGCACGACGAAACCGTTGACCAACCGATCCGCATACTGCATCTCGAGGACTCGATCGTCGACCACGAACTGGTTCTGCGCGCGCTTGACCGCTCTGGTCTGGAATTCACCATTCAGCGGGTGGAAACGCTGGACGACTTCGTGCGCACCAGCAGCGCGCAGGCTTTTGACGCCATTGTTGCCGACTACCGGCTGCGCGGATTCACCGCCATCGAAGCCTGGGACTCCCTGAAAACGCATACGCACTTTCCCCCCTTCATTTTGCTTTCAGGCGCCATCGGCGAGTCCGCGGCAGTGGCAGCCATCAAGCTGGGCATGAGCGACTACCTGCAGAAAGACGATTTGGGAAAGCTGGCGCACGTCATCCGGCGCGCGATCGACATGCAGAAAACGCGGCTTGCGAAGGACCGTGCGGACGCGGATCTGGCGATCTCCGAGCGGCGGCTGGCGGACTTTGCGGAGCACCTGCAAACCACAATCGAACACGAGCGAGCCTCGATCGCGCGCGAAATTCACGATGACATCGGTGGCGCGCTGGCCGCGGTCAAGCTCGACCTGGCATGGATCGGGCGACACCAGTCGGACCCGGTGATGATGGGGCATGTTGAAGCCGCCACTGAAATGCTGCAACATGCCCTGGGCGCCAGCCAGCGCATCATGATGAATTTGCGTCCCGCCATCCTCGACCAGGGACTTGTGCCGGCCGTCGACTGGCTGGCCAACGGCTTCGAGCGGCGCACCGGAATCAAGACTACGTTTCGGGTCACGCAGACCGACCGTGAATTGTCCAAGGCGGTGCAACTGGCGGCCTATCGCACAGCGCAAGAGGCACTGACAAACATATCGAAATATGCACATTGCGACCAAGTCACAATCGACCTGACCGACACCAGGGATGTTCTCACCCTGGAGATCAGCGACAACGGCCAGGGCTGTTCGCCGTCCGAATTGAGTAAACCCAAGGCGTTTGGATTGAAGGGACTACATGAACGCGCGAAATCCGTCGGTGGATGGCTCGATGTCAGCACCTGCGCCGGGCAGGGAACCTCCATCATTCTTTCGGTGCCTCTGTCAGACATGCCGATCGCAGCAACTCAGGAAACTTCTGAATGATCCGTGTAATTCTTTGTGACGACCATGCAGTGGTGCGCCGTGGCATCCGCGACACGCTGGCTGACGCGGCCGATATCCAGGTGGTTGGCGAGGCCGGCAGTTACTCGGAAGTACGTGAGGTGTTGCGCAATACCCCGTGTGACGTGCTGGTGCTCGATTTAAGCCTGCCCGGCCGAGGTGGCCTGGAAGTCCTCGCCAGCCTGAAGGACTCGGAATTGCCGGTCCGGGTACTGATCGTCTCGATGTATCCCGAAGACCAATATGCGATCCGGTGCCTGCGCGCGGGTGCCCAAGGTTATGTGAACAAGGCCGGCGACCCGAGCGAACTGGTCTCGGCGGTGCGCACCGTTGCCAAGGGAAAAAAATACGTCAGCACGGCGGTAGCCCAGATGCTGGTGGACAACCTGCACTCGCCCACCAGTGAGGTGCTGCATTCTTCGTTGTCGGAACGAGAACTGCAGACACTGCTGAAAATCGCGTCGGGCAAACGCCTTTCCGATATCGCGGCCGAGCTAATGCTGAGCCCGAAAACCGTCAGCGTATACCGCTCCCGCGTGCTGGAAAAGCTGAAGCTGACCAACAACGCGGAATTGACGGTTTACGCCATCCGCAACAACCTGGTCTAAACGAACTATCTCCGGGCGAAGATTTCCATCATCCGCTCCATCAGGGCCGTGAAGGGCTGCTCCAGCATCGGCAGCGTCGCCGCCACGCCAATCAGACCGACGGCCAGTGTGACCGGAAACCCGATCGCGTAAATGTTCATTTGTGGCGCCACGCGTGACATGATTCCCAGCGCCAGGTTGGCGAACATCAGCATCGCCACCACCGGCAACGCAATCCAGAACGCGCTGGCGATCAAGTCCGCCCCAAGGTCGTACAGTTTCATGGCGCCCAAGGCCTGCAAAAAATTCTGGTCCACCGGAAAGGCCGCGAAACTGTGCACGACCGCCATCAGCACCATCAGGTGCCCATTCAGCGCGATGAACAACAGCGCGGCCATGTTGGCGTAAAAGCGGCCCATGGCACTCGATTGGGCGCTGGTGGACGGGTCAAAAAAGGCGGCGAAACCAAGCCCCATCTGAAACCCCACCACCTGACCCGCCAACTCGAAAGCGGCAAAAACCAGGCGCACCGTAAACCCGATCGCCAGCCCGATGCCCACTTGCTGAAACACCGCGCCGAGTGCCTGCGGCGAATTGAGGTCGATCAACGGTTGGTTTGGCATGCTGGCCTGCGCCGCATAAGCAATCAGAAACGCCAGCGCGATCTTGGCGCGTAATGGAAAGGCCCTGGAAGAGAAAACCGGCGCCGCCGTGAACACCGCCAGCACGCGCAGGAACGGCCACAATATCGGCGACAGCCACTCGATTAGCTGGGCTTCGGTAATCGAGATCACGCGGCTTCGACCCGGCTCAAATCAGAGACGCCGGAATCGATTCGATGGTGCGCCGGATGTAGTCGACCAGCAAGCTGAGCATCCAGGGTCCGGCGCCCGCGAATACCAGCATCGCGGCAACCAGTTTGGGAATGAAGGTCAGTGTGGCTTCATTTATCTGCGTGATCGCCTGGAACAGGCTGACCAGCAACCCGACCACCAGCACCACGCCGAGCACCGGCGCGGCGACCATCAGCAAGGTCAGCAAAGCCTCTTGACCCATCGTCAACACCATCTGCGCGTTCAATCAGGATACCCGCTAAATGGCAAAGCTGGCGGCCAGGGAGCCGATTAGAAGGTTCCAGCCATCGGCGAGCACGAACAACATCAATTTGAACGGCAATGCCACCAGCACCGGAGACAACATCATCATGCCCAGCGACATCAGCACACTCGCCACGACGATGTCGATCACCAGAAACGGAATGAAGATCATGAAGCCAATCTGGAATGCCGATTTCAATTCGCTGGTGACAAAGGCCGGCACCAACACCCGCAACGGAACGGTTTGCGCCGTCGCGCCCGGCTCCAGCTTGGCGAGCCGCACAAACAACGCCAGATCGGACTGCCGGGTTTGTTTGCTCATGAACTGGCGCATCGGTGCCTCGGCCTTTTCCAATGCCTGCTCAATCGCCATCGTGTTCTTGCTGTAGGGCAAATAGGCGTCGTTGTAGACCCGGTCGAGTGTTGGCCCCATGACAAAGAATGTCAGGAACAGCGATAACCCGACGATGACCTGGTTCGGTGGTGACGACTGGGTGCCCAAGGCCTGGCGCAACAGTGACAGCACGATCACGATGCGCGTGAAACCAGTCATCATCAACAGTACCGCGGGCAAGAATGACAACGCGGTGAAAAACAGCAGGGTTTGAATCGGCACCGAAAAACTCACGCCGCTTGGGCCGCTTCCCACCAACAACGGCAACTGCGCCGCGTTTTGCGCGACCGCCAATGGGTGCATCAACAGGACCGACAATCCAGCCAGATATTTGCCCAGTCCGGCCGTGCGGCGGTTTGCCAAATGGTTCAGCTTGCGGGCCATTCAGGAATGCTCCGCAATAGTCGTGGCGCCATCCGCGTCGAGACGCTGCGCTCCGGTACGTGCGGTAATGTTGTGCAGACAGGTAATCGACTGCGCCGTGACGCCCAGCACCAGCCAGGTCCGTGCATCCCGCGGCCCGACCTCGACCGTCACCACCCGTTGGTGCGGGCCGACGGCGACCGCGGAAACCACCCTGGTATCGCCCGCAATCGCCGGCAATCCGCCCGCATGACGGCCCTTTATCCATTTGATGCCTGACGGCAGCATAGCCAGCAGCAGTATGAAAATGGCTACCGAAATAATTGTCTGGGTCATGGCGGTTTGCAGTCTCAGCCCTTGTTGATGCGGCGCAGCCGTTCTGACGGCGTCACAACGTCGGTGAGCCGAATGCCGAACTTGTCGTTCACCACCACCACCTCGCCCTGTGCGATCAGGTAACCATTCACCAGCACATCCATCGGCTCGCCCGCCAACGCATCGAGCTCGACCACCGAACCTTGTCCGAGCTGCAGGATGTGTTTGATGGATACCTTGGTGCGGCCGAGTTCAACCGACAGCTGAACCGGTATGTCCAGCACCATGTTGATGTCCCGCACCGGTGCGTCTGATGAAGCACTGCCGGCTGAAAATGGCCGTGGCGACTCGCCTGACAAAACGCCACCGGAAACCGGATCGCCGCCCTTTTCGCCCGCCTTCTGTTGCTCCAGCAGGGCTTCGGCCCAGTCGGCGGCGCCATCGTCATGGGCAGGTTTTTGTTCGGCTTGCTTGTCTTCGACTTCCACTTTATTCTCCCATCCACCCGAGGTCGCGGCCCCTCAGGCTTTTGTCGATGCGAATCGCATATTTGGCGTTATGGGTGCCGTACTGGCATTCAAACAACGGCACGCCATCCACCGTGGCCTGGATCCGGGGCTCACGATCGAGTTCGATGAAGTCGCCCGCCTTGATAGCCAGCAACTGTTCCACCCGCATGCTGGTGCGGGCCAATTCGGCCACCATGGTGATTTCCACCGCCTGGATTTCGCGCGTCAGCAGGTTGACCCAGCGCCGGTCGACCTCGATCGAGTCGCCCTGCGTGGACGAATTGAGCACATCGCGAATCGGTTCCAGCGTCGCGTACGGCAGGCAAAAATGGATCGACCCCGACATCTCGCCAATCTCGAGCTGGAAAGAGGTCGAAATCACGATCTCACCCGGCGTGGCGACATTGGCGAATTGCGGCTGCATTTCCGAGCGCTGGTACTCCAGCTCGATCGGGTAAATGCCCTTCCATGCCTTCTTGTATTCCTCGGTTATGACGTTCACCAAACGGCCAATCACACGCAGCTCGGTCGAGGAGAAATCGCGGCCCTCGATGCGGGTCGGAAACTTGCCGGTGCCGCCATACAAGGTATCGATGACGCCGAAAATCAGCGACGGTTCACACACGATCAAGCCGTTGCCGCGCAGCGGCCGCACGGCAACAATGTTGAAATTCGTCGGAACCGCCAACTCGCGCAGGAAGGCGCCAAAGCGCTGTACCGAAGTCGGGCCGACCGACACTTCGGGCGTGCGGCGAATGAAATTGAACAAACCCAGCCGCAGGTTGCGCGCAAAACGCTCGTTGACGATTTCCATCGTCGGCATGCGGCCACGCACGATGCGCTCCTGGCTCGACATGTCGTAAGCCTGGGGCTCCCCCTTGTTGGCCGCGTCCGCTGCCGGCTGCTGGCTTTCGCCAGTCACGCCTTCGAGCAAGGCGTCGACCTCTTCCTGGGACAAAAACGATTCACTCATGCTGGGGGCGTCTGGAGTTACTGGACGATGAAACTTGAGAACAACACACGCTGAACCGGTCGTTCGTCCTGCTTCTTGGCCTTCTTGGCCGCCCGGGCCTTGGCGGCACCGGCTGAAACTTTCTTGCCGGTTTCCTCCGGCTGTGGCTCTTCGGCGCCGCCAAATGGACGGGCGGCTTCCTGCAATATGTCGATTGCCAGCTTTTCCTTGCCCTCGCGCTGCAGCAACTCTTCGGATGTGCGCTGGGATACCAGCAGCAACACGCCGCTACGAATGGTGGGCAAATACTGCTTTACCTTCTCGGTCGCATGGGCGTCGGTAAGTTCCAGCGTGATGCCGATTTGCGCCACTTTCTCGCCGCCGGCGTCGGCCAGATTCACCACCATGTTGTCCAGCGGCAGGTAGATCGGCGGGCCGCTGCTGGTATGTTTGGTAACGATTTCTTCCTCACCGTCGTCCAGCGCCGCGCGCTGTTTGGCGACATAGAACCAGGCGCCGCCACCGGCCAGCGCCATGATCAGGATCGCCACGCCAGCGATCAGCAACATCTTTTTGCTCTTGGGTGGCGTTGCGCTTGGTTCAGCAGGTTTTGGCAGACACTATTTAATCCTGGAGTGGCACGGGGTGAATGGCAATTGTTGCCGTGTTTGGTTGATTGCAATGGTCCGATTAGAGGCGGGATAACATGGCATTCCAGCGTTCAAGACAGCACAGCACATGCCTGGCGACAGCCGTCAGACAAACACATCCACCGAGCCACGGGGCGTCAAGTTGGCCGGCGTTTCGCCGCCGGTGTGCGCCTTGGCGCTGACCAGGGCGAGGTTCGCGTTATGCACGTTACCTCTGCGCTCCTGGCCGCCACGCCCGTGTTGCGCCGAGGTTCCGACAAATCCTCCGGACAACACCAGGCCTTGCTGCTCGAGCATCTCCTTCAGGTGCGGCATCGCGTCTTGCAGCAGTTTCCTGGCTTGCGGTTGGTCCGTGCCAAACTCGACCAAGGCTTCGTTTCCGTGCACCGAAATGCTGACCTCCACCGATCCACCGCCAAACGCTTCGAGTTGCAGTTCGGCCTTTTGCACGCCGCTGGAAATCCAGTAACTCACTTTCTCGGCCAGTGCCGCCTCAGGCACCGGCGCAGTTGCATCCGGCGCATAAGTCACCCCTGGCGTGGCGCTTGGGCTAGCAAACGCCGGTTCTGCCCAGGAGCCGGCCAATACCGAAGCCGCCGGCGCGAGCCAGCGTTGCGTCAACGGTCGATCAACGCCGCGGGTGCCTGCGGCAAGCTGGTCGGCGGGCGCCATAGCCCCAGAGAACAGGGCGCGGTCCAACGCCGTATTGCCAGTTTGCGCGCCACCCATGTCGGCAGCCAACCGGGCCTGGTTTGCCGCCACGGCGGCGCTTTTCGCCGAAAACAGCGACCCCGCATCCAGCATCGGGGCCTCCAACGCACCAACATCCGGGGGCTTTTTTGCGACCGATGCCGCACTCGCGGCTGCCGGGCAAATAACGCTGCCATCCGGGGCAGCAAGGTCCGCCACGCCACGCATGCCGTGTGGCATGCGGGCCAACGGCCGCCTGCCAGCGGCGCCGGCGGGAAATTCATCCTCGGCGGCCAACACGAGCGTGGCCGGCTCCGCCGTCGCCGCGGCCGGGATCGGGTTTTGCGCCTGCAAGGCCAGAGGATCGGACGGCGCCAGTGGCGGCTGCGCAGCGGCGCACCCGTCGAGCGCCGCTGCCGCATTGGCAACCAGCTCCGGGTCGGCATCCGGTTCCAGCGCCGTCAACAATGCAAAAAAGGACGGCACGGCAGGTGCGATCGAAGCGCCATTTGCGCCAGGCTGCGCCTTGGCTAACCCGGTGCCAGTCCTGCCGACCAGGTTCGGCATGCTTGCGGCGCCGATTCGATCCATGCTCATGGTGTTTCCAAAGTGTCAAGGCCCGAACGCAACCGGCGATACTGCGCGGCGGCAAACTCGTCAAGCTGTTTTTGCTCGCGACCGGCCTGTAATTTGACGCTAGCCAAGCGATTTTTTTCCAGTAGCCGGTTCAGGCTGGCGATCCGAATCTCCGCCTCCAGCAGGCGTGCCTTGGCGGCCATCCATTCCGTGTTCAAGGACGTGACGGCATTGCCTTGCAGCGCAATCGCCTGCTGCAGCCGGCCCATGAACTGGTAGTAATGCTGAATGGTTTGCGCCGTGACGCAGACCTGCGCCGAAAGCGCCCATTTCGATTCGGTCTGGGCCGCGTAATTTTCCAGTTGCTCCATCTGGTCCTGGGCGCCGCGGCAGTTGTGTTGGATCTGCAGCAACGCCTTAGCGGCGGCATCGCGGTGACGCAGCGCCATGTCGAGGGCCAGCGCAACACTCTTCAGCGCGGACATGCCAGGCCCCGGCCGCAAACACGGCTCATCACCGATCGGCCGTTTCGTTCAAGACCGCGAACATGCCGTGCAGGCTGTCTGGCAGCGAAGCCGACGCAAACATGTCCTGCTGCAAAAACCCGGTCATCGAATCATGCAAGCGTAGCGCCTGGTCGAGGGCCGGGTCTGACCCACTGACGTATGCGCCAATTTGCACCAGATCGCGTCCCTTCTCGTGTTTCGAACCAATCGCCCGAAAGCGCCGCGCGAGTTCAAAATGCTCGCGTGACACCACGTTATGCATAACGCGCGACGCCGATTGCGCGATATCGATCGCCGGGTAATGGCCGGACTCGGCCAACGAGCGCGACAAAACAATATGCCCGTCGAGGATCGCGCGCGCGGCGTCGGCGATCGGGTCTTGCTGGTCGTCTCCCTCGGACAAGACGGTGTAAAAGGCAGTAATCGAGCCAATGCCATTGGGTCCGTTGCCGCTGCGTTCCACCAACTGCGGCAACTTCGCGAAACACGAAGGCGGATAACCCTTGGTCGCCGGCGGCTCGCCAATCGCCAGCGCGATTTCGCGTTGCGCCATCGCATAACGTGTCAGCGAGTCCATCAGCAGCAACACATGTTTACCCTTGTCGCGGAAATGTTCGGCCACTGCCGTCGCGTAGGCCGCGCCCTGCATGCGCAACAGCGGCGGTGCATCGGCCGGGGCGGCTACCACCACCGAACGGGCCCGCCCATCGTCGCCCAATATGTCTTCAATGAACTCCTTTACCTCGCGTCCACGCTCGCCGATCAGCCCGACCACGATAACGTCGGCGCTGGTGTAACGGGCCATCATGCCCAGCAGCACGCTTTTGCCCACCCCGGACCCGGAAAACAGGCCAATACGTTGACCACGGCCAACCGTCAGCAAGGCGTTGATCGCCCGCACACCGGTATCGAGTGCTTCGCGGATCGGAGCCCGGTCCATGGCATTCACCGGCTTGCGATCCAGCGCTACTGACAACACGTCGGCAATCGGCCCCTTGCGGTCCATCGGTGCACCATGCGCATCTACCACCCGGCCCAACAAACCGTCTCCCAGGGGAAGGCGCAGCAGGCCGGCACCGGGCGGGCCAACCGGGCGCCGCGGCTGGCCCAGACGCGGCACTGGCACATAAGCCGCGGCCGGAACCACTCTTGCCCCGCTGGACAGTCCGTGCACATCGCCGGCTGGCATCAGAAACGCGCGATCCTGGGAGAATCCGACCACCTCGGCCAATACCGGTGCCTGTGCCGGCATCAACACCAAACACTGCGATCCAACCGGAACGCGTAGTCCGCTAGCCTCCAGCACCAGGCCGGTCAGGCGCGTCAGCGTGCCGCGCAGCTCCAGCGTTACGCCGGCCTTGACCCGCTGGCAGGCATCATCCAGAAAATGGCGCCAGGCCGCAGGCTCTTCAATTGGCATCGCCGCACTCTTCCCATGGCAGGTTCAGGCCCAGACTGCCCACGGCGCGCCGCCAGCGGGTGTCCAGGCTACCGTCCACCACCGTTCCGCCCGACAGTACCAGGCATCCTCCGGGCTTGACGTTCGCGTCGGCGATCAACGACAACGAAAGCGCGCCGAGTTCGGTTTGCAGGGCGCCCTGCATTACCTCAATGTCCAGCGGGTTGAGCCGAACGACCGCGCTCTTGCTATCGGCCGCGAGCAGGCCAAGCGCCTCCCGTACCACCGGCTGCAGGGCATTCGGGTTGACCGACAACTCATGCCGCAACACCTGCCGGGCCAATTCGCAGCCCAGCTCCAGCACACCCTGCGCCATAACCTGTTGCGCCTGCGCCAACTGCTCTTGCGCGGCGTCGAACAATAACGCGAAGCGTTGTGCCGCCACCCGGCCCTGGTCGGCGGCCTGATCGCTGATCTTGCGCTGGGCGTCGAGAACCGCGTGCGCCTGGCCCTGCACAAACCCCTGCGCGTAGCCCTCCTGCCTCAGGACTTCGTCACGCGCCTGGCCACGCGCCTGCTGGCGCGCCTTGTCCTGGGCTGCCACCAGCCCGGTCGCCGTGTCGACCGCGCCAAAACTCCAGCGTGAAACGGCGTCGATTTCTTCGCCGGGTACAAAACGTGAAAGGTTGCGCATAGGTTTACCTGCGGCACTAAACCATGGAGTCGTCAGCGCCACCCGCGATAACGATCTGGCCCTCGTCGGACAACCGGCGTACCGTCTTCAGAATCTCCTTCTGTTGTGCTTCGACCTCCGACAAACGCATCGGCCCCTTCGATTCGAGATCCTCGCGCAGCGTTTCGGCCGCGCGGGAGGACATGTTGGCCAGAATTTTTTCCTTGAGTTCGGGTTGGGCGCCCTTTAGCGCCGCGATCAGCACGTCCGACGCCACTTCCTTGAGCACCATCTGCACCGATTTGTCGTCAAGTTTGATCAGGTCGTCGAACACAAACATCTTGTCCATGATCTTCTGCGCCAGGTCCGGGTCCTGGTTGCGTATCGACTCGATCACGGTGCTTTCCAGATTGTTTCCCATCAGGTTGATCATTTCGGCGGCCGCCTTGACACCGCCCAGCGAAGACTTGCGCACCCGGTCCGCGCCGGCCAACACCTGGAACAACACTTCGTTCAGATCCTTGAGCGCCGTCGGTTGAATGCCTTCCATGGTGGCAATGCGCAGCATCACTTCGTTGCGCTGGCGTTCCGACAAGTTTTTCAACACCCCGGCGGCTTGGTCGCAGTCGAGATGAACCAAAATGGCGGCCACTATCTGTGGATGTTCGTTGCGCAACAGCTCTGCCACCGAAAGCGGGTCCATCCATTTCAGACCTTCGATACCCGACACATCGCCGCCCTGCAAAATGCGGTCAATCAGCAAGGTGGCCTTGTCGTCACCGAGCGCGCGTTTGAGCACCGAGCGCACATAGTCGCCGGAATCCGCCACCAGCAGGCTCTGGGACGCAGCCACGCCGGTGAACTTCTCCACCACGTCGTCGACGCGTTCGCGCGTGACGGTTTTGGTCCTGGCTATCGCCTCACCCAGTTTCTGTACCTCCTTGGGCGACAGAAACTTGAAAACCTCAGCCGCTTCGGCCTCTCCGAGCGACATCACCAAAATAGCCGCGTCTTGCAATCCGTCTTCAGCCATATGTTCGTCCGCCCGGCTCAAACCGGCGCCTCGTTACCCATCCACCCTTTGACGATGTTGGCAACCGCGGCGGGATTGTCACGCGTCAGTTGGCGCGCGTCCTCCAGTCGCAGTTGTTGCGGCGTAACCGTCGCCGCCGGCTGGCCGGCGTCGGACGTCAGCAATGGCGGCCGTTCCGGTTCTTCGGCCACCACCGAATCGAGTTGTCCGGCCTGGCTCGGCCGCGCCGCCGATGCCAGCGTTCGCAACGCCGGGCGCACCAGACCGAGCAGCACCAGCGCGCCGAACAGCAGGGTACCGATTGGCCAGGCAAAACTGCGCGCGAGTTCCTGCGCTTCGGGCTGCTTCCACAACGGCAAGTCGGTCAGCGTCAGTTTCTCGGTGGCAAACGGCGCGTTCATCAGGTTCACCGAGTCGCCGCGCTCCTTGTTGAACCCGATCGTCTCGCGCACCAGGGCCGTCATTTTCTCGATTTGCTCAGGGCTCAGCGGTGCCGTAACGGTCTTGCCTTTGTCATCGGTGACGGTCTGGTGGTTAAGCACCACGGCGGCACTGATGCGTTTCACCAGCCCGGTGCTGCCCCGCACCACGCGCACCGTCTTGTCGACTTCGTAGTTGATGATCGATTCGCGCTTGCCGCCGCCGGTCGCGCCGGCACCGATGGCGCCGCCGGCGCCAGCCAATGTCTGCGCGACGCCGTTTACGGGCGCTGCGGCCGCGCCGGGCGGCTGGTTGGAGGTGGCGCCGGGCACACCCGAGGGCGCGGCGCCGGAGCCACCCGCGTTGCCGCTCTCCACCACCTGCTGGCTGCGAATGGCGCTCGAGTCCGGTGCCTGATTGGGCTTGTGCGACTCGGATGTCGATTCGGTCTGGGAGAAATCAAGCTCGGCGGTGACTTGCGCCTTGACGTTCTTGCGCCCCACGACCGGCTCCAGAATGTCCAGTATGCGCCGGCTGTAAAGCTGCTCGAGCTGTTGAACATACTGCAGTTGCTGCGGTTCGACGCCGAGCACGCCGTCGGCGCCGTTGGATGGCGTGGACAACAGCTTGCCGGTGTCATCCAGCACACTGACCGCCGCCGGGGTCAATTCAGGAACGCTGGATGCCACCAGATGGATGATGCCGGCCAGTTGTGCCCGGTCCAGCGTGCGCGCCGGGTGCAGGCTGACCAACACCGAAGCCGAGGGTTTCTGCTGCTCGCGAAAGAAGCCGTTCTGGTTCGGCAAAGCCAGATGAACGCGGGCGCTTTGCACCGACGACAGGGCCTGGATGGAGCGCGTCAACTCACCTTCGAGCCCGCGCTGGAATGTCAACCGTTCCTGAAACTGGGTCATACCAAAGCGATTCGATTCCATCATTTCAAAGCCGGCCACCGATCCTTTGGGCAAGCCGAGCGAAGCCAGCCGCAAGCGGGTGTCGTGCACCCGGTCGGCCGGCACCAGAATCGCGCCGCCGCCATCGGCGTGTTTGTAGGGCACATTCATCTGCGACAACTGCGCCACGATCGCCCCGCCGTCCTTGTCGGCAAGGTTGGCATACAGAACGCGCCATTCGGCCTGGCGGCCCATCAAGACACCAACCAAACCGACCACCACCAGCAGGCCGATGCCTAAAGCCAGGCGCAGCCTCTGGCCGGGCTCAAGGCCAGCCAGGCGCTGCGAAAAAGACGGGTTGACGGAAATAGTTGCTACTGCGGACATTGGGTGTTTTGAAACCTGGCGGCGCGACGTTGCGCCACCGATGCAGCCGATTATTCGGGTTCACGGCGCGAACATTGGCGTGATAAGCCCGGCAATCACCCACCAATTCGGGTCAGTTGCGAACGCTGGCGCCACTAGCATCAGGCAAGCCTCAATCTTCCCGAAAGCAGACTATGGATCTTCGACTTACAGCCACCAGCATGCCGGTTGCGGTCCGTCCGGCCGCGGCGCCGGGCATTACATCGGGCAAGCCGGCGAATGGTATTGATGCCGGTTTTTCAGGCGCCCTGAAGAACGCGCTTCAGGCCGTCAGCACGGCGCAAAATCACGCCACCCAGTTGCAACGCGAAGTGCAGCTGGAAAACCCGGCCGTCAGTCTGGAAGAAACCATGGTCGCGATACAGAAAGCGCAGATCGGGTTTCAGGCCACGCTGCATGTGCGCAACCGCATGGTGCAGGCCTATACCGACATAATGAACATGCAGGTTTGACCGTGGCTCAGGGGCCTGGCAACGCCCAGGCGAAGCAAGTTAAAGTGGCCGCATGGACAAAACCGCGTTGCCGACCCGATTACAGGCTGCATTGGCGCCCGCGGGCCCGGTATTGACGGCTGTCCTGGCGCGTTTTCCCCAGGCGCTGTCGCTTTATGTGTTTGGCAGCCAGGAGCAAGGCACGGCAGGGTCTGAGAGTGACCTCGATCTTGCGCTGCTGGTGGCTGGTTATGCCGACCCGGTTCAGTTATGGGATCTGGCAGGTTCACTGTCCGATGTGGCGGGTTGCACGGTCGACCTGCTGGACCTGCGCGCCGCAACCACTGTCATGCAGTACCAGGTTGTCATGACCGGTCGCCGCCTGTGGGCCAAGGACATTCAAGCCGATCTGTTTGAAAGTTTTGTGTTGAGTGAAAAGACCGCACTCGATACCGCAAGGTCCGGGCTGTTGTCAGACATTCAAAAAGCCGGACGAATCCATGCCCGATGACATTCTGATCAACAAGGCAGCCACGATCGAGCGTTGCGTGGCCCGAGCCCGCGAAGAGTACAACCGTGACCCAAGCAGTTTCGGCACCGATTTCACCCGGCAGGATGCCGCAATCTTGAATGTGCAGCGTGCCTGCGAAGCAGCGTTGGACATGGGCCAACACCTAATCCGCCGTGAGCGTCTGGGCGTGCCGCAAGGGGCCCGTGATGTGTTCGATCTGCTCGCGCTTGGCGGCTGGATTGACCAGCCGCTGGCGGACGCATTGAAGCGCATGGTTGGATTCCGCAACATCGCGGTTCACGACTACCAGAGCCTGCAACTTCCGATTACGGTAAATGTCATCACGCTGCATCTAGCTGAATTTTTGCAATACACCGAATTGCTGTTGAAACGCGATGGCCGCTCGGGCACCGTGGGCTAATGCAACAACTGCTGCAGGCTGTCGAACTTCTTCTCAAAATGCGCCAGCCATGGCTCGGCCAGATACCGAATCTGCGCGTCGTGGTTCAGGATGCGCTGCATGATGCGGGTTTTCTCCGCGCGCTGCTCCGGCGGCAGATTTTCGCTGCGCGACTTGTAGCGCAACTGCTCGATCAGAACCGCGCAGGCGCCCTCAAGGCGCACCACCTCGTCCCAATCCTCGCACTTGGCGGCTTCGAGCATTTTGCGACTGCTGTCTTCAATCGCCCGGTAGTAGTCAATCAATACCTGCTGCATGTGCGATCTCCTGGCCTTCAGGCAGCCAGCAATTGTGGGGCGGCAAATCCGCTAATCTGTTTCCAGCCGTTTGCCACCGGCTCAATCAAGCTGATTACCTCGCGCAAGGCGGCATCGTCGTTGCGTGCATTGGCTTGGGTCAGGCGCACTACACAGTAAGCATACAGATCCTGCAGGTTGGCGGCAAGTTCCCCACCTTGTTGCAGATTCAGTGCGCACTTCAGGCCCTCTTCCAGAATTCGCACCGCGATCACGATCTGCTGGCATTTGCTTTTGACGTCACCGCGTTGCATGGCAGCGCGGGCGGAACCGATGGCAAGCAACAAACCATCAAACAACATATCCACCAGGTCGTGCGGGTTGGCCCGCCCAACACTGGTCTCAATACCAACCTGTCTATAAGCCGAAGCCGGCCGGCTACCGTGTTGCATGAACATGTTTCAAGTCCTTGAATCTATGTTACTTTTATCGGCACCTGGCGCGGCAACTCAAGCCCATGGCAACGCAAAAATCAGCCGTTGGCAACCGATGCCGATTCGCATAGCCTCAGCCGTCGAGAAACTGGCGCAACACAGACTGGGCGTCATCGGACAGGCTCCTGAACACCAGTCCAACCTTGAAACCGTCCTCCCGGCTACTGAATATGCTGTGCGTCACGGCCGAGCGGATCAGCAGTGTTGTATTTGTCTCGGAGCTGTTTCGCAGCGCGAACCGCACGACGCAAAGCGACGCATGCGGCGGGTTGAATGGCGCAATCACCGCCATGCCGCCGAGACTGATGTCTACGATACGAATGTCGATGATCCGCTTGTCGGCGACCAATAACTGGCCCGGCGCATGGTATGGCTTACGTTCATGCTTGCGGCGCTGGTCATTGTCGGCGCCAAGAAAGTCGGTCAGAAACGGCTTATCCATCAGCGCGCATCCGATTGCGCCGGCCAATCGATCAGTTGGTCGAACGGTTCCACTGCGCGACCTGTTGCGTCACATAGGAGTTGAGCGCATTCAGGCTGTTGAGTTGCACGTCCAGCGCGCTGTAGCGCCGGTTGAGTTGCGCTTCGACGCGGGCAATCTTGTCGTTGAGCCGGCTTTGCTCCCTGGTATTGAGCGCGAGCGAACGTTTCAGTGAAACATCCTTGCTATTGAAAAAGCCGTCGGTCGCCAGTACGCCCTGTGAAAAGTTCTTGAATTTCAGCGCCACGCCGTTAGTCAGGGTATTGTGGTTGTCGGTCCTGAAGAGTTTTTTGACCTCGTCGCCGTTACCCAGCGCCGCGCCGAGTTTGGTGCTGTCCACGGCAAGGTCGCCGCCAAGTTGTTGGGTGATGCCGATGTCGGCCAGCCGCGCGTATACCGAGCCACTGGTGGTCGATTGCAACATGCCTCGCAACGCGTTTTGCAAACCGATGGCGGTTGGATCGCCCTGCAACAAGCCGGCGGACTTGGTGGCAGGGTCGTATTTCGTCAGGTCGTTGAGCGCCTGGTTCACCACGTTATAGGCCGCCACGAATTCGCCCACCGCGCTCTTCACAACGCCCTGGTTCGGTGTTACCGCAATCTCCACCGCGGTGGCGCTGATTTCACCGGCAATCAAGGTAACGCCCGACACCACATCGCTGAAAGTGTTGCTGGCCGAGCTGACCGGTATGTCGTTGATCTGGATACGGGCGTCTTGCCCGTACTGGATGGTGGAGCCCACCGCCAGCCGTGAAAGTCCGGCTGCGTCGGCGCTGTTTCCATCGGCATCGATCGGTATGCTGAGCTCGAAACCAGCCTCTTCCCCGGTGCTGGTCGAGCGCAGCAGCAGCCGCTGGCCAGACACATCGTTCAGGACCGTGGCGCTGACGCCCGCGCCCGCGCCATTTATCTTGCTTGCCAAGTCGGTCAAGGTGTCGGAAGCGCTGACGACGATGTCCACCGGCGCGCCGCCGGACTTGGCCGTGAATGAAGCCGGCGCCGCGCTCCATTTGCCCAATTCCAGCCGCAAAGTGCCGGCACCCAGGGCGCCGCCCACCGGCAGCAACGCGGCCGAGGCGGTAGCCTGGGCTTTGGCCAGGTTGTCGACCTTGACACTGAAACTGTTGGCAGCCGTTGCGCCAATCGCGCTGGCCGCAACCGCCTTGCTGTTGGACGAACTGGCCGTAACGGCGTTGTAGGTGGTCAGGCTGTTGAGTTTGCCCGCCGCGTCGGACAGTGCCGAGACCAGCGACTTGATTTGACCAAACGCCGAAATCCGGGTTTCCACCGTGGCGGCCTGTATCTTCAACTTGGTCAGGGGCTGCTTTTCCAAAGCCACCAGTTGCGACACGATGGACTTCACGTCCAGACCGCTGCCAATGCCCGGTGATGAAATCGTAGCCATGCAAACCTCCTATGCAAAACACTAAGCGCCGGTCGGCATTATCCGAGTGCGATTAATTTCTGATGGGTCAAATTGACCCGGTAAAAGCATGCCAATCGCCAGCATGCAAAACGGCGGCGGACAAATATCCGCCGCCGCCAGGTGCATCTTCAAGCCGTGTCTCGCAAAGACCCGGCTGATTTACCAACTTAACGCAGCAGTGCCAGCACCCCCTGTGGCAACTGGTTGGCTTGCGCCACCATGGCCGTGCCGGCCTGTTGCAGGATCTGGGCGCGCGACAGATTGGCGGTCTCCTTCGCGAAGTCGGCATCCACGATGCGCGAACGTGAAGCGGACAAGTTTTCCGTCGTCACCTGCAGATTGGCAATCGTGGTCTCGAAGCGCGACTGCAAGGCGCCCAGGCTGGCGCGCGCGCCGTTGATGAAAGCCAGCGCCGAGTCCACCGTTTTGAGGGCGTCGGTGGCCTTGGTGAAGGTTGTGACGTCAAGGTTGGACACCTTGTTGAGTCCGGAGCCGGCATCGGCAAATGCATTCGAAGTTGTAACGTCGGTAGCAAACGACTTTTCGGCGTCCAGCGTGACGTAGCCGACGATGGTGGCGGTTTGGGCAGTCGTGTTGGCCGTGAGTCCAACGGAAGCACCCGAGGCGGCGCCTGCGCTGTCGAGCTTTTGCACCGTCACGTCACCGGCATTGGCTACTGCCGTATCCGACACGGATATGTCGTTGCCAGAGGCGTTGTTCAACACCACCGCGGTACCGGCGGCATTCAGCGACGCCGTCATGCCAGTCTTGGATGTCTGGTCGTTGATTGCGGCCACTGCCGCCGACAGGCCATCGGAGGTACCGACCGCCGACACCGCGAAGGAAATCGATTGCGCGCTGCTATTTTCCGATTGCAGCGTCAAGGTGTAGTTGCCGGTCGCCGCAAAAGCCAGACTCACGTCGGTGCGTGCCGTGGCCGACACTCCGGTATTTGCTTGCTGGGCATTCACCAGGTCCGCATTCGACTTGGCCGAGCTGTTGACCGCTACCGCCACCGTGGCAGTGCCCAAGGCGCCATTTATCGCCAGCGTGCCGGCGGTGGTGGAGTTGGCACCAAACGCAGCCAACACGGCAGCACCACCGGCGGCTTGCAACTGGTTGTTGCCGTAGCTGGCGGTACGCAGATTGGCGGTGGTGGCGGTAATGGTCTGGTGGGCGTTGGCGCCGACCTGGAACTGTTGCGTGCCAAATGAGCCATTCAGCAGTTTGGAGCCGTTGAACTCAGTGGTTTGGGAGATACGGTCCAATTCACCGACCAACTGCCCTACCTCGGCCTGCAGCGCCTGGCGGTCGCTGGCACTGTTGGAAGCGTTGGCGGATTGCACTGCCAGCTCGCGTACCCGCTGCAATATGTCACCCGATGCCTTCAAGGCGCCTTCAGCGGTTTGCGCCAGCGAGATGCCATCGTTGGCGTTGCGAACCGCCTGATTCAGGCCCCGGACCTGGGACGAGAAACGCTCCGAAATCGCCAGGCCGGCGGCATCGTCTTTGGCGCTATTGATACGCAGCCCGGATGACAGGCGTGCAATTGAAGTCGACAACGAAGCCTGGTTCATGCCCAGGTTGCGTTGCGCGGTGAGTGAGTTGAGATTGGTATTGATGGTTGACGACATGGATGATCTCCAGAAAAGCTGACTGAACCCGGCATCGCTGCCGACCTGAGCGCCAGTACAAGCCTGGCCGCCATGTCAGCGGCGTCTATAAAAAGTTGCCGGCCTGACGACGAGCCCTGTCTGCAACCCGCTGCATAGGTTTTCGGGCGGTGGGGCGAAAACTTTAGCCCTGAAACAAGGAACTGAACCGGATTTGGCCGCTTTATCGGTGCCACGACCGCTGCCCGTATCCGCACAATGCAGTCATCTTTTTTTCGTTGTCAGCCGCGTTGCTGGCGCCATATCGGCACAAGCGCCGACCACTCAAGGAGTTTTTGCAATGGCTTCGACAATCAATACCAATATCAGTTCTTTGACAGCACAGCGTAATCTCGAGGCGAGCAAGGTCGTTGTCGACCTCGATTGCGCGCCTGTCATCCGGGCTGCGTATCAATAGCGCCAAAGACGATGCCGCCGGCCTGGCGATTTCGGAGCGTTTCACGACCCAGATTCGCGGATTGAACCAGGCTGCGCGTAACGCCAACGACGGCATCTCGCTGGCGCAAACCGCCGAAGGCGCATTAAGCGGCGCCGGCAATATTCTGCAGCGGGTTCGTGAGCTGGCGGTGCAGTCGGCAAACGCCTCCAACAGTGCCGGTGACCGCCAGGCGCTGCAGCAGGAAGTGACGCAACTGGTCGCCGAGCTGGACCGGATTGCGCTGACTACCGAGTTCAATGGCCAACGGCTGCTGGACGGGACTTTCGGCACGCAGCAGTTTCAGGTCGGCGCCAACGCCAACCAGACCATTACTACCTCTACCGCCAACTTGCGCACCAATGTCTACGGCAACAACCAGTTGCAAGCCACCGGTGCCGCGGCTGTTCTGGCGGCGTTTGGTTCCAACGCCACCACCGCCGGCACGCTGGCGATCAATGGCTCGCTGGGTAGCGCATCGGTGGTTGTAGCGGCCAACAGCAGCGCCAAGTCCAACGCCGACAAGATCAACCTGGCATCCTCCGCCACCGGCGTGGTGGCCTCGGCCCGCACCGAGATGAGTTTGAGTTTTGCGGCCACCGGCGCTTACAACCTGACGCTGCAATCCGACAATACGACCGCGTTACCGATTTCCTTCTCGGTATCGGCCATCGGCACCGCCGATGGCCTGTCCGCAGCGGTGGCGGCCATCAACGACCAGTCATCCAAGACCGGTGTCATCGCTTCGCTGAACGCCACCGGCACGGCGGTCATGATTACCAACGCGTCCGGCAACGACGTTTCGGTGTCTGACACGGCGGTAGCGAACGCGGGCAACGTGACGGTGCAAAAACTCGACAGCACCGGGGCCACCTCAGGCGCCTCGGTCGCGCTCACCGCGAACACGACTGGCGAAACCGCCACCGTGGCCGGCTTTATCACGCTCGACTCGAACAAGTCATTCGCGGCCGATGTCACTAGCTCCAGCATTCTGGCGGCCGATATCGGGTCTACGCTGAACAAGGTGTCAGACCTCGACGTGACCACCTTCACCAAGGCCACCGACGCGCTTAGAACGGTGGACTCCGCGCTGTCGTTCATTAGCGGCACGCGCGCCAACCTGGGCGCGCTGCAATCACGCTTCGAGACCACGATTTCCAATCTGCAAGTCACCTCGGAGAACTTGTCGGCTTCGCGTTCGCGCATCATGGATGCCGACTTCGCGCTGGAAACCGCCAATCTGTCGCGCGCCCAGATCCTGCAACAGGCCGGCACGGCCATGGTGGCGCAGGCCAACCAGTTGCCGCAGGGCGTGCTGGCGCTGTTGCGGCAGTAAGGGCCAGGCGCGGAACCAGACCCGCAGGCGGGCATTACAGCCGCGCAGCGGTGGTTGCTGCGCTTCAGGCGCCATCGCGCTGGCCTGGCGCGGGCTTGCGCACTAGCGCCGCGACCACCACACCTGTTTTTGCCACGGACTTGATCGATTTTCGAAGCCGAATCGAAACTACCGTCAAGTTTCCGCCCGCCATGCCGATATTGGGATCAACCATGGACAAGCGGTGACCCATTGCGCCACCCAGGCAAACTGAAGTTCTTGATCGTCGACGACTTCTCCACCATGCGCCGCATCGTTCGCGGCCTGCTGAAGGAGATGGGCTACACCGACGCCGATGAAGCCGAGGACGGCGCGCTGGCGCTGGGCATGTTACAGCGGCAACGGTTCGACTTCGTGGTGTCGGACATCAACCTGCCGAATATGAACGGCTTTGCGCTGCAGAAGGCGATCAAGGCCGACCCGGCGCTGCGTCACATACCGGTGCTAAGGGCCCGTTCAGGAATAACTTGCACATTTGTCTCGTCAGCTTCGGGCGCGCTGCGTTGTTGCGAATCGCTTGTGTGGCCGAGCCACACGGCGCGCTCCGCGCCTAGCATCGCATCCCGAATCCGACGGCCAAATGCACAACCTATTCCCGAACGGGCCCTAATGGTAACGGCCAAGGCACGCAAGCAAGACATCGTTCTGGCGCTGCACAGCGGCGCGGCCG
>JANNGR010000050.1:0-24062 GCA_031403955.1 Betaproteobacteria bacterium
CATTTAACGGCAGGCTGGCCATGTAGACGACCGATTGCCCAACAACATTCACGTCCATCAAGGGTTCAATCTCAATATTGCCGTTGGCTTGCAAGATGCCTGTCGCCATGCGGGCGGCCATTTCTGTGGCTGCGTTGCCTATGTCGATTTGGCCCACGGCGATGTCGTATTTACGGCCGTCCAGGCTGGCGGTTTTGGTCAGGCCGCGCACGCCGTGCTTGGTGGCGGTGTAGGCCATCGAATTGGGGCGCGGGGTGGTGGATGAGATGGAGCCGTTGTTGATGATGCGGCCGCCGCGTGGGGTTTGCGCTTTCATGGTTTTGAAGGCTTGCTGGATGCACAAAAACATACCAGTGAGGTTGATGTCCACCACGTTTTGCCACTGCTCTAGCGTCCAGTCTTCAAACGAGCCGGGTGGGTTGCCGACGCCGGCGTTGTTGAACAACACATCGACACGGCCAAAGGCTTTGACGGTGGCGGCGAAGAGCGCTTGCACGGATTCGACTTTGGACACGTCGGTGGACACGGCTAAGGCCTTACCAACATTACCCACGCCTGCGCCAGATTGCGTGATGGTTTCTTGCAGCGGCTCAAGGCGACGACCTGCTAAAACGACGTTGTAGCCAGCGGCCAAGAGTGCCAGTGCGGCTGCTTTGCCCACGCCTGAGCCGGCGCCTGTGACGATGGCGGTTTTAGGAGAGGGATTGTTTGTACTCATGTTTATTACCTTGATTTCATTTTTCGTTTGAAGCTGCCAGAGGGCTGTTCTTTTGTACCAGATTTTTTGCTGCTGATTCCAGTTGCGGGTCCCGGACCAGACAAGCTGGAAAGCCCAGTTTTGCTGACCGCTGCGGCGTTGGATGATTTACTGGACTTTTTGGCTTTGCTTTTACGCTCAGACACGGCTGATTTAGGCGCTTTGTCTGAAGAATGTGCATTACCAGAGTGGCTGGCTTTGCTGCGGTCTGAGCGGGGTGCGCCATAGGATGCGCTAGATTTTTCGCCACCATAGCCTTTGTCTTTCATGGCGCGGGCGAGCAAGTCATCCCCTTTGGGGACGAATCTGAAGTCGATTTTTCTGGCGTCCAAATCAACCTTGCTGACCTGTACGCGCACCCGCGTGCCGATGGCGTATTTGATGCCGGTGCGCTCGCCGCGCAGCTCTTGGCGGGCTTCGTCGAACTTGAAGTATTCGCCGCCCAGCTCGGTGATGTGGATCAAGCCTTCGACGTACATCGCATCCAGCGTGATGAACAGGCCAAAGCTGGTGACAGAGCTGACCACACCGTCAAACTCCTCACCCAAATACTCGCGCATGTACTTGCATTTGAGCCAGGCTTCGACGTCACGGCTGGCCTCGTCAGCGCGGCGCTCGTTGGCGCTGCAATGCAGGCCAGCGGCTTGCCAGGCCATGATTTCTTTGGTCGGGGCGACGGTATTTTCTGCTTTTGCCGTCGGCGCTTTGACGCGAGACGCCAGGCGCTTGGCCAGCTTGTCTTGCGCCTCGCCCGGTGTGGGCAAGGTGGGCAGCTTGTACTTGCCGTTGCTCAATATCGCTTTGATAACGCGGTGCACCAGCAAGTCGGGATAGCGGCGAATCGGGCTGGTGAAGTGCGTGTACGCGTCGTAGGCCAAACCAAAATGCCCGCTGTTGCTAGGCGTGTAGATGGCTTGCGACATGGAGCGCAGCAGCATGGTGTGGATTTGCAGCGCATCCGGCCGGTCTTTGGTGGCCAGCGCGATGGCTTGGAACTCGCCGGGTTTCGGGTCGTCGCCAATCGTCAACGGGATGCCGGTGGCTTTGAGGTAATTGCGCAGGGTTTCTTGCTTTTCAGGCGTGGGGCCTTCGTGCACGCGGAACAAACCGGCGTGTTTGCTTTGGGCGATGTAGTCGGCACTGCAGACGTTGGCCGCCAACATGGCTTCTTCAATCAAGCGGTGCGCTTCGTTGCGGGTGCGGGCGATGATTTTTTCGATGCGGCCGTTTTCGTCGCAAACAATTTGCGTTTCTGTTGTTTCAAAATCAACCGCACCACGCACCGCGCGGGACGACAGCAGCGCTTTGTACACATCGCTTAAATTCAGCAGATCTTGCACCCGCGCCTTGCGTTTAACCGCTTCTGGGCCTTTCGTGTTGCTCAAAATCGCGGCGACTTCAGTGTAGGTAAAGCGCGCGTGGCTGAACATCACCGCCGGGTAGAACTGGTAGGCGTGCACATCGCCTTTGGCCGTGACCAGCATGTCGCAGACCATGCACAGGCGTTCGACGTCGGGGTTGAGCGAGCACAGGCCGTTCGACAGCTTTTCGGGCAGCATCGGAATCACGCGGCGCGGAAAATAGACGCTGGTCGCGCGGTCATAGGCGTCAATGTCGATAGCGCTGCCGGTTTCGACGTAATGGCTGACGTCGGCAATCGCCACCAGCAGACGCCAGCCCTTGATCGCCGATTTACCGCGACCGCTGGTTGACGGCTCGCAGTACACCGCGTCATCAAAGTCACGTGCGTCTTCACCGTCAATCGTGACCAAGGCAACATCGGTCAAATCAATCCGGTGTTTCTTGTCCTGCGGACGCACCCTGTCAGGCAAGGTGCGCGCAAGTGCAATGCAGGCATCGGAGAATTCGTGTGGCACGCTGTACTTGCGCACCGCGATTTCAATCTCCATACCCGGGTCGTCAATCTCGCCCAGCACTTCCTTGACGCGGCCCACCGGTTGCCCGTACAGGGCTGGCGGCTCGACCAGTTCGACCACTACCACCTGACCGGTCTTGGCAGTACCGGTGGCGCCTTTGGGGATCAGTACGTCCTGCCCAAAACGCTTGTCCTCGGGTGCCACCAGCCAGACGCCGCCCTCCTGCAACAGCCGTCCGATGATAGGCTGCCGCGGGCGCTCGACGATCTCTACTACCCTGCCTTCCGGTCGGCCTTTGCGATCGCTACGCACGATGCGTACCTTGACGCGGTCTTTGTGCAGCACGGCTCGCATCTCGTTGGGCGGCAGGTAAATATCCGACTCGCCATCATCACGCGACACAAATCCGTGGCCATCGCGATGGCCTTGAATGGTCCCTTCTACCTCGTCCAGCAACCCGCTGGATGGACTAATATTCTTGATACAATCGCTCTCTTTCCTGAGATGCCCATGTGGCGGAATTGGTAGACGCACTAGTTTCAGGTACTAGCGAGTAACTTCGTGGGGGTTCGAGTCCCTTCCTGGGCACCACCTCGTTATTGGTTGGTAACCGCCGCTGCTGGGTCAGCGGCTTTTTTTCGACCATCGATTCGTGCATGTTTGTCAAACCGGCACGGCGACAAGATCGTGTCCATGCGTTCCAACAATACGGGCACGGGTAAACGTACCTACCTTGAGAGTCTTGCTGATTTTCTCGGGCGGCAGCAGTTTCACATTGCCATCAATCTCCGGCGCATCCGCATAACTGCGGCCAAGGCCACCACGCCGGCCCAAGCCGGGCGCCGAATCCACCAACACCTGCATGGTGGCGCCCAGGCGTCTTTGCAGCCGCGCGGCGGACACCCTTTCAGCCACCGCCATGAACCGCGCCCGGCGTTCTTCGCGCAACGCACGCGGCAACATGCCGGGAATATCGTTAGCCACGGCGCCTTGAACCGGGCTATAGGCAAAACACCCCGCGCGGTCAATTTGCGCCTCTTGCATGAAATCGAGCAAATGCGAAAACTCGGCTTCGGTTTCGCCGGGGAATCCGGCGATGAATGTGCTGCGCACGACTATCTCAGGACATTGCGCGCGCCACTTCAAGATCCGCTCCAGGTTCTTTTCACCACTGGCAGGCCGTTTCATGCGTTTGAGCACGTCGGGGTGGCTGTGCTGCAGCGGAACGTCCAGATACGGTAGCACCCGTCCAGTTGCCATCAGGGGAATTACATCGTCCACGCTTGGGTAGGGATAGACATAGTGCAAACGCACCCAGGCACCGTAGGGGTCAGCCAGTTCACCCAGCGCCTGCACCAGTTCCAGCATCCGGGTTTTGACCGGCTTGCCGTCCCAGAACCCGGTGCGGTATTTGACGTCGACGCCATAAGCCGAGGTATCCTGACTGACCACCAGCAACTCCTTCACACCACCTTCAAACAGCGCGCGCGCCTCGTTCAGCACATCGCCGATCGGCCGCGACACGAGATCTCCGCGCATGGACGGGATGATGCAGAAAGTGCAGCGGTGGTTGCAGCCCTCGCTGATCTTGAGATAGGCGTAGTGGTGTGGCGTCAGCTTGATGCCGGCGATGCCAAATGAGTTCGGCACCAGATCGACAAATGGATCATGCGGCTTGGGCAGGTTGGCGTGTACGGCATCCATTACCTCCCGCGTCGCGTGCGGACCGGTCACGGCGAGTACCTTGGGATGTATTTGCCGCACCAGATTGCCACCGTCCGCGCCGGTTTTTGCGCCCAGGCAACCGGTCACGATCACCCGGCCGTTTTCGGCTAGTGCCTCTCCGATCGAATCCAGGCTTTCCTTGACCGCGTCATCAATGAAACCGCAGGTGTTGACGATCACCAGGTCCGCCCCGGCCAGCGTCTTCGAGGTCTGGTAACCCTCAGCGTTGAGTTGGGTCAGGATCAACTCGGAATCCGTCAGAGCCTTGGGGCAGCCGAGGCTGACGAAGCCCACTTTGGGAATTTTGGTGACAGCGGCCAGAACTTCAATCATCCTTGTATTGTCGCGGCCACGGTTTCACCGCTTCAAGCCGAAGCTGCCCAATACCTGCTCGGTCTGCTTCTGCAACTGTTCCTGCAACTGGGCGAGCAACGCCTTGGACTGCTCCAGACCACCTCCAACCACTCCCTGGACCAGGGGCGACGGCAGGTTCATGAGTTGCGTCCACATCTCGGGTGTCAACGCTTTGGATTGTTCGCCCAGCCGGGCCTGCATTTCCGTCAGGGCCCGCATGTTCTTTTCCAGATAACCGCCCATGAAACCCTGCATCGTGTGGCCGTAAAAGCGGATGATGTTGGACAACACCGGAGCGGTAAACATCGGTGAACCGTTGGCCTCCTGTTCCAGAATGATCTGCAGCAGGATGCTGCGTGTCAGGTCTTCGCCGGTCTTGGCATCACTTACAACAAACGGTTCGCAATCCATCACCAGCCGCCTGACCTCCGACAACGTGATGTAGGCCGACGTGTCGGTGTCATACAGGCGCCGATTGGGATACTTCTTGATCACCCGTTGGGCCTTGCGCGAGACCTCGGGATTCTTGCTACTCATTGCGGGTTACCTTTGGAACAGAATGGCGCCGCCATGCTTGCACCGGCGCGACACATTCTAGGCAGAAAGCCTCGACACAACCCTTAGGTTTACCCTGAGATCAACGCACTGGAATTGTCGAAAATCAACTGCCCTGAGAATCAGAACAGTGGTAGGCGCGATTGGACTCGAACCAACGACCCCCACCATGTCAAGGTGGTGCTCTAACCAGCTGAGCTACGCGCCTAAGCGTATTTGAGAGCGGCGATTGTAGCAGCAAGGCCGCCGAGTCCCGGATGGGCTGGGCCATAATTGACGCGTACGTCAACAGCGCAATCCACTTCAACCAAAACAGGAATTCACACCATGGAAATCACGGGCAAAGTATTCATCGTTACCGGCGGCGCGTCGGGTCTGGGCGAAGGAACGGCTCGCATGCTGTCGGCCAACGGTGCCATTGTGGTAGTGGCCGACATGCAGGCTGAAAAAGGAGAGGCCATTGCCAGGGAAATTGGCGGCGCATTCGTCAAGTGCGATGTTTCACAAGATTCCGATGGCCAAGCGGTCGTGGCCAAGGCAGTGTCCATGGGCAAGCTGATGGGCCTGATCAACTGTGCCGGCATCGCACCGGCTGAAAAGACCGTGGGCAAGAACGGCGCGCATAACCTGGGCCTGTTCAGCAAGACCATCATGGTCAACCTGATAGGCAGCTTCAATATGATCCGGCTGGTGGCCGATGCGATGTGCAAAAACGAACCCGAGGCCACCGGCGAGCGCGGGGTGTTGATCTCCACGGCTTCCGTGGCCGCCTACGACGGGCAGATTGGCCAGGCCGCCTATAGCGCGTCGAAAGGCGGTATCGTGGGCATGACACTGCCGATTGCCCGTGACCTGGCGCGCAGCGGCATCCGCAACATGACGATCGCTCCCGGCCTTTTTGGCACGCCGATGATGTTTGGCTTGCCCAAGGAAGTACAGCAGGCGCTGGCCGCCAGCGTGCCTTTTCCGTCGCGCCTGGGTACACCGGACGACTTTGCGAAACTCGTCAAACACATCATCGAAAATGACATGCTCAACGGCGAAGTGATACGCTTGGATGGCGCCGTCCGTCTGGCACCGCGTTGAGAAGTCCCGCAACCCTGACGCGCGATCCGGACCGGGTTACGCTGGAACGGCAGATGGCTCTGGTTATTGGCGGCACCAGCGGCATCGGTCTCACCATCGATGGCAGGGTGCGCGCCGCAAGCGCGGTGTCGTGCGTCGCAGGCCGCAACCCCGACAAGCTTGTCGCCGCATGCAGCCAGGCACTGGGAAAGTCAAACCCGCCGCACTTGATTGGAATCACGATGAAATTGCGTCTTGTCCTTCCCCTTAGCGCGATTGCGCTGGCTGGCCTGCTAGCAAGCTGCGCGTCGACCCTGAACGATTTCACCTACACCGTACCCAGCCAGCCCGAGGGCTCATCGGGTTATGCCGAGAAGCCTGGCTGGGCTACTGCCAAGTTTGCGGTGGCTGCGGCCAACCCGCTGGCCACGGACGCCGGTTACCAGGTGCTCAAGGCAGGCGGCAGCGCGATGGACGCTGCAATCGCGGTGCAGATGGTGTTGGGCCTAGTCGAGCCACAATCCAGCGGCATCGGCGGCGGTGCTTTCCTGATGCACTTCAACGGCAAAGATGTCGAGGCTTTCGACGGGCGCGAAACCGCGCCCGCAGCAGTCGACGAAAAATTGTTCATCGGCGCCGACGGCAAACCGATGCCGTTCTATGACGCCGTGGTGGGCGGTCGCTCGGTGGGCGTTCCTGGTACTGTGCGCATGCTGGAAATGGCGCACAAGCAATACGGCAAACTGGCATGGGCCAGATTGTTCGAACCGGCGATCACACTGGCCGAAGGCGGCTTCAAGGTAAGCGCCCGGCTAAATGGCCTGCTCAGCACCGAAGCCCACCTGAAGAAAGACTCCGTCGCCGCAGCCTATTTTTACAAGACCGACGGCAGCCCGCACGAAGTCGGCTACATACTGCGAAATCCAGCCCTCGCCGACGTGTTGCGCAAGATTGCGGCCGGCGGCTCCAGGGCCCTGTTAGAGGGCGAAATTGCGCAGGCGATGGTCGACAAGGTGCAAAAACATCCCGCCAATCCAGGCCGCCTGAGCCTGGCAGACCTTGCCAATTACCAGAGCGTCAAACGCGCGCCAATTTGCACCGACTACCGCGCCAACACGCGCGATTTCCGTATCTGCGGTTTCCCGCCGCCAAGTTCGGGCGCCATCGCCGTGGGACAGATACTAGGCATCCTGAACAACACGGGAGCGCAAGCGCTGCCGCTGCACGACGGATTGCCGTCGGCCGAGTGGCTGCATCTGTACAGCGAAGCTTCCCGGCTGGCGTTTGCCGACCGAGCGCAGTATGTCGGCGACCCGGCGTTCGTGCAGCCACCGGCAGGCAACTGGATGAGCCTGCTGGATCCCCTCTATCTGGCTGAGCGCGCCAAATTGATCGGCCAGACCCCAGGCGCGCAAAGCATGAAGACCGCTCGACCCGGTACGCCGGGCGGCATCAAAACCTCGCATGCGCCAATGCCCGAACAGGCTGAATTCGGCACTTCGCACATTTCCATCGTTGACAGTTACGGCAATGCGATCGCGATGACCACTACGATCGAAGACGGTTTTGGTGCGCGCCAGATGGTGCGTGGCTTCCTGCTCAACAACGAACTCACCGACTTCAGCTTTGCGCCCGCGGACGCGACTGGTGCCCTGATCGCCAACCGGGTGCAGCCGGGCAAGCGCCCGCGCTCGTCGATGGCGCCCACACTGGTGTTCGACAAGGCCACCGGGGCATTGATCATGAGTGGCGGTAGCCCCGGCGGCGCGTTAATCATCCACTACACGGCAAAGACCTTGTACGGCGTCCTGAACTGGGGCATGTTACCGCAGCAAGCTATCAACCTGCCCAACTTCGCCTCGCTCAACGGACCAACCACGCTGGAAGAAAAACGCTTCCCAAGCGCAACCGTTGACGCACTCAAGTCGCGCGGCCACGAAGTGCGCGAGGTCAACATGACGAGCGGACTGCAGGCCATCACACGGGGACAGGTGCACGGCACACCAGTCTGGATGGGTGGCGCGGATCCACGTCGCGAAGGCGTGGTGATGGGCGACTGAACCTTGCTGGCCGCCACTGGCCGGGCGGTGGTCCGCGCGCCCGCCTTGGCACCCTTTCGTGGCAGGTCGTAGCCAAAGTGTTGACCGTAACGTTTCATTTCCGCGAACACAAAATCACCCGTGGCCATCCCTCAGTCTTTCATTCAGGAGCTTGTCGCCCGCGCCGATGTGGTTGAGATCGTCGGTCGTTACGTACAGCTAAAAAAGGGCGGTGCGAATTACATTGGCCTGTGTCCGTTTCACGCGGAGAAGTCGCCTTCTTTTAGCGTCAGCCCAAGCAAGCAGTTTTACCACTGCTTTGGTTGTGGAAAAAGCGGCAACGCAATCGGTTTTCTGATCGACCATGCCGGCATGTCGTTCGTGGAAGCCGTCAAGGATCTGGCGCAGCAATACGGCCTGCAGGTTCCCGAAAACGACGCTTCGCCACAAGACCGCGCACGCGCCGCCGAACAACGGCAAAAGCAGACCACCCTGACTGACGTGCTGGAGAAAGCCGGCACAGCCTACCGCCAGCAACTCAAGGAGTCATCACGCGCGGTCGATTATTTGAAGGGCCGGGGCCTGAATGGCGACATCGCCCGGCAGTTCGGGCTTGGTTATGCGCCGCAGGGCTGGCGGAGCCTGGCGAGCGTTTTTCCGGATTACGACGACCCGTTGCTGGTGGAAAGTGGCCTGGTCATACTGAGCCAGGACGACGACGGCTCCGAGCAAAAACGCTATGACCGGTTTCGCGACCGGGTCATGTTTCCAATTCGCAACGTCAAGGGCGAATGTATTGGTTTCGGTGGCCGGGTTCTGGGCGACGAGAAACCAAAGTACCTCAACTCGCCCGAAACCCCGGTGTTCAGCAAGGGACGCGAACTCTACGGGCTGTTCGAGGCCAGATCGGCGCTGCGTCAACAGGGTTACGTGCTGGTGACCGAAGGCTACATGGACGTGGTAGCGCTGGCCCAGCTTGGTTTCCCCAACGCCGTGGCGACGCTGGGCACCGCCTGTACCCCCGAACATGTGCAAAAGCTGTTTCGCTTCACCGACTCGGTCGTATTCAGCTTTGACGGCGACGCCGCCGGCCGGCGCGCGGCGCGCAAGGCGCTTGACGGCGCGCTGCAGTATGCGAGCGATGTGCGCAGTGTGAAATTCCTGTTCCTGCCGCCAGAGCATGACCCCGACAGCTACATCCGCGACTTTGGCAAGGAGGCTTTCGCGCGCTGCGTCAGCGAAGCGGTGCCGCTGAGCCGTTTCCTGGTCGACTCGGCGCGTGACGGCTGCGACCTGAACAGCGCCGAGGGTCGGGCCCATCTGGCCAGCAACGCCAGGCCGCTGTGGGTGCAGTTGCCGGACGGCGCGCTCAAACGCCAGCTACTGACGGAAATTGCCGATCTGGTACAGCTTGCCGGTCGGGAATTGAGCGACCTCTGGCTACCCAAGGAATTGCGCGCCGGCGGCAACAACACCGCCCGGTACAACAAGGGCCACGGCCAGCGATCACGCGCTGATTCGGCGCCCCATGGGCATGCACCGGGCCGTGTGCGCCCCGCCAGCCGGGCGGACCATGCGGCAAGAATTTTCCTGGGCCGCATGGAAAGCTGGAACCACTTTTCTGCCGAGGACCACGCCCTGTTATGCCACCTGCCGCCGCCCCACGGCCCGCTATTCGCGTGGTTGGAGCACCAGTTGCACGAACACGGGCCGCAGCCGTGGGGCGCCATGCTCGAAGGGCTGCGCGGCCACGAATCGGAAGAGTTGGCGCTGCGCCTGATGGCCACTGCCGACATGGCGGGCGCAGACGACCAACAAGACGCGCTGGAGGAGCTGCGAAACCTGCTCAGGCGCATGCTGGTGGAACACATCAAGGCCCTGGAAACCCAGGCTATCGAAGCGTCGAGGACGGACCCGTCGGCGCTGCAGCGTTACCGGGAATTACAGACGCGCCGGCGCGAGATTGAAGCTTCCATGCCGACACAGGCCTGACCCCACGGTGCCGCGACAACATCCTTGGCCGCTGCGCTATGCACCGCGGGGTATAATCCAAAGCTTGCCTGCGCAAGAGCGACAGCAGCACCTCCGGGCCCGGCCAACCGATGACAAAGCTCACGACCGGCTACCTCACCGCCAGGACTGCACACCAAATGTTCGCCCACACATCTTGCCGGCTGTTTGCCTGGTTGCCATCTGGCTATCGGCGCCCATCGTAGCGGCGCCGTTTTACTTTGTCCCTTTGAAGTCTTGAGGTCCTGCCATGCCCGCTCAAAAATCCAGCAAGCCCGCTAAGCCAGTTGCCAAACGCGTCGACGCACCGAAGGCAAAAACAAGCGCAAAACCGGCCGCAAGACCAGCCGCAAAGTCGCAGCCCAAGCCAATGCACCGAGCAGCCGCCAAGACTCCGGCGGTCAATATGACAGGCAAGACCGCGCCAAAGCCGCCATCGAAAACCCCATCCGCAAGCGTTGGCCTGACTGTTGAACCTGTGATGAGAAACAAGCCGGGCCGGCCGCCCAAGGTCGTGCAGCCACAAGCCGTGGTGCCGGTCAGGACCGGCGCCAAACGCGGGCCGAAACCCAAGGGCCAACTGATTGCCGACGCCATTGATGACCTGCAGGACATCGTGGCCGAATTCGCGGAAGAACCGGCTGCCACCGGCGAAAAGGTCAAACCCCTGCGCATGAAAATCAGCAAGGCCAAGGAACGCGCCTTGATGAAGGAATTCGGACTCGATGAAACCGTACTTTCCGAAGAGGATCTGGCGCGGCGCCGCCAGCGGCTCAAGGCCCTGATCAAACTCGGCAAGACCCGTGGCTACCTGACCCACGGTGAAATTTCCGACCACCTGCCCGACAAGCTGGTGGACGCGGAAACGCTGGAAGTGGTGATCTCCATGCTCAACGACATGGGGGTCGCGGTCTACGAACAAACCCCGGATGCTGAAACGCTGTTGCTCAACAACACCACGGCTACCGCCGCGACCGAGGAGGAGGCGGAGGAAGAGGCCGAAGCCGCCTTGTCGACCGTGGACAGCGAGTTTGGCCGCACCACTGACCCGGTACGCATGTACATGCGAGAAATGGGCACCGTCGAATTGCTCACGCGCGAAGGCGAGATTGAAATTGCCAAACGCATCGAAGGCGGTTTGATGGCGATGATGGAAGCGATCTCCGCGTCGCCGGCCACGATTGCCGAAATCCTGCGCCTGGGCGAGGAGATCCGCGAGGGCAAGATTGTCATCACCACCGTTGTGGATGGCTTCTCCAACCCCAACGAAGCCGACGACTACGTGGCCGAAGAAGACTTTGACGAGTTTGACGCCGAAGACGACGACGACGGCAAAGGTGGCTCCAAGGCGCTGACCAAGAAACTCGAAGAGTTGAAAAAAGAAGCACTGAGCCGCCTTGACCGCCTGCGCGAATTGTTTGAGAAGGTGCACAAGACCTACGACCGCGAAGGTTACGGAACCCCCAACTATGTCAAGGCGCAAAGAGCGCTGAGCGAAGAACTCATGTCGATCCGCTTCACCGCCAAGGCGATTGAAAAGCTGTGCGACATGGTGCGTGCGCAGGTCGATGACATCCGCAAGAAAGAGCGCGAACTGCGCCGCATCATCGTCGACAAATGCGGTTACCCGCAAGAACACTTCATCGCCGATTTCAGTGGCCGCGACAAACACGGCAACAAGGTGCCAAGCCAGCTACTGAACCTGAAATGGATCGAAAAGCAGGCCGCTGCCGGGAAGCCATGGAGCACCATCATGGGCCGCAACATCCCGCCAGTGCAGGACTTGCAGCAAAAACTGACCGACATGCAGGCGCGTGTCGTGGTGCCCCTGGACCAGCTCAAGGACATCAACAAACGCATGAACGAAGGCGAGTCGTCGTCGCGCAGCGCCAAGAAAGAAATGATCGAGGCCAACTTGCGCCTGGTGATCTCGATAGCCAAGAAATACACCAACCGCGGATTGCAGTTCCTGGACCTGATCCAGGAAGGCAACATCGGCCTGATGAAGGCGGTTGACAAGTTCGAATACCGGCGCGGCTACAAATTTTCGACCTATGCAACCTGGTGGATTCGCCAGGCCATCACGCGCTCCATCGCCGACCAGGCGCGCACCATCCGCATACCTGTGCACATGATAGAAACCATCAACAAGATGAACCGCATCAGCCGCCAGCATCTGCAGGAGTTCGGCTTCGAACCCGATGCGAGCGTGCTCGCGGCAAGGATGGAGATTCCGGAAGACAAGATTCGCAAGATCATGAAAATCGCGAAAGAGCCGATCTCGATGGAAACTCCTATTGGCGACGACGACGACTCCCACCTGGGCGACTTCATCGAAGACAGCGCCAACACCGCTCCAATGGAAGCCGCGATGCAGGCCGGACTGCGAGACGTGGTGAAAGACATACTCGACAGTCTCACGCCGCGCGAAGCCAAAGTGCTGCGCATGCGCTTTGGCATTGAGATGACCAGCGACCACACGCTGGAAGAGGTGGGCAAGCAGTTTGACGTGACGCGTGAACGCATTCGCCAGATCGAAGCCAAGGCGCTGCGCAAACTCAAGCACCCGAGCCGCTCGGACAAGTTGCGCAGCTTTACCGACAGCCTTTAATCATCGGGGCTGGCTGCTAGCGCTGCAAATACAACGTCGCCAGCCGCTGCTGGTCTTTTGGGCGCACGCCCAGTGCCTTGTCCAGATAATCCAGCACGCTGCCGTAGTCGGATTCGACCGCCTGCAACGCGGCGTCCAGGAAGTCCTCCTGCACCCGCCAGAGCACGTCCAGAACCTCCTTCGGCAATTGGCCGGAGTTGCCGCCAGGCATGCGGAAGAACTGGTTGGTCAGCAGGTAGTCCTGCATGACCACATGGCGCGGCACACCCAGCGCCAGCAGAATCAGCGCCGCCGCGAAACCGGTGCGGTCCTTGCCGGCGGTACAGTGAAAAACCAATGGTGTATCGCTTTCCAGTAGAAGACGGAACAGCCCGGCAAACCGCTCGGCGTTGTCGCGCACAAAAGCGCGGTAGGTTTGTTGCATCAGCCGCACCGTGTCGGGCTCCGTCAACCGCTGGCCGGCGGCAAGCAGATCGCTGATACCCTGAACCACCGTCGGCTCGATCGGCAGGGAATGCACCGCCAGGCCCGACATGGCGCAGATCAGCGGCGCACGTTCGGCCTCACCCCGAAAGTCGCACACCCTGGCCAGGCCAATTGCCGACAACGCGACGACATCGTCGGGGGTCAGAGAAGCCAGGTGGTCGGAGCGAAATAACCGCCGCCACCGCACCAGCCTGCCGTCGTGACCAGCATAACCACCCAGGTCGCGGAAATTCAGGGCACCGCGCAGGTTCAGGGAGCGGGAGGGAATCGGCATGTGAAATTGGTTAACCGGTACCGGCGAATTTACCCCATTCACCTGGCACCAGCCGGCGCGTGCCAGCTCGCGCTTAACATTGGGACCGATGCCAACTCCGCAACGCGCCGACAACCGTCGTGGGATTGTGGCCATGTCGCTCGCCATGGCGAGCTTCATTGCCAATGATGCCATGGTCAAGTATGTAAGCGAATCGATGCCCACGGCGCAACTTGTCTTCATCCGCGGGCTGTTTGCCACCGCCCTGTTACTGGCCGTGGCACAGGCCATGGGTCTGTTGCGTCCGGCACGGGGCCCCATGCGCGACCTGCTGCGTCGCCCGGTTTTGGCGCGCGCGGCGGTGGATGCACTGGCCACAATGGCCTACCTGGCATCGCTGTTCCACCTGCCGATTGGCAACGCCACCGCCATCAACATGGCGACGCCGCTGTTCATCACGCTATTTGCGGTGCTGGCCTGGCGCGAACGCGTGGGCCCGGCGCGCTGGTTGGCGATCGCCACCGGATTTGCCGGGGTGCTGTTGATCGTGCAACCAGCCGCGGCGGGATTCAATGCCTGGGCGCTGCTGTGCCTGTTGGCCACGCTGCTGCACACGGCCCGCGATCTGATCACGCGAGTTATTCCGCGCACCATATCCTCCGTGCTGATTACCGTGACCACCGCCGTTGCCGTGACGCTGCTGTCCGGGCTGATGAGCGCTGTGCAGGGTTGGCGGCCGGTAACGCCGCAGCAACTGGCCCTGCTTGGCGCGGCCAGTGTGTTCTTGAGTGGCGCCTACTACCTGGTCATCATAGGTATGCGCAGCGGCGAGATGAGTGTAGTCGCCCCGTTCCGCTACACCGGGTTGCTATTTGCACTGCTGGCTGGCTGGGTGGTGTGGGGCGACGCGCCAAATGCCCCCGCCTGGGCGGGCATCGCGCTGCTGGCGGGTGCAGGCGTAGTCATGCTGCGCGGCGAACGAGCGCGTCCAGCGGCTTGACGCAACAACTGGTGCGTCGCTGTTGTTGGCGCTTTTTCGTCCAGGGTCAGCACGTCAGAATAACCAGCCGCCGGTGCCGAGACCCAATTGGGTTCGCACCGCGCCGGACAGCGTCATTTGCCCTTTGAAGGTGAGCGTGGTTTGCATGAAGATTCCTGACGTTTTCGTAGCGACAACACAGCGCCTTCAAAACGGGCACCAACGGCAGCCGGGTTTTCCGCTTCGGGCAATGGATGGCCGCATTCAACCTTGACCGGTATCGCCAAACTGGTTTGCCACCACCTCCATCGCGTTGCGCACCCGTTGCACCATCGCTGAGCTTCCAGCGGCGGACAACACCAACTCGTGCGTTGCGCGTGTCATGCCTACATAGAGCAGGCGTACCTCTTCGTCCATGGGTTCGTTCAGGTACGGCATGGCGTCCAGACCGGCGACCAACACCAGCGGAAATTCCAGGCCCTTCGCGCTATGCAGCGTGATCAGTTTGACACTCGGCGCACTCCAGTCAAACGAGCGAAAACCCGGCGTGTTCATCGCCTGTACGGCAAGCCCAAGCCGCGCCAGCGCCTGCGCCACGTTGTCCATCTGTCGCTTGATCCGAAACAATACGGCTATCTCGTTTAGCGCGCGCCCGTGAGCCACCGCCTTGGCGATATGTTCAGCCACCATTTCCGCCTCCAACTGGGCATTGGCGGCCTCCAGCAGCAGCGGCATCGGGCCGCGCCGTCCAGCCGTGGCAGGACGCACCGTCTGCATTGCATTCTCGGTCTCGGCCCGGTCGGCCAGCAGGCTTTGCGCGCATTGCATGGCCAGGGCCAGCACCTCGGCCGTGTTGCGGTAATTCAACCTGAAGACGCTGGTACGCCCCTGCGCCTGGATACCCACGCTGGTAAAGCTGAACTTGCGCCGCTGCTTCTGGTAGATTGACTGGGCGTCGTCATACAGCACCAGCAACGAATTGGTAGCCGGGCTGACCATCAGCGTGGCTAACTGCAACCAGGCATCTTCGAAATCGTGTGCTTCGTCGATCAGCAACGCGGTGTACTGTCCGCCCGGCACCAGCCCGGTTTCCACCGCGCGGCTAACTGTCGCGGCGAGTGCCTTGTAATAAGCAGTTCCGCGCAAGTTCGCTGGAACATCGAGTTGATAAGTCCGCACCATGTCCCGGCACCAACGGTGGAAGGTGCGCACCAGCACGCGTTCATTGACGCCTCGTTGGCGCAGCAGGCCGTCGATGCGGTCGGCCAGGGCACGGTTGAAACACAACACCAGAATCGGTTGGTCCACCCGCGCGGCGGCGGCCAATTGCTGTGCCCGGAAGATCAGGAACATGGTTTTGCCCGACCCGGCCGCGCCGTGAATCACCCGATGCCCCTCGCCCAACGCACGAGCGGCCTGCTCCTGCCGCAGATCCATCACCTGCATCAATTCGGGCCGGTCCAGCGGCGGGGATTCGCCGCCCTCATCCAGCAGTGACGCCTGCTGCATCCGGATTTCCGGGAATAAGTGCCAACGCACGCGGTCCGCTTGCGGAAGGCTCAGCGCAAACGGAAAGGTCAGCACGAACATGCCCCACAGGCGCTTCTCGAACACATACGGGTCCAGGCCCTCGTCCAGATCGTCGCGCAGCAGAGACTTGTAATCCGGAAACAACTCACGGAAGTCCGTGCCGTGCAAATGTCGGTGGCGGATGTTCGACAACACGCAGCCCCATCCATACGGCACGCGCGATTTGCCCTTGAAGGGGTTCTGGTCATGTACCAGCGCCGGGTCGCGCTCCAACACGTTGTTGAGTTCCATCGCGTACCCGCGCGCCTGCGCAATAGGGTGCGGCACGGTGACCAGGCCGCGCTCGGTCAACAGTTCAACCTTATCCCGATTGACTGACCGCAGCGTGCCCCAGGCCCAGTGCTTGACTTCCAGAATCAACACCCCGCGCCGGGGGCTGAACACTACAAAGTCAGGTTGCCGTGCCTTCGGGCCAATCGGTACGTCATGCCAGACCAGGTAGTCGTCCGACAGACAACGCTTGAGCTGGTGCAGCACGGCGCGCTCGCCACCATTGGCGCAGCGCCGGTCGACATTGGTAAGGCCCTGGGGAAAGATAGCCATGGCAGGAAACTGGTCACCATTCAGTGTCGGGCATTTGGGCGATGTCGATCCACAAGTCAACCGCGACCAACGCGAACTTTTCCAGTGCGGCCGGCGAGTCTTCAGCGATTTTCAGCGGTATCGCGCTAGCCGCCTCGATCCAGAACATCTGAAGACAGGCCTCGTCGCGTTGGATGCATTTGTCGAAGCTACCCACCCTCCAGCGGCCACCGGCGCCGGAGCCGTGCGCAGTGTCCACCGGGGCACACCAGGCCGGCTTGCGCCGGCGTCTTGAGCGCCAAGTGTTTGCCGGTACGCTGATCATAGAACCACGGGTTCTTGGTCCAAGGCGTTTCGCTGCCAGGCAAATTGTTGAAGGACTGCACGTTGTCGGGCAGCGCCGGCACCGCACGGCCATGGAGGTGGCGCAGGGCGCAGTCACGAACCATCTCGCCGGGCTTGGGCTGCGTACTTGGTCGGCCACCGCCGGGCATTTCTGAACCAGATCCTGCACGTGAACGCCGAAAATGACAAAGGGGTTAGCAGGTACTTCCCAGCTAACCCCCGTAAATCCTGGTCGGTGTGAAAGGATTCGAACCTTCGACCCCTTGCACCCCATGCAAGTGCGCTACCAGGCTGCGCCACACACCGAACGACACTTCAAATTATACCGGCGCAAATTCGGCGCTGGCTAATAGGCGACTGACAGCAACTCCCGTATCTCGGACAACTCGCGCCGCACCATCAGCAATTGACCCGCGACGGGCGCGGACGCGGCACCGATGTCGCTGTCAACAAAGTCATCAAGATCAGCGTCGCTGGTCTCGATCACCTCGACACCTTCAAGCAATACTTCGCCATTCTTGCGTTTGTCGCGTTCGTTTTGCAGCAATTCCTGCATCTTGTTGCGCGCGCCACTGATGGTAAAGCCCTGGTCATACAGCAGGTCACGTATGCGACGGATCATCAGCACTTCATGGTGCTGGTAATAACGACGGTTGCCGCGACGCTTCATCGGCCGTAGCTGCGCGAACTCCTGCTCCCAGTACCGTAGCACGTGTGGCTTGACCCCGCACAAATCGCCGACCTCACCGATGGTGAAATAACGTTTGGCAGGAATGAGTGGGAGCGCTTTCCCGATTGAAATCAATGCTGTACCCGAGAAAGCTTCGAGGTTACTCTAAGAATCCTCAGGATGCAAAGCATGTCTGCGCTCAGGCGCCAGAAATTTCCCGCCAAACTGTCTCAAAGCGCCAACGGAGCGCGGCCCTCGTCCTGAATCTGATCCTTGAGCTTGTGGCTGGCGTGGAACGTGACGACCCGGCGCGCCTGAATCGGTATGGCTTCACCAGTGCGCGGATTGCGGCCTGGCCTCGGCGCCTTGGTGCGGATCTGGAAATTGCCAAATCCTGAAATCTTGACGTCGGTTCCGTCGACCAGACAGATCGCGATCAGATCAAAAAACGCATCGATCATGTCCTTGGATTCGCGCTTGTTCAAGCCAATTTGCTCAAACAACAATTCGGCCAATTGGGCCTTGGTCAATGCCGGCGTCTCCAGGCTCTCAATCGCAAACTCCATGCGTCCCCTCTTTCGTTCTTGTCTGCCCGCGAGCAGCGTCTCAGGCACGCTGACGTGCGCCCAGGGTTGCGGACAACTGATCGATGATTGCCCGCACCGCACGGTCAATCTGCTCATCGGCCAGCGTAGCGTCGTCGCTGTTTAGCGTCAAGCGCACGGCCAGGCTTTTTTCGCCGGGCTGCGCCGTAACAACAGCTAGGCCGTCGCTGGCCGCCTGCGGGCGGTAGACGTCAAACAGCATCGCGTCGCGAAGCAGTCCGCCGCTGGGCGCCGCCCAGATTGTGGTCATCAGTGCGGCATGCGTTACTTGCTCAGACACCAGGACGGCAATATCTCGTTGCACCGGCTGGTGTTTGGAGACTGGCCTGAACGCCGGCACCGGGCGCCGGAGCACTGCATCGAGCTCCAGCTCGAACATCACGGCTGCACTGGACAGGCCATATACCTGGCGCCATTTGGGGTGCAGCTCGCCGACAAAACCAATTAGCACACCGTCCACCGTCACGCTCGCGCATCGGCCCGGATGCATCGCCGGGTGTTGCGCCGGCTCAAAGTCGGCCTTTAATGGGGCCAGCAATGCTTCGACATCGCCACGCGCATCAAAAAAATCGACTCCACTTTCCCTTTGACCCCAATGTGGCGCGTCGACGCCGCCGCAAGCCATGCCTGCCAGGCGCATGGGTTGGTGAAAACCTTCCACCGTGGCATCGGTATTCCTGATCGTTGCGTCACGCAGAAAAACACGGCCAAGCTCGAATACACGAACGCGGGTCGCCTTGCGATCCAGGTTGAATTTGAGCACTTGCAACAGCGAACCTAGCAGCGATGAGCGCATCACGCCAAGCTGGCTCGCGATCGGGTTGTGCAATTTGACCGGAGCGGGATTACCCGCCAGTTCCGATTCCCAACGCTCTTCGACGAAGCTGAAATAGATGGTATCCTGGTAGCCCAGCGCGGCCAGCGCTCGGCGCACCGCGAACGGGCTGCGTTGTGCCTCGGGCCGGATGCTGGCGGTAATTGGTGCCACAGGCGGCGTGGCGGGCAGGTTGTTGTAACCCACCACGCGCGCCACTTCTTCTATCAGGTCTTCTTCAATTTGCAGATCGAAGCGGTGCGGCGGCGGCGTGACCGTTACTACGCCTGCGGCGCCGCTGGCCGCGTCGCCTGGTGATTGTGTCACCGGCAGACCCAGGCGCGTGAATGCATCAGCGCATTGAGCCAGTGTCAGCGGCATGCCAATCACCTTGCAGGCGCGCGCCACACGCATCTGCACCGGCGCGTTTACCGGCAAGTTCACCTGCTGGTCGTCGATCGGCCCGCACTGGATACTCGTATTGCCGCAAATGTCGATGATCAACTGCGTGATGCGTTCGATGTGCTCCACCGTCTGGCTGGGATCGACGCCACGCTCGAAGCGGTGACCAGCGTCGGTGGCAAAGTTATAACGACGCGAGCGCCCGGCAACCGAGCGCGGCCACCAGAACGCGGCCTCGACGTATATGTTGCGGGTCTCGTCCGAAACGGCTGTGGCGTCGCCGCCCATGATGCCGGCCAGTGATTCGACCTGCAAATCGTCGGCAATCACGCCTACCGTCTCGTCGATTGTGACGGTGCTGCCGTTCAGCAGCTTGAGTTGTTCCCCAGCCATGCCCCAGCGTACATCGAGACCGCCATGGATCTTGTCGAGGTCGAAGATATGCGATGGACGGCCGTATTCGAACATGACGTAATTCGAGATGTCCACCAGCGCGCTCACACTGCGTTGGCCACAACGCGCGAGACGCTCAACCATCCATCGCGGTGTGATGGTCTTGGTGTTGACGTTGCGCACAATACGGCCGGAAAAACGGCCGCACAAATCAGGCGCGTTGACCTTGACCGGCAACTTGTCGGCAATGCCAACGGGCACCGACTGGAACGCCGGGGTGTTAAGCGGCGCGCCGGTCAATGCCGCCACTTCACGCGCCACGCCGTAAACGCTCAAGCAATGGGCCAGGTTGGGCGTGAGCTTGACGGTCATCAAGTTGTCGTCAAGCATTAGATGTTCACGGATGTTCTGACCCAACGGCGCGTTGGATGCCAGTTCGAGCAATCCAGCGTGGTCGCCGGAGAGTTGGAGTTCGCGCGCGGAACACAACATGCCTTGGCTTGGCACGCCACGCAGCATGCCAACTTTTATCAGAAACGGCTTGCCATCCGGGCCGGGCGGCAACTCGGCACCAATCAGCGCGCACGGCACCTTGATACCGACGCGGGCGTTGGGAGCGCCGCACACGATGTCAAGCAATTCGCTCTGTCCAACGTCGACCTTGCATATGTGCAAGCGGTCGGCGTCCGGGTGCGGCGCCGCGCCCTTGATCTCACCGACCACAACACGCGTGAATGGCGGCGCGACCGGCTTCACTTCTTCCACCTCCAGGCCGGCCATCGTCAGCGTGTCGGCCAATTGCAGGGTTGAAAGCGGTGGGTTGCAAAACTCGCGCAACCAGGATTCAGGGAATTGCATGGTCAGAGTGAAAACTTATTGAAACTGCGACAGAAATCGGATGTCGCCGTCAAAAAACAGTCGCAGATCGTCAACGCCGTAACGCAGCATGGTCAGTCGATCGATACCCGAGCCGAAGGCAAATCCGAGGTAACGCTCGGGGTCCAACCCCATGTTGCGGATCACATTGGGATGCACCTGGCCCGAGCCCGACACCTCGAGCCAGCGACCCATCAGCGGGCCGGTGCCGAACATGATGTCAATCTCGGCGCTGGGTTCGGTAAACGGGAAAAAGCTGGGACGAAAACGGATGTCGAGGTCACGCGTTTCGAAGAACGCCCGGATGAAATCCAGGTACACCACCTTCAGATCTTTGAAGCTGATGTTTTCCCCCACCCACAAACCTTCTACCTGGTGGAACATCGGCGAGTGTGTGGCATCGCTGTCGACCCGGTAACAACGACCCGGCACGATGACACGAATCTCGGGCATGGTCTGTCCCGCGTCGATCAGGTGGCGATACCTCTTGACATGCTGCACCGCGTGGCGGATCTGCACCGGGCAGGTGTGGGTACGCAACAAATTCGGCGCCCCCGCCGTGCCGCCTTCAACATAGAACGTGTCGTGCATGGATCGCGCCGGATGGTCTTCGGGCGTATTCAAGGCGGTAAAGTTGAACCAGTCGGTCTCGATCTCCGGGCCTTGTGCGACTTCGAACCCCATTGATCCGAAAATGGCCTCGATGCGCTCCGTGCTCAGTGACACCGGGTGCAAGCCGCCCGGCGCGCGGCGGCGCCCAGGCAAACTTACATCGAGCGCTTCGGCCTTCAATTGGGTTTGCAATTCGGCGGCGGCCAGCGCCTCGCGGCGCTCGCTGAGTGCCGCTTCAATTGCCTGTTTGGCCAGATTGATAGCCGCGCCACGCGACTTTTTTTCGCTCACCGGCAACGCGGCCAGCCCCTTCATCAGTTCGGTGATGCGACCTGACTTGCCCAGAAAAAGTGCCTTTGCGTTTTCGAGATCGGCCGGCGTCGCGGCCCGGCTGAAGGCTGCCTTCGCGTCATCGACGATCGGGTTCAATTCGTTCATGAAGTGTCTTGTCGATGAAAAAGGGCTAGCGCTCTTTCAAGCTCTAGCCCTCGTTTGTGGTGCAACGTTCGCTATCCAGACAATAGCGGATCGGCGCGAACTCAAGCCGCCAGCTTGGCCTTGACTTGCTCCACGATGCCGGCAAAAGCAGGCATGTCATGCACGGCGATATCGGAAAGCACTTTGCGGTCGATCTCTATGCCGGCTTTCTTCAGGCCATTGGCAAACTGGCTGTAGGTCAGGCCACACTGGCGCGCGGCGGCGTTGATGCGCGCAATCCACAACTGGCGGAAGACACGTTTTTTGGTACGGCGGTCACGGTAGGCATATTGCCCGGCCTTCATCACCGCTTCTTTGGCAATGCGAAAGACGTTGCCGCGACGGCCGCGAAAGCCCTTCGCAAGGGCCAGAACTTTTTTGTGGCGGGCGCGAGCCGTTACACCACGTTTGACGCGAGGCATGTTGTTACTCCTAGTTCGTCGTTAGTTAAATGCCAAAGCCCGGCAACATCTGCGCCACGTGACCCATATTGGTCTCATGCACAGCCGTCGGTCCGCGCAAATGGCGCTTGTTCTTGGTGGTCTTCTTGGTCAGGATGTGACGCTTGAAGGCTTGGCCGCGCTTGACGGTACCACCCGGACGAACGCGGAACCGCTTGGCCGCGCTTTTCTTGGTCTTCATTTTGGGCATTGGATGCTCCTTTTTCCTTGTGCTCGTGAGGCGTCTGCAAACTGTTTGCAGCCTTGTTGGCCCCGAGCCACTTTTTTTGGCGGCAAGTCTTCAGTTGCCACTTCCAGCAATCCATCGGTGACCAAACCGATGGGTTACAAAAACCATTACGACGCGACAGTAGTCGCCGCGTCTACCGTTGGCTTGGCGGCAACCTTCTTTTTGCCGGGCGCGATCATCATGATCATCTGGCGCCCTTCAAGTTTTGGAAATTGCTCGACCAAAATCAAATCACCCAGCTCTGCACGTATGCGATTCAGTAAGGCCATCCCGATTTCCTGATGCGTAATCTCGCGGCCCCGGAAACGCAGCGTGATCTTGCATTTGTCACCCTCGGCCAGGAAGCGCCTTATGTTGCGCATCTTGATGTTGTAGTCGCCGTCGTCGGTACCGGGACGAAACTTGACTTCCTTGATCTCGATCACCGTCTGCTTGGACTTCGCTTCCGCCGCCTTCTTCTGCTCCTGGTATTTGAACTTGCCATAATCCATCAAGCGACAGACCGGCGGATTCGCCGTGGCGGAAATTTCGACCAGATCCACATCCAGTTCACCCGCCTGGCGCAGCGCCTCCATCAGGCTGACCACTCCAAGTGGCTCATTTTCAGGCCCAGAGAGGCGGACTTCCGGAGCCATGATTTCCCGGTTAAGGCGGTGTTTACGTTCTTCGCGGTGACGGCGGTCACGAAATTCAGTAGCGATGGTTCAATCCTTCAATAGATTTGCCACAAACAAGTGGCGAAAGCCGCGCATCACACGCAGACAAACTGCAATCGAAAGTTAAATTAACTCAGACAACAGACTTGTGAGTGATGTCACCTGCGATTCTTTGCGCGAACGCTTCGAGGGACATCACACCGAGGTCAATGTTTCCCCGGGCGCGCACTGCAACAGCGCCTGCTGCCACCTCTTTGTCGCCAACGACAAGGATGTAGGGCAGCTTTTGCATTGAATGCTCGCGGATTTTATACGTAATCTTCTCGTTACGGAGGTCTAGGTTAACCCTGAGGCCAAGATTGCGCAGCGTTTTCGCCACGGTTGCCGCGTATTTCGCCTGAGCATCAGTGATATTGAGGACCGATACCTGTTCCGGGGCGAGCCAGGTTGGCAAGGCTCCAGCGCTTTCTTCAAGCAGCATTCCTATAAAACGCTCGAAGCTACCGACGATGGCGCGATGCAGCATGACCGGCCGGTGCCGCGCGCCGTCTTCACCCACATATTCGGCGTCCAATCGCTCGGGCATGGAAAAGTCCACCTGCATGGTGCCGCATTGCCACGGCCGGCCAATTGCATCCTTTAGCGTGTATTCAATCTTTGGGCCGTAAAAGGCACCCTCGCCGGGGGAGATTTCAAAGT
>JANNGR010000051.1:0-5571 GCA_031403955.1 Betaproteobacteria bacterium
TTGGGTGACGCATTGGGTGACGCAATGCCCGCCAATGCAATCTGTTCGGGTTGCAGGCTCGCCTGCTGCACCAGGTGGTCCAGTGCCAGTTCGAGCGTGGCGCGCTTGTCGGCCTGCACCGCAAAACTGGCGGACCGCGCGACGCATTGGGCCGCCGGGGCTTGCAGCGCCTGGTCCAGGGCGGCAAGGTCCCGCACACCCGCTGCATGCAGGATGGAGAAATGCGTGCCCTGGTAACCCAGGCCGCTGAGAATGGCTTGCGCCACGTCCATCTGGGCCCGTACCGCCGCCTGGTACTGGGGCGCCTCTTCAGCCGTCATCAGCACCCAAACCTGGGACGCGCCATAGGCCACTGCCGTCAGCCACAAGTCCAGCCCGAGCGACGCGGTATGCCAGAGTGCCATTGGCAGCACCCGCGCCGGCACGCCATGGGTGTGCGCGCCCAAACGCGCGGCACGGCCGAGCTCGCCCACCAGGCGCGTACCGGCCTCCTGGCTGTGCAGCAACAACGCGGCGTGTTTGCCACCGGCACGCGCATAGGTAGCCAGCATTGTCTTGAGCTTGACGCCCTGCTCAGCCGCACGCGGGTACGTATAGGTCAGCGCGCCGCTGGGGCACACCGTGGTGCAGGCACCGCAGCCCACACACAGGTTCGGGTTGACCTTGATCTGCTGGCGCGCGGGCTCACTGCCGATGGCGGACGCAGAACACACCTCGATACAGGCAGTGCAGCCGGTCTGCATATTGCGGCTGTGGGCGCACAGCTTTTGCTTATATACAAAGAACTTGGGCTTCTCAAACTCGCCCACCAGCGCGCGTAATTTGAGCAGGGTTTGGGTCTCGCTCAATTCGCCCTGCTTCAATTGGCCACCGCTCAAGTAACCCTCGGCCCGCTCCCGATCAGCCGGCAACCGGAAGTAGCCCTGGGGCGGTGCGTGTTGTGTGAAGGTGGCACCAGGTGCGGACGTAGCGCGCAAGTCCAGCACCAGATCGAATTTTTCACTCTGGCTGATGCCCGCACGGGTAAAGTCAATTGCCCCGGCTGCCGTGCATACCTTGACGCAACTCCGGTGCGATTTGCACAGCTCGCCGTTTATCTGGTAGTCCAGCCCGATCGCTCCTTCAGGGCAAACCGCGAGACAGGCATTGCAACGGGTGCACAGGTCCAGGTCAATCGGGTTGTCGCGCGACCATGTCAGTTCGAACGCGCCCAGCCAGCCGGTCAGCGTTTCCACCCGGCCACTCAGCACTGGAAAACGCCGCTCCTGCGCGCCCCCGCCGGTCCCTGGCCCTTGTGCAAACAGCGTTACGGCTAGCGCATCGTCCAGCAGGTCTGCCAAACGCTCGGCCGCGTCAAGCGCGCCAATTATCAGCAGGCGACCGGCGCTGTTAAAAGTTACCGTAGGTACCGGCTCAGGGTCGGCCAGGTGCGCCAGCGCCAGCAAAGCCGCTATCTTTGGCATTGCCCTGGACGCATCCTTGCTCCAGCCACCGGTTTCGCGGATGTTGACAAACTTGAGCGTCCGCTCGGATGCGCTCGGCGCGCCTTCGGTCTGGGACGCCAACTCGATAAACAGGCGCTTCTCCTGCGTACAGGCCACCACCACGTCGTCACCCGACAACAGGGCTTTCTGAAATGCACCGGCCTGGCGGCGGCACAAGGTCGAGTGAAGTATCAGATCCTCATGCAGTGCCTCGCCCAGCACCTTGGGCTGCAGCGGCATGGTCTGGTTGCAATCGCAAATCAAGGTCGTCATGGTGCGTATGGGTGGCTTTTTGTTCGGACCCGACGGTCGGCGTCGGGGCCTGATCGAATGCCGTGGAAATGGTCGGCTGATTTTCCAGCGCCGAGATTGACTGTGCCACAACTTCGGCTTCCGGGGTATTGGCATCATCCCGCGGTAGTTCGGGCGTCGTCTCGTCTGCTGCCCCGATTGCAGGCTTGTCCTGGTCGCCAAACAGATTGAGAAATTTGGCACTCACCATCTGGCGCAGCATCGATTCTGGAATTGGATCGGGCAGGGAGTAGTCGTCGATGTAGGTGTCCAGGCGATCCATCCGGTTGAAATGGGGATCGGCGAAAAGCTTTTTCATCGCGGCGTTTTTCACTTCGGCTGTCACACCCCGCGCCATAAACGGCTTGAAATCCGAATCCGGCGTCAGGCCCTGTACATCCGCGAGCGTTGGCAGTTCGACTGGCAACCCATCTGGCGGCAGTGCTGCCTGCTGGGGCAATGCCACCGGTTCTACCACCAGTGCGTTGGCCTGCCTTGCATCGCGAGTCTCTGGCGGCCCCGGCGTTATGCCCGCCACCGCTGCCTTAGTTGACGTTACCTCGGGTTCCGCGAGCTGCTTGCCGCCCCGCACCTCCAGCTTGCGCCTGGACCACCGGTTCAAGAATCCGTCGGCCATCACGCGCCACCGCTTCCATGCGCAGAACCGCCAAACTTCTTTTCGGTCGTCACGGATGCCGGATTGCCAAAACGGTCTGTCAATGATTTGAAGCTCTCGGGGCGCTTGCGCCGTTTGAGTTCCTGCACGTAGTTTTCATCGACGAAAGCCTGCATCCATGCGACGATGTCGAGCGGCGCAGGCACCTGCTCCACGGTTTCCTGGGCATCCAGCCAACGCCCGGCAGCGTGGTAACTCAAGGTCACAATCCGCGGCCGCGCGATCGGCTGCTGCGCCAGCGCCGCTTCTTCCTCCATGCGCCACAGCACAAACCAGCAAGGTGCCTGCGTGGTGACATTCAGGTAGTAGCCTTCCGCATCGTCCTTGAACAATTCGACCTCGAAGCCCGGATGCAGCCAGCGTTCTTCGTTATCGCTTTTGTAAAGAAGGCGTGGCTGGGTGCCAAACGCCAGTTCGCCGGTCACCACCTCCGCCAGCACCCAGCGCCATTCTTGCCAACGGCTGGCAGCGCCCTCAATACGCTCCCGGCGCATGACGACAGCAACTTCAATCGAGGGGTGCAATGTAGACATATTTGGGCTGAAGGTAGTGGGTTGCCGCCGCGGGGAATCAAGGCGCCACGGTACCGGTGCCGTAACCCGCGCCATGCAGCAGTTCGCCATCACGATGTATCGCCACCGCACAGTATTTGAACTCGCGTATTTTGCCAACTGGATCCAGCGCGGCATTGGTCATGAGGTTCGCTGGCGCGTCCGCCGCGACGCCCAGCGCCAGCAAGTCTGCGCCACACAGCGACGCCGTGGCCATCCAGACCGTGCCGTGGTTCACGACAGCGTAGCCGTAAGCGATCGGGCCCGAGGCGCTGCTGCCGCGGGCGCGGGCAATGGCGCCGACGCTGTCCGGCGCGTCGCCGACCGCGCTGGCACTCGCCAAGGACGCGTTTAACGGTTCGCTCGGCGGTAGTCTTGACAGCCTGCTGGAACTGGAAGCCGCGGGCCAAGGTATTGCGGACTCCAGCGACCCGCGTTTGCCCGATTGCCGGATTGGCGATTTGCGCCATCAGCCATAGAGGTATTTGGGTAGCCACAAGGTCAGCCCTGGCCAGATGTACATCAACACCATGCACAGAATTACGATCAACATGTACGGCATCATGCCGGCAAATATCTGGTTGATGGTCACGTGGGACGGCGACACCCCTTTGAGGTAGAACGCCGACATGGCAACCGGTGGCGACAGGAAGGCCGCCTGCAGGTTCACGAAGACCAGCACGGCGAACAGGATCGGGTCGATCTGGAAATGCGCCAGCAGCGGCAGGAAGATCGGCACGAAGATCACGATGATCTCGGTCCACTCTAGCGGCCAGCCCAGGATGAAGATGATGGCCTGCGACAGCAGCAGGAACTGCAGCGGCGACAGGTTCATCGATAACACCCATTCCTCGATTACACGCTGGCCACCCAGCAGCGCGAACACGGCCGAGAATAGCGCCGAACCGACAAACAGCCAGCACACCATGGAGGTGGTCTTGGCGGTCAGGAACACCGCTTCCTTGATGCGCTGGAAATTCAGCGTGCCGGCATGCCAGGCCATCAGGAAGGCTCCGGCGGCACCGACTGCCGCCGATTCGGTGGCGGTGGTGATTCCGAACAGGATCACGGCCAGCACCATGATGGTCAGCAGCGCCAGCGGCATGACCGACGACACCAGCATTCTGAGGATCTCGAACTGTTCGGCGTCGAAACGCCAGTAGTACCAGGTCAGCAGCAGCAACATCAGGCCGCAGGCGATCCAGAACCCGGTGTAAAAAGCTTCCGGAACGGCTGCCACCTCAGGCCCCTGCGCCGAGGGGTCGCCGAGCTGCTGCATGGCGGGCTCGGCTCCGACCTTGGCGGCGCCGGGTGGCTCCTGCACATCGCTGGAACCGGGCGGCGCTTGCAAGCCGGAGTCACTGCCGGGGGGTTCGCTGACGCCGCCCGCAGCCGGCGGCTCCTGCACGCCACCAGCGCTGGTCGGTTCCTGCACCGCCCCGGCGCCAGGGGGCTCCTGCACGCCGCCCGCCGCGGGTGTTGCGAGCGAGGTGCCGGCTGCCGCATCCGAAGCGACGGGACCGGGCTGGGCCAGCTGTACCGGGTTGTTGTCTTTCTGCGAATAGATGACCACGTACCACCACGCCATGCCAAGCGATCCGGCCACCAGCGCCAGCGGCACCAGCGACACGGCCAGGCTGCGCGCCAGCAGGCCAAAGGTGATGACCATGCCATCGGCGCTCGCGCGCAACGCCTTACCCGGTGTAGCGACGGCTGCCGCCAGAGCCGGCAGCATCCGGCGCGAGTAGACGCTTGACAGGTGAGCCAGCCAGGCGGGAATCGGCACCTGCATCTTTTCGGGCGCAAGTTTGGGAGCAACTTTGGGGTTGATCAGGACCCAGCCAATTATGTAGATCAGGTAGAGCAGGGCCAGGAAAAAGCCGGGGAACATGGCAGCGGCGTAAAGCTTGACCACCGACTGACCCGCCACGGCGGCGTACACGATGATCATGACCGACGGTGGGATCAGGATGCCCAGCGTGCCGCCGGCGGTAATCACGCCGGCCGCCAGCCGGGTGTCGTAACCGGCATTGAGCATGGGCCGCATCGCGATCACGCCCATCAATACCACCACGGCACCCACCAGTCCGCTGGCAATGCCCCAGAAGGTGCAGATGATCAAGGTGGTAACAGCCAGCGATCCGGGCACGCTTCGGAACGCGAGTTGCACGCTGTGGAACATCTTGTCGACCAGCGCGCCGCGTTCCATGACATAACCCATCAGGACAAAAAGCGGGATCGACAGCAGTGTTTCGTTGGTCATCGCACCGAATGCGCGCTGCACCATCAGGTCGAAAATCCGGTTGTCAAGCCAGGCGGCTGCCGGGTCGTAAAACGCCACATAACCGAACAGCATGCCCAAGCCCATCAGGGTGAATGCGGTCGGAAAGCCCATCATGATCACGACCACGATGAGACAGAGCATGGTCATGCCCAGTGCTGCATTGCTCATCATCATCAGCCCCTCATCCCCTTGGATTTTTCGATCGCCAACTGGCGCGCCTCCTCGTCGACGTATTCGCTGCTTGCCAGCTGCTGGGCCACCACGTCGGACTCCTCGGCATCCTTC
>JANNGR010000052.1:0-4607 GCA_031403955.1 Betaproteobacteria bacterium
AACGGCTTCTCGACGTTCAGCAGCACCGACTTGGTCTCGATCAGGATGCGGGCGGCGATGCGGGCGATCTCGTCGCGGGTCATGCTCTCTCCGGGCGGCTTCGCCTTCTTACGGAACCGGGGCCTTGCGCGCAATCGCCTCGACCAGCGCGATGCGGTTCTCGGCGAGGTTGCGCGGAATGTTGGCGCCGCCGGCGCGGATCTCGTCGCCGAGCAGCGCCCCGGTCGAGACCGCGCCCGGCGACGGCGGGGCGGCGGCGCGCGCCAGCGTCCAGTCGCGGCCGATCGCGGTGACATCCTCCCAGCTCTCGATCGCGAGCCCCGCGCCCTCGATCGCGGCGCGCAGCGCGGCCGGCGTCACCGCGTGGCTGAGCGCCGGGTCGGAGGCCCACGGCGCCGGGTAGACGATCGGCCCGCCGGACCCTTGCGCGATTTCGTAGCAGGCGAAGCGCCCGCCCGGCCGCAGCACCCGCGCGATCTCGGCGTAGAACCGCCGCTTGTCGGCGACGTTCATCTGCACGTGCTGGGTCCAGACGACGTCGAAGGACGCGTCGGCGAAAGGCATCGCGGTGGCGTCGGCGGTCTCGAAGCGCACGCGGGATCCGAGCCCGACGCGGCGCGTGAGCTCGCTGGCCAGCCGGCAGAACTCGGACGTCAGGTCGATGCCCGTCACGTCGAGCCCGGGGTGCATCGAGGCGCAAATCGAGCTGGCGCGGCTACAGGATGTCGAGTTGCTGCTGCCTCGCCCCTACAACGTGGTGCGCAAGCTGGTCGACGAGGCCTTCATGGGCATTCATCAGGCGCCACACGTGGTGGCGGAAATCGAATCGGCGTCCACGCTGATTGCGGCCATTGCCGACGGCCTGGGTGCGACCATCCTGCCCGTATCGGCGGCACGGGTTATTGGCGCGGCGTGTAATGCGCGCCTGTGTCGCATCGTCAACCCGGTCATAGAGGCGCCGTTGTCGTTGTGCCTGTCCGATCACCTGCCCTTGTCGGAGCCAGCGCTTGCCGTCAAGGACATCCTGTTGGAACTGGTGGGCGACCTTGCCGGCGACAACAGTCCGGCGCATACCACGCAGCCATAAGACGCTCTTATCGCTACAAGCCCAATCCGTCTTTGCCTCAATTCCTGTCCGATCGTACATTGGCCCCTTCAAGGCCTGGGCCACAGGATGGATATCCAGAAAATCAAGCAACTGATCGATTTGCTGGCGCTCTCCGACTTGTCGGAATTGGAGTTGGTGGAGGGCGAGCACAAGGTCCGCCTGGTCAAACGCGTCGGCGCCGCGGCATCCAACCGGCCCGGCGAATTGTCTTCGGGCGCCGCCTTGCCAGCCGCGGCAAAAAGCACGCACGCTTCGACCTCCGACACCCGCGCTGCGCTCGCGATGCCGGCGCCACGACCCGCGCCTGAGGCGGTCATCACGGCCCCGCTATACGGAGTCTTGCACCTGACCCCGTCACCGGATGAACCGGCTTTTGTAAAACCAGGTGACTGGGTGCAAGCCGGTCAGACCTTGTGTGTGGTGGAGGCGATGAAGATGTTCCACGAGGTCAAAGCAGCCCGCGCGGGCCTGGTGCTGGCCATCCTTGCCACGGCCGGGCAAGAGGTTGAATCGGGTCAGGCACTATTCAGTTTGTCGTCCGCGCAGACCGTGGAATAAGCGCGATGTTCGACAAGGTATTGATCGCCAACCGGGGCGAGATCGCGCTGCGCATCCAGCGCGCCTGCCACGAGTTGGGCCTGCAAACGGTGGCCATCCATTCCCAGGCCGACGCCCAGGCCAGTTATCTGCAGCGCTCCGACCAAGCGTTGTGTATCGGCCCCGCACCGGCCGCGCGCAGTTACCTGAACCAGGCCGCGATACTGCTGGCGGCCGAAGTCAGTGGCGCGCAGGCAATCCATCCAGGTTATGGCTTTCTGTCGGAGAACGCGGATTTTGCCGCCGCGGTACAGGCCGCTGGCTTGACCTTCATCGGCCCCACGGCCGCGTCCATCCGAACCATGGGTGACAAGGTGGCGGCCAAACGCGCGATGCTGCAAGCCGGTGTCCCTTGCGTGCCAGGACCAGACCAGGCCCTGTCCGACGACGCAAGCGAAATCCTGAAACTGGCCAACGACATCGGCTACCCGGTGATCGTGAAAGCATCCGGTGGGGGTGGCGGCCGCGGCATGCGGGCGGTGCATGCGCAGGCGAAGCTGCTGGACGCGGTTGCGTTCACGCGTGAAGAAGCGCGTCGCGCGTTTGGAAACCCCGTTCTGTACATCGAGAAGTTTCTGGAACACCCGCGCCATATCGAGATCCAGGTCCTGTGTGACACCCACGGCCATGCCTTATGGCTGGGTTCACGCGACTGCTCGCTGCAACGGCGCAACCAGAAAGTGATGGAAGAAGCCCCGGCCAGCGGCATAACAACCGAGCTGATCGCGCGGGTCGGCGAGTCTTGTGTGCAGGCCTGCAGGCAAATTGGCTACCACGGCGCCGGCACGTTCGAGTTTCTCTACCAGGATGGCAATTTCTACTTTATCGAGATGAACACCCGACTGCAGGTGGAACACACGGTCACCGAGATGATCACCGGCATCGACATCGTGCAGCAACAACTGCGCATTGCGCGCGGCGAGCCGTTGCGGCTGACACAGGCCGAAGTCGCGTTTCGCGGCCATGCGCTGGAGTGCCGCATCAACGCCGAGCATCCCACCACCTTCGCACCTTCGCCGGGACGAATTACACGTTGGGACTTGCCCGGGGGCATGGGCGTTCGGGTCGACTCCCACGTCTGCGCCAACCATGTGGTGCCGCCCTACTACGACTCCTTGCTGGGCAAGCTCATCACGCACGGCGCGACCCGCGCACAGGCGCTGGCCAAAATGCGCCTGGCCCTGGACGAAATGCAGGTGCAAGGCATCAGCACCAATATCGCGCTGCACCGCGCGTTGCTGAATGAGCCGGACGTGGTTGCAGGCGGCGTCGACATCCACCACCTGGAGCGTTGGCTCGCGCGGCGTCAAGCAGCATGAGCATTGCGCACGCAAAGGCCGGCGCACCCAGGATCAGCCTGCTGGGCACCACCGCATTGCTGTTCGAGGCACCTGGCGCGCTGGACCTGGAACTACAGCGGCGCATCTGGTCGCTGGCGCGCCAGGCGCAAAGCTGGCCCGCCATCCTGGAGGCGGCGCCCGGCATGAACAACCTGATGCTGACCTTTCGCACGCCGCCAAAAAACCTGGCGCCGCTGGAGTCTGCGTTGCATCGGGCTTGGGAGCAGGGCCTGACAGTGCAGCTGGACGGCAAGGTGGTCGAGCTGCCGGTGGTGTACGGCGGTGTTTGCGGTCCGCACCTGGCCGATGTGGTGGCCCACACCGGCCTGTCGGTAACCGACATCGTGCAGCTCCACTGCGAGCCGCTGTACACCGTCTTCGCGCTCGGCAGCCACCCTGGTTACTGTTATCTGGGCGGCATGGACCCGCGCATCGCCACACCGCGCAGAAAAGTCCCGGTCGTCAACTTGCCTGGCGGTTCGGTTTCGATCGGCGGCATCCAGACCGGTGTCTCGGCGTCTGCCGGACCCAGCGGATGGAACACGATCGGGCGCACGGCGATGGTGTTTTTTGATCCGTTGCGCGAACCGCCGGCCGTGCTCTCGCCCGGCGACAAGATCCGTTTTGTCGTGCAAGGGATAGACGCGTGATCGAGATTCTCTCTTCCAGCGCCTTGAGCACGGTGCAGGACCTGGGGCGTGACGGCCACCTGCGTTTTGGCGTGGGCACCGCTGGCGCAATGGACCGCCTGGCGCTGGTGGCTGGCAACCTGTTGCTGGGCAACCCGCACGATTCGGCCGGCATCGAAGTTCCGGTGTTCCCGTTCCAGGTGCGATTCCTGCAAGACATCGACTTTGCGGTCACCGGCGCGGATGGCGCGGCCCAACTCGACGGCAAACCCATGTTGCCATGGTGGACGCAGCGCGCCAGCGCGGGCCAGGTCCTGACCCTGGGCGGCGACGGCGGTGGCATCGGCGCCGGCGCGCGGAGTTATCTATTGCTCTGCGGTGGGGTGGACGTGCCTCGGGTGCTGGGCTCGCGCAGCACCCAGCTACGCGGCCAGTTTGGCGGGCATCTGGGTCGCGCGCTGGTCCAGGGCGACGTGGTTCGCGGGGGTGCAACCGGCGCGCCGGCCAGCCCGCCGTTGGCTGCGTGTTCAGCACTGCGAAAGGCCGGTTTCGGCATTCAGCCGCCGGCGTTCGCGCTGCCCTGCACGGCATTTTTTGAAGCCGAAAAAACTGCGTCGAACCCGGCCAGCGCAATGCGCGTATTGCCAGCGGCCGAATACCATGACTTCGACGGCCCATCGCTGCAGGCATTCTGGTCCACCGACTGGAAGATTGGCGCGCAAAGTGACCGCTACGGTTACCGTCTGGCCGGTCCGGCCTTGTCGCTGTTGCAGCCGGTCGAGACCCGCTCACACGGCATTGTTCCGGGCGTGATCCAGGTGCCGAACGGCGGCCAACCGATCATCCAGATGCGCGACGCGCAACCCTCGGGCGGTTACCCGAAGATTGGCACCGTGATTGAGGCCGACCTCTGGCGCCTGGGCCAGGCGCCGG
>JANNGR010000053.1:0-7312 GCA_031403955.1 Betaproteobacteria bacterium
CAAACGCGACAGCGTTGATTTGCCCGCGCCCGACGGCCCCACCACTGCCACTGTCTTGCCGGCCGGTATCTCGAAGCTGACATCTTGCAGAATTGGCCGGCCCGCATTGGAATCACCGGCTGAGCTGGTGTCATACGCAAAACTGACGTTCTCGAATTTCACCGCCGGTGTTGCGTCAATGCGCAACGGGCCGGCACCCGGGCTGTCGGCAATTTCGCGTTCTTTTTCCATCAGCCGGAACATCTTGTCCAGGTCGGTCAGGCTTTGCTTTATCTCGCGATACAACACGCCCAGGAAACCGAGCGGAATGTAAAGCTGGATCATGAAGGCGTTGATCATCACCAGGTCGCCCAGCGTCATGCGGCCATCCACCACGCCCTGGGTGGCGCGGTACAACATCGCCACCAATCCGATCGCAATAATCAGTTGCTGCCCGGTGTTGAGCATGCTCAGCGTGGTCTGGCTCTTGACCGCGGCGCGGCGGTAACGCTCCAGGTTCTCGTCGTAACGTTTGGCCTCGAACTCTTCGTTGTTGAAATATTTGACGGTCTCGTAATTGAGCAGCGAGTCGATCGCGCGGCTGTGGGCGGACGAGTCCAGCTCGTTCATCTGTTTGCGAAACTTGGTGCGCCATTCGGTCACGCTGACGGTGAAACTGATATAGAACACCAGGGCGATGATCGTGATCCAGGCGAACCAGACATCAAATTTGACCGCCAGCAACGTCAACACCAGGGCAACTTCGATCAGCGTCGGGATGATGCTGTAGAGCGAATACGAAATCAGCGAATGCACGCCGCGCGTGCCGCGTTCGATGTCGCGCGTCATGCCGCCGGTCTGGCGCTCGAGGTGAAAACGCAGGCTCAACGCATGCAAATGGCGAAACACTTCCAGCGAAATGCTGCGCGCCGCACCCTCGGTGGCTTTGGCAAATACCAGTTCGCGCAGCTCGGTGAAAAGCGAGGTGGACAGGCGCAGCAATCCATAGGCCACCAGCAAGGCGACCGGCACCACCAATATCGCCTGCAGCACCTCGGCGGCTGGCGCACCGGCAATCGGGTTGCGGCCGCCGTTGGGGCTCATGGCATCGACCAGATTCTTGAGCAGTAGCGGCACACCGACATTGGCAACTTTGGCGCCAACCATGAACGCGAGCGCGGCAATCACGCGCCATTTGTAGTGCCACAGGTAGGGAAACAAGCGCTTCAAGGTAATCCAGTCGGACCTCTGGGCGGTGGCGCCGGCGACGTGGGGAAGCGTGATGGAGTGGGAGCTGAGTTCGGCGGCGCGGCGCATGGGGGACAATCTGAAACCTAATTAACAACAGATTGTGACCATGTCAGCCGATGCTAGCGAACCAAGGGTCGAGTTGCCCACCGACAAGGAGTTGGTGCTGAAGGTCATACCGATGCCGGGCGACTGCAATGCCAACGGCGACATATTCGGTGGCTGGGTCATGGCGCAGGTTGACATGGCGGGTGCGGTGATTCCGGCGCGTTACACCCAAGGCCGTATGGCAACCGTGGCGGTGAACCAGTTCATCTTCAAGCAGCCGGTGCGCGTCGGCGACATCCTGTCCCTTTTCTCTTCTCTCACACGCATCGGACGCACCTCGATCACGGTGTTGGTCGAGGTTTACGCCGAGCGTTTTCACGCGCAGAAGAACTACGTCAAGGTAACCGAGGCGTCGCTTACCTATGTGGCCATCGACGAAAACGGGAAGCCGCGCGAACTGCCCAGGCTGGACGCATGAACATGGGATCGATACTCTCAGCCTTTGAAAATGGAGCCCGCACACATGAAAACAATTGACCAGTCAGCACTCGACCAGATTTTCCTGCAAGCCCGCACCGCCAACGGCTTCCTTGACAAGCCGGTACCGTTATCGCTGTTGCGCGAGATTTATGACATAGCCAGGATGGGCGCAACCTCCATGAACACCCAGCCCACCCGTTATGTGTTCCTGCTGACGCCAGCCGCGCGCGCCAGGCTCCTGCCGGCGCTTTCTCCTGGCAATCTGGACAAAACCAGGGTGGCACCGGTGACCGTGATCGTGGCCACCGACACCCGGTTTTACGAGCATATGCCTGAAGTCTGGCACGAGAGCGGCGCAAAGGAAATGTTCGAGGGCAACCGCCCCCTGGCAGAAGGCACAGCAACCCGCAACGGCACCTTGGGTGGCGCCTACTTCATGCTCGCCGCTCGCGCGTTTGGCTTGGACTGTGGCCCCATGAGTGGCTTCGACATTGCCAAGGTCAACGCGGAGTTTTTCTCCGACGGCAGGTTCAAGGCAAACTTCCTGATCAATCTGGGCTACGGCGACAACAGCAAACTGTTCAACCGAAATCCCCGCCTGGCCTTCGAGCAAGCCTGCACGGTGCTTTGAACCTAGATTCGGCAGTTGACCGCTACCTTTCGCTGGCTACACCTCATGAAGACTGAGTTTTTTCCCCCGACAACCCTAATCTTGCGGGTGAAAGCGCTACGCACCCGATTGAGCCGCGCTACGGCACGCTGGCGGCGTTGCTCCTCCTCGCGGGCATTAGCCCGCAGCGTCGTCGCGCCTTGCCAGCGCACCGCATCGCAGCCCACTCGGGCGCGTCCAACTGCCGAATCAAGGTTGAAGGCTGAGGATCGAAAACAGCGCACGCTAAAACTTGCCGTGCCGCCCGGCGCCGGCCGCGAAACGCGTGGCCCCTGCCAGGCCATCCTCGATGCAGTGTTTGCCGCGCTCCCATTCCTGGTGTAGCGCCTGCGGCAGCGGCAGATCCCACTGGTTGTAAGCGCTCATGCGGTCGGCGCGCATGGTTTGCTGCGGAAAGGCGGCCAACTGGTTGGCCAGCGCCAGTGCCGCCTCGAGCGCGCCTCCGGTCGGCACGACCCGATTGCACAAACCAATCTGCAACGCCTCGGCCGCCTCGACCTTGCGCCCGGTCAGGATCAGGTCCATCGCATGGCCCATGCCTATCAGGCGCGGCAAACGCACCGTGCCGCCGTCAATCAGCGGCACGCCAAAGCGGCGGCAATAGACGCCGAATTGTCGGTGCCCAAGGACACGAGTCCGCCGTCACGGGCGACACGCGAGCTGGAAGAGGCCACCGGCAAGCGACGACCCAGCGCCCACGTGATGATCCGCTTGCGAACCTCGCTCGTTCCCCCAAGCGCGGTGTCGTCGACCATGAAGATTGCGTCAGCACCGCTGGCCCGGATCAAGGTGAACGCCTGCGCCAGGTCGGCCTCGTTGTGCGCGTCGATTCTGGTCAGTGTGACGCCCAGTTGGTTGGTCGTTGAACGCAACAGATCCAGGTAGCTACCGTAGTTCGGATTGTCCGGGTTGACCATGACTGCCACGCGAGACGTACGCGGCACCAACTCCTTTAGAAGCTGGAGGCACTTCTGGTCCTGTTCGTAACGGCCCAGTGACAAGCCTGTCACGTTGCCGACCGGCCGCGCGAAGTTGCCGGCAACCCGCTCGAACGTTCTCTCCCCGGCCGAACCAACGACGATCGGAATCGTGGTCGTCGCCCCCGCGGCGGCGCGACTCCGCCTGTAATGAATGTGTAAATGACATCCGGCCGCAAACTCACCAGCTCAGCCGCAAAGTCGGGAAGCCGCTTGCCAGCCCCATTCGCAAATCGGTAAGCGAGTGCTACGTTGCGACCGTCCTCATGCCCGACAGCGCGGAGCGCTTCAAGAAAACACCAATGTCGCCTACTTGATTGTTGGGTCGGCAGGTCATGTCCGCCTGCATGCCGGGACACAGGATGCCGACCTTCGGCAGCCGGGCGGGCTGTTGTGCCCACGCGCCCGATGGAGCCCATGCCATAACGACACCAATCAACAACCGAAAGAATCGCCGCCGCCACCAACCTGGCGGCGTGCCAGCGAGCCGGTTGATCAGGCTCACAGTTCAGCCCTTCAGCAGCGCAACAGCCAGCACGCCGGCCTTGGGCGCACGCCGGGCCAGTTGCCGGTCGAAGGTGACGAAGCTCTCGCCGTCGCGGCGTTGCGCCGCATGAAGGGCGTCGGCAAAGTCATCCCGCCTGGTAGCCTTGTAACGGCTGCTGGGTAAGCACGGGGTCCAGCGCATCAATGTTATGCAGCGCAAGCAGGCCGCAATCAGCGTCGCGTCCAGCCTGTAGCTGGCGCGCAGCACCATTCACACTCCATCAGCACCGACGGAGCCACGGTACATGGCTCGGATGCCACCAGCTTCTCGGCCGCGCGGGCCTGCTTTGGGTCGTCGCCGACGATCATCCGAACCAAAACCATTGCGACGGGCTGCGAATATGATGCCCATTCAACTACAAGAAGGAAGGAGGAAACTATATGAGCAAGAACATTCTCCCGAGGGTGGAAGTGTCTCCGCAGGTCTACGCGGGTGGCGCGATCGGCACCATGATGATCACGGTGACGAGCGCGAACCTGCTAGCCAAAGCCGATCTGGTCAACGGCGATTGGTTTGAGTTTACGCTGGATACGCCATGGGGCCAGACGCTGGTCCTGGCATCCGGCTCGGCGATCGTGAACTCGCCCGCCAAGCTGCTCCAACCCGCGGATTTCAGCGTGGCGGCGAATGCGGGACAGCGCCTCGTGCGCATCGAATACATCGGCAAGGGTGCGCTGTTCAGGTCCGGCGAGGGTTTCGGCTGTGTGCTGCGTTTCCTCGCGCCCCCAGCCTACGCGTTCGGCAGCGTCACCGCGAAAAGCCTCGTGCGGGCGGGACGCCTGGACGCGGTGACGCCCGACGTTACCACTGTTTCTTTTGCCGGCGCGACATCGGGCACGGGGAAAGGCGATCAGCCGCCGGTCAAGACGGACGGTGGACCGAAAACGGGTGGAGGAGTGACTGTGGTGAATGGCGGCACGACCACGGTCTCGGGCGGTAACACGACCGTGAACGGCGGCCATACACAAGTGAATAACGGGCTGACAAGCGTCACGGGAGGCAGCACCCAGGTGAGCGGCGGCGTGACTGCAATCTCGGGGGGAATCACCAACATCACGGGCGGCAATACCACGGTCAGCGGCGGCAATACCAGCGTCACGGGCGGGCAAGTCTCTGCGGGTGCCGGCACGGTCGTCAATGTGGGAGCCGGAGCGGTCCTGAATATTGCTGCTGGTCCCGGCGGCGGAGCGCTCGCGAGTGGCCCGAACTTCCTGCAGGTGGCTGCCGCGAGATGGTACGAAGCGGCCTCGGTTCATCGCCTGACCCTGGCGGCGCGCGCCAGTGCGATGGCGTTCGACGGGCGTCACGTCTGGGCAGCGCTGGCTCAGTCAAGCAAGCTCGCCCGAATAGACCCCAGCTCCGGCGAGGTCACGGAGGTGATGCTCGCTTCGCTTTCGCCTGTCCAGCCGGCGCCAACGTTGATTGGCACGGGCGGCCTCATCTATGACGGCGAGAAGTTCTGGGTCGCCACGGATCAAGGCTGTTTCGCCGTCCGCCGCGATGGCAGTTTGCCGCTGCGAGCGGCGGCTGGCGGTGTCAACGGTCCGGCCTTGTTTGACGGCGAGTCGGTTTGGGTCATGAATAGTAACAACCTGCAGAAAGTGTCGGCGGTTACCGGCAATATCACCGATAGCGTGTGGCTGTCACTGCCGCCTGAAGGTGTCGCTTTCGACGGCAAGCGCGTTTGGGCTGTCACCGGCGAGAATGGCGGCTCGCTCTTCGGCGCGCGCGTGTCCGACGCACAGATAGAGTGCCAACAGGTGCTCGGCTTCCATCCGGGCGCGATCGCCTATGACGGCGCGAATTTGTGGATTCTTGATCCGGCGGGTAACACGGTTCAGCGCTGGACCTACGACGCTGTCACCAATACCTGCGTAGCGGCCGGCCGCTACGGAGTGGGCCGCGGTCCACGCACTCTCCTTTTCGACGGCGCCTTTATTTGGGTGGCGAACTGGCTGGAGTCGACCGTAGTAAAGCTGCGCGCTTCCGACGGTGCCCAGCTCGGCAGCACCGCGACGACCCTGCGCCCGCAAGCACTTGCGTTCGACGGCATCAGTACGTGGGTCGCCTGCGAGCAGGGCGTGGTTCAGAGACTGTAAAAAGGTGTCAGGAACCCGGGACTGTGATGACCGGCGGCACGGTGGTGGGCTTGAGCGAAATGCTTTGCGATGCTGACAGCGCGCTGCAGCAGGCAAAAAGAGTTCCCCGGGATGCATCCGGAGTGACATTGCATCCCGGTGTCTTGCCGAGCAGTTCCAGCTCAGCGGATGATCGATCCTTGGGATTGAGAAAGAATGCATACAGGCACGTCGCGGGCGCGGAACACGTCGCGTTTCCCGAATTTGCTGTCCGGGTTGCGATGGCTTTGGAGGGAAGCGGCTTCGTATAAGCTTCCACGGCATGCGCGCAGACCGTCGCGGCAGTCGTCACCAGACTCGACGCGTCAGCCGCCGCGGCAGCCGCGGCGGCCGCATCGGCTGCCGCTTTATTCGCCACGGTTGACACACTATCAACCTGCTCGGCCGTTCGGCAGGCCGCATCTATCGCCAGTCTCCCGGGCTGGCCCTTGTTTGCCTCCTGATCGGTTACGGCGTTCTGCCATGCTGTGGCCGTGCATCCGTTGAGTATCTCGCCAGCAGTCAGAATTGGTGTGGCGCCGTCGGCAGCACGAACCTTCGGTGGCGGCGGTGGCAGCGTCAGATCGACGCAGCCCTGGATCTGAAACAAAACGGGTACGGCAACAGTCAATATTCGCAACTGGACCACTCGATGTACTCGACGCATCTGGCTCTCCCGGTTGAATGGCACGGGCGCGGCATATGAGAGCGGCATGATAGCAGCGGTTGCCCCTCCGGGAGACCTCAATAGGCCATCCGGCCGAAGCCCCCTGCCTCGCGCTTACCGCCTTGCCTACTGTCTCGGTATGCCTGCGAGCTCGATGGTGTCCTTCCGGCAAATTTGCCCGATGGGTGAGGGCGTCGAAATCGAGCCGGACTGGGATCTGGCGGCGCAACCGGCACCCGACCATCAGGTCGATCAGCGTATCAGTTGGTGAGGGTGCAAGACCGGCGATTCAGACTCGCTGCGGGCCGACCTTTTTCGGGCGCGCCCGGCGCAACCTCAATCCTGCCATCGGGCTGTGCCTTTGGAAAGAAAACCTGTCAGCGACAAATCCACAAACGCAAATTGAGGGTCTTAGGGCTATCGATGGTGGCGCTACTTGGGCTGATGCGGTTGAATTTCCCATCCGTTATCGTAAGGGTTTATACGGACTTATCATTTTTATGGTCTGACAATAAGATTGGTATGTCTTAGATGCCTCGAGGAGAAACCACTATGAATTCCATCAAATCCTGCGTCGGC
>JANNGR010000054.1:0-37297 GCA_031403955.1 Betaproteobacteria bacterium
CGATGGCGCGCGCCGACAAGTCGGTCAACAACTTGCCCGCCTTGTCCAGCACTCCCGGGGTATTGGTCAGCAGCACCAGCTTCTCCGCCGCCAGCACGGTCGCCAGCTTGCCCGCCACCACATCGGCGTTGATGTTGAAACTCTCGTTGTTGTCGCCAAATCCGATCGGGCTGATGACCGGTATGAACGCGTCGTCCTGCAGCGCGCGTACGACGCTGGGATCAATACTGACGATGTCGCCCACCTGGCCTACGTCATGCTCCTTGGTCGGGTCCTGGCTGTCCACCATCTTCAGCTTCTGCGCCCGGATCATCGCGCCGTCGCGCCCGGTCAGTCCCACCGCCTTGCCGCCGGCCTGGTTGATCAGGCCGACGATGTCTTGTTGCACCTCGCCGCCCAGCACCCACTCCACGACTTCCATGGTTTCGGCGTCGGTCACCCGCATACCCTGGATGAACTCGCCTTTCTTGCCCAGCCGGTTCAGTGCGTTCTCGATCTGCGGACCACCACCATGCACCACCACCGGGTGGATTCCCACCAGTTTCAGCAGCACCACGTCTTCGGCAAAGTCGGCTTGCAGCGCCGCATCGGTCATTGCATTGCCGCCGTATTTGATGACCATCGTCTTGCCATGAAACTTGCGGATATACGGCAGCGCCTGAGCCAGGATTTCGGCCTTGTCGCGCGGCGTTATGGTGGCGGCATCGGTCATGGCATACAACGTTTCAAAGTGGTGATCTTGAATTGTGCAACACCGCGCGCCTGTCGGGCGTCACCAGACGGTTTCCACCCGCTGCGCATAACCGTGAACGCAGTGCCCCAACACCGATTTGATCGCCGCCACGTCACTGCCGTTGACCGCCGCGCGCAAGGCATCCAGCTGAACCTCCAACTCCGGCCAGGCCAGAAATTCCTCGTGTGCTTTCATGATGCGCGGATGTGCGGTCGGGGACGGATCGTCGCCAATCAGCAATTCCTCGTACAACTTTTCGCCCGGACGCAGCCCGGTGATAGTGATCGCAATGTCGCCATCGGGCGTGGTCTCGTCGCGCACGGTCAACCCGGACAGTTCCACCATGCGCCGCGCCAGTTGCATGATCTTCACCGGCTCGCCCATATCCAGCACAAATACCTCGCCGCCTTGCGCCATCGCGCCGGCATGCAACACCAACTGGGCGGCTTCGGGTATGGTCATGAAATAACGCGTGACGTCGGGGTGGGTGACGGTCAACGGCCCCCCACTGGCCAATTGCGAGCGGAACAACGGCACCACGCTGCCGCTGGATCCCAGCACGTTGCCGAACCGCACCATGCAGTAGCGCGTTTTCCCACTGGCGTGCAAAGCCGCCAGCGCCTGCAGCACCAGTTCCGCCATGCGCTTGCTGGCTCCCATGACATTGGTAGGTCGAACCGCCTTGTCGGTGGACACCAGCACAAAATTCGCCACCCCGGCGTCCAGAGCGGCGCGTGCCACGTTAAGCGTGCCAAACACATTGTTGGCGACACCCTCGGCCGGGTTGCTTTCGACCATCGGCACATGTTTATAGGCCGCCGCGTGGTAGACCCAGGCCGGCCGATAAAGTCCACACACCTCGCGCAAACGGCGCGGATTCGAGACACTGCCCAGCAATGCAACGATGTCAACCGTCAGGGCCCTGGCCGCGGCCAGCGCCTGCAACTCATGGAAAATGGTGTACAAGCCAAACTCGTTGTGGTCCAGCAGTAACAGTTGCCTGGGTCGCTGCAGCACGATCTGACGGCACAGTTCGCTGCCGATGCTGCCTCCCGCGCCAGTCACCAGCACCACTTGGCCCAGGATATTGCGCGCCAACGCACCCGAATCAGGGGCCACCGCGTCACGCCCAAGCAGATCCTCGACGTCCAACTCCTTGAAATCGCGCAGAGTAACGCGCCCGCTGGCCAAATCGGACATACCCGGCAGAGTCCGAATGTGCACTGGAAGCTTGCGCAAACTGGCAATGATTTCGTTGCGCCGCATGCGTGATGCGCTTGGCAATGCCAGCAGGATGTCAGTAACACCGCGGCGCGCCACGACGCCTTCGATTTGCCGCGGCGCATAGACCGTGACACCGTTGACGCTGCGCCCGGCCTTGGAGGCATCGTCATCGACAAAACCCACCAGCACGTATTGCCGGGCGTTGGCAATAGCCGCCGCCGTTTGTACCCCGGAAGCACCCGCGCCGTAGATCAGCAGCCGACCTTCGGACGCAACCCGATTGCGGCCAACACCGGCCAGCCAGAACCTGGCCAGCGCCCGGCTGCTGCCAACCAGCAACAAAAAGACAATTGGTTGCAACACGCCGATGCTGCGTGGCACGCTGGGCCAATGCTGCCACAGCAGGATTGCGAACAAGCCGATGCCGTACAGACCAACCGCCAGCGCAATCGTCACCAGGGCCGCCAGACCGGTATAGCGAAAAATCGCCCGGTAAAGCCCGAAACGGATAAACACCGGCACCGCCAGCAAGGGCGCCAGCCAGTAGACCCGCCACTGCGCATCGACTGGCCAGTGTGGAGTGTCGAGCCGCAGGCTGAACGCGAGCCAGGTCGCGACCAGCGCCAATGCCACGTCAAGCAGAATCACGGACACCTGCTTGCCGAACCTTGGCCAGGCCAGAAGACGCCTATGCATCGGCCATCATCCCAGACCCAACAACGCGAACACCCGGCGACGCAGGCAACACGACCGACGGTTCAATAGGACTCCAACCCAGGCCGGCGCCGGCCTGGGTTGGAGTCAGCCATTCAACGCTTGATGACAAAATCTTCCTTCGTCTTGCCCTGTGCCAGCAACGCCGCCAGCCAACGCGGCGCCAGGCCGCGACCGCTCCAGGTTTCGCCATTCGGCCCGAGATACTTTGCCGCTACTGTCGCACCGTGATTCTTCCTGGCCCTGGCGGCGCGCTTGCCAATCGGCGCGGCCTTCGATTTGGCGCGGGAACTGACAGATCGCAAATCCTTGGCGGTAATCCCGAACGCCTGCATTTTCCCGACTATCTCCTGAACCGTCTTGTCAAACTCCTTGGCTTTGATGTCATTAGCCTGCTTCTGAAGTTTTTCAATCTGGCTTTGGATATCAATCAAATTACTCATGGTTGTTCCTGGAAAAATGACGTTAAAACCCCGATACGCTGTTTGCCAGTCTTATGCTGACTGATTCTAATGAGTTACATCGTCCCGCCCAACGACCTTGACGACAGTTAATGCCAGTATTTTCAGATCGAACAGAAATGATTTTCGAAGCAGATATTCAACATCCAGCCCGACTTTTTCCGAGATCGGCAATTCGTCGCGACCATTGATCTGTGCCCATCCCGTCAAACCGGGCAACAACGCGTGGACTCCGTTGCGGGTACGTAACTCAATCAGGTCGAACTGGTTGTACAAGGCCGGGCGCGGCCCGACGAAACTCATATCGCCCCTGATAATGCTCCATACCTGTGGTAATTCGTCCAGGCTGCTGGTACGCAGAAAACTGCCGATGGGCGTGAGATAACTGCCTGGATGGCGCAATAAGTGGGTTGCCACGGCCGGCGTGCCAATCTGCATACTGCGGAACTTGGGCATTTTAAAAATCGTATTGTTGCGCCCGACCCGATCGGACCAATACAGCACCGGGCCCTTGGAAGTCAAGGCGACCATGGCCGCGATCACCAATACCGGCGCAATCAAAAAAATACCCAATAGGGCCACCAGCAGCAGATCAAATGCCCTTTTCATGCAGTTTGCATGCCTGCGACAACTCGACGCAATCCCTCGTGCACCGAAACGGGCGCCATCCAGCCCAACTGGCTGTGCGCCCTCGAAATATCTACCTGTAAATTGCCACACAGGCGCCGCACCACATCGCCCTTGCCCAACATGGCCGCCCCAGCCTGCAGGGCCCAGACCGGAATCGGCACCAGGCGCGCCGGCATGCCGACCGCATGCGCCAGTCCACGCACCAGCTCAGTGGTGGACATATCGTGCCCATCACTCACCAGAAAAGTCTGATTGGCCGCCAGCGGATGGGTTGCGCAAGTGACGATGAAATCCACCAGATTGTCCAGCGCCACCAAACTGCGCTGGTTGTGCACCGACGCCAAGGGCAGCGGCCAGCCACGCTGCACGGCGCGCAAAAGGAATGCAAGGTTGCCCTTTACGCCGGGGCCGTAAACCAGTGGCGGGCGGATGATGACAACCGACATGCCGGTGTCGGCACCGAGCTTGCGCAAACCCAATTCAGCCTCATGTTTGCTCCGGCCATAGGCGTCCTGTGGGGCCGGCGGATCGGCTTCAGTGAACGCCTGCCCGGTTTGGGTGCACTCCCCGTTGACCTTGACCGAGCTGACAAACACAAAGCGATTCACGCCCGCCACGACAGCCTGCCGTGCCAAGTTCAGCGTGGCTTCCACATTGACTGCGCGAAAAGCGAAAAGCGGGTCGGCCGCCGATTCATGCATGACATGCACCCGGGCCGCCAGGTGAAGCACGGTAGTGACGCCGGCCAGCGCCGCGCCGAAATCGGCAACACCCCAGGACCCGCCCATATGCAGCGTCGGCACTGAGCCGCGCAGCGCGCGGACGGGATTTCGAGCCAAGGACGAAACATCGCAGCCGTCGCCGCGCAGGCGCTGCAACAACGCAGCGCCCACAAAACCACTGGCGCCGGTGAGCAATATTCTCAAACTATAAATTCCATCCGAGTTACTGGCGCCAGACCGTGCGGTTCACATACCCGGTGTAACTGAGGACCAGGCGCACGATCTTTCGGGATACCTCAGGAGCTGCGTAATCCGGCACCTGACGCATGAAACCACGACTTGCATGCTGTTCGCACACCACTTTTACCGCATCCAACACCTCCCGCGACTTGAGACCACTCATGATCAAGATACCCTCGTCCATACCTTCAGGACGCTCGTGCGCATATCGGATGGTTATAGCTGGCAGATTCAGCAAGGACGCTTCTTCCGTGATGGTTCCACTATCGGAGACCACGCAGCGCGCCTGCATCTGCAACTGGACAAAATCAAAAAACCCAAAAGGCTTGGCATAGTCAACCAGTGGATTCAGGTCTGCCAGTCCCACCGCGTCCAGGCGTTTGCGGGTACGCGGGTGGGTCGACACGATTACCGGGTTTCCATACGCCCGCGCGAGCGCATCCAGCGTTTCCACCAGATCGCGCAGGTTATTCGGCGTATCGACATTCTCCTCACGATGGGCACTGACCACAAAAAATTCCCGCGGCTTCAGGCCAAGGCGAGCCAACACATCGGACTTCTCAATCTGTGGCATGTAATGGCGCAATACCTCGTCCATGTGTGAACCCGTTTTGATGATGGTTTCCGGCCGGATACCCTCGGCAATCAGATAACGGCGCGCGTGCTCGGTGAGCACCAGGTTCATGTCACTAAGATGATCGAGTACCTTGCGATTTAGCTCCTCGGGTACACGTTGGTCAAAGCAGCGATTGCCAGCCTCCATATGGAACACCGGGATCTTGCGCCGCTTAGCGGAAATCACGGCCAGACCGGAGTTGGTGTCGCCGTACAGCATTACCGCATCCGGCATTTCTTTTTCCAACACCGCATCGGATTTGATAATCACCTGGCCAATGGTTTGCGCCGCCGTCTCGCCTACCGCGTCCAGGAAGTGGTCGGGCTTTCGAATCTGCAAATCGTCGAAAAAAATCTGATTCAACTCGTAATCGTAGTTCTGACCGGTGTGCACCAGCACATGCCGCGTGTGTTTGTCGAGCTCGGCAATCACGCGGCTCATCTTGATGAGTTCAGGGCGGGTGCCGACGATGGTCATGACCTTAAGCATCGAGCGCCCCACGAATTTCCTCCAGGCTCATGAGCAGTTCCCTGATTCTGGGGATGTCAAGCCGTTGGGTGTTGTGGGACGTGTAGTCATCGAGGCTGGAAATTTCGGCCTCACCTTCAACAAAATACTTGTTGTAGTTCAGGTCACGATTGTCCGAGGGGATGCGGTAATAACGCCCCATATCTTCCGCCTTGGCCATCTCTTCACGCGAGATCAGGGACTCATACAACTTTTCGCCGTGGCGTGTGCCAATCACCTTGATCGGCTGGCTACCGCCAAACATGTCCATCAATGCTTGCGCCAGATCGGCGACGGTGGAGGCCGGAGCCTTCTGGACGAACAAATCACCTTGCCTGGCATGCTCGAACGCGTGAAGCACCAAGTCAACCGAGTCGCGCAAGGACATCAAAAACCGCGTCATGTTCGGATCGGTCACTGTCAATGGCTGTCCCTTGCTCAACTGCTCCACAAACAAGGGAATGACCGACCCTCGCGATGCCATGACATTGCCATAACGCGTGGCGCAGATAACCGGCCCGCCCTCGGGGATCGTGCGGGATTTGGCCACCACCAATTTTTCCGCCATGGCCTTGGAGATACCCATGGCGTTGATTGGATAAACAGCCTTGTCCGTGCTGAGCAGCACCACGCGTTTCACGTTGTTGGCGATCGACGCGTTCAACACGTTCTCGGTGCCCAGTACATTGGTCTTGACGGCTTCCATAGGATAGAACTCGCAGGAGGGCACTTGCTTGAGCGCCGCCGCGTGAAATACATAGTCAACCCCCCGCAATGCATCATGCACGCTCTGATAATCACGCACATCGCCAATATAGAACTTGACGATATTGCTGTTAAGGGCGATCCGCATATCCTCCTGCTTTTTCTCATCGCGGCTGAATATGCGAATCTCCGCCAAACCAGAATCCATGAATCGCTTGAGCACCGCGTTGCCGAACGAGCCGGTTCCACCCGTAATAAGAAGTACCTTTTTCTTGAACATGGAATCTCTCCAACAACCGATCAACCAAACTCATGCATCTGCGCAAGAAGCGCAGGCCATTCAGGCGCGGTGTATCCCGTTCCTTCACGAAACCTGGATGCATCGAGGGACCGGTCAATGATCAACTGGCTGTCCCGCGCGATGGCGATGTGCTTGCCGTAAGTCCGCGCCAGCAGATTCAGCAAATCAAACTTGTTGATGGGCTCCGCCGCAACGTGGTAAACCCCAGACAAAGCACGGTTGGGAATGACAAAATCCCTGATCACGCGTGCCAACTCGACCGTCGGCATACCGGAAAAAATGGCCCGGTCAAACCCTTTCACAGCACTCTGCTGCGCCAGGAACCAGGCGACAAGGCCCTGGGCGGAGTTCAACTCGGGGCCAATTATGGAAGTACGCAGGGTGATTGCATTGGGGTAACTGACCTCGCCCAGGTATTTGCTTCGGCCGTATAAATCGCGCGCGTCCGATTCGTCCGATTCGCGGTAAGCACCTTTGGTGCCAGCAAAAACGCAATCGGTACTGATGTGAATCAAGCGCGCACCCGAGAGTTCGCAAAGCCGCGCCAGCCGGTGCGGCAACAATGCATTGATCGGAATCGCGGCCATCGGGTCATCCGCTTCAGCGAGTTGTTTTACCAGGCCAATGCAATTGACCACCACATCGGGTCTTGTCAAGGTTAGCAGTCGGGTCAGGCTATCTGTATTTTCTACATCCACTCCACAAACAATCCGATTGTGTAATCCGGCCGGGAAAAATCTCAGAATCCCCGCGGAACGCGCTGATCCCCATACCTGATAACCCGGACCTTGATTGAAAAAGCGCAGCACGGTATGACCCAGCATGCCCGACGCGCCAAGGATCAACACCGTTTGAGTGCCATTTTTTTTCATCTGATCCGCCATCATTTATGTCCGCTGATGGCCTGCAAGAAGGCCAAATCTATTAACCAGCTTTCGCGCCAGCGCCTCCGGTTCAAAATGCTCCAGGAAATAGCGTTTACCCGCCAATCCCATGCGCTCCCGCTCAGCCGGTGGTAGCGACTGCAAACGCAGTATGGCTTGCACCAGCAAACCGGAATTCTCCGCCGGCGAGGCCAGCCCAGCACCTGCGTCTTGCACGATTCGCGCACCTTCACCATCAAGGCAGGCCAGCACCGGTTTTCCAGCCGCCAGGTACGCCTGCAACTTGCTCGGTATTGTCTTTTCCATGGTCGGACTCCTGACCAGCGTCACAAGTAACGCCGACGCCTGTTCAAATATTGCTGGCATCGCTTCGACGGCGCATCGCCCGGTCAAACGCACGTTGGACAAGTTCCGTCGCCCCACTTCAGTCGTCAGCCACTCACTGCGGCTGCCACTACCGACGAGAACCAGACGAATACTAACGTGCTCCCGAAGCAACTCAGCCGCATCCAATATGGTGTCCAGGGCCTGCACAGCCCCCAGGTTACCGGCGAAAAGCACATTGAAGCCGGGCTCCAGCGTAAACGCCGGCCGGTGTGTGTCGGGCAACCGGATGGAAAAGGCTTGTTCACCCGGGTTGGGGTGATATTCCACCGGGGTATTCCCGGCCATGGCTTTGACCGGCTCAATAAACGCCTTCGACTGGACCAGCAGCAAATCATGGCGGCGATAGATCCAGCGCACCAACGCGGCAACCAGCAACAATGCCGATCGGTTTTTGACAAAACCGGTCACCGCAAGACTTTCCGGCCACAAGTCCTGCACCCAGGTGACCAGCGCCGCCCGCTTTATCTTCTTCAGGATGATCGCCGGCAGTGCCTGCAATATGGGCGATATGCCGTAGACCAAAATTATGTCAAACGGCTTGCCACGCAGCAGCCATGGCCCCAGCAACGCGGCACTCAACACAAAGGACAGGTAATTGAGCGCCAGCTTCAACGCGCCCCCGTTGCCCCTGGGAAACAGCGGCACCCGGTAGAGCGCCGGACCCGATTCGCGCAGTTGCCTACCATAGCCCGCAGCACGGTAGCCGGGGTAGACCCTTCCGTCTGGATAGTTGGGTTGACCTGTCAAGACCGTCACCTCACAGCCGGCCTTGATCAGCGAGTTAACAACCTCATTGATACGGAACGACTCGGGCCAGAAATATTGCGTGACGACCAGAACCTTCACGAATGCACCGGCCTTGCCAGAATATTTCGATACAACGTGACATACATGGGTGCTATGACATCCCAGGCGTAGTGCTCGGAGACAAATCGCTTCCAAAGTGGAGCGACCTGCGCCAGCACGCTTCGGTCAGCCAGGAGACGGAGCAAGCCCGCCGCGATCGCGGCGGCAGTCGCGGGTACCTCCAGGCGCGGGTCCACGGATCGGATATCGCTGAAACCGCATTGGTCGGTGAGCAACACGGCTGTTCCGCAAATGCCCGCTTCCAAGGCGACGATGGACATGGCTTCCTGTCGGGATGGTACGACCAGCAACTCGGCCTGGTGATACAAAAGCGCCTTGTTTTCGCCCTCAACATGCCCAACGAAATGAACCCGATCGCGCAATCCATGCGCATGCGCCGACGCACGCAGGTCAGCCAGCATGCCCCCGTCAGGCCCTGCGAACACCAACTGATGGCCTGGCAACTGCTTGCAGACACTGATGAATGCCTCAAGCAAGAGGTCGGGGCCTTTGATCGGATTGAGACGACCCATGAACAATATGACTGGCCCCTCGGCCAACCCGAATCGTGCCGAAAGACCCAGTTTGCCAGTCACGAAAAAATCGTCTGCACAGACACCATTGGGAATTACCGTAACCCGTGACGCCGGCACCCCATAAGCTTCGAAGTGAGGTAACTCGCCCGCGGTCACGGCTATCCAGGCCGATGCATCGCGGATGATGGTGCCTCCTGCCAATAGGTTGTACAGGCGCTTGAACCATGCAGAACGCCCGAACAAGGGCAATGCGCCTGCCGGACAAACGACATAAGGTTTGCCCATGTATCTGAGTGAAAAATACACCATTGCATTGAGCACGCTCCAATGTCCGATCAGATGCACAACATCGGCGTCGCGCACCAAGCGACGTACGGTGCCCCATCTCAACGCGGGAACGTAGAAACGTCGCCAGATGCAAGGCAAAGCGACCACCTTCGCGGGCGACACTGAAGCTACCCGGCCTTCGTCAAGCTCGATGTCCAGCGTGAGCACGGTGCAACTCACATGAAGGCGGCTGATGAACCGACTCATCTGGAATGTCCTCTCAGCTGTTCCACCACCGCTTTTCAGATCGAGCGAAGAGCTCACATTGAGCACACGCATCAAAAGCCGACCTTTTGCGGCTGGTGTAGACAGTCAGAGCGATACCAGGAAATGTAACGCGACAAGCCTTCGTCAAATGACACCGGCGGCTCGAAGCCAAGCGCGCGCAATTTACCCGAGTCGTAGATGCTATTGGGATTGACGTTGTTCTTGCCCAGTACGCGAAGCGTCAGTGACAACAGCCACGATGGGAATAGATTCGGCGGCAGCCTCGAGCTATGAATTTCAAACCCGGTCATCATCGCAAGTTCCACACTAGCGAAATTATTGGACGGGGCAGCGTCATCGGAGATGATAAAGATGTCCTTGCCTAACGCATTCACGCAATCAGACAAAAATACGATAGCCGCGACAACGTTTTCTACACAGACCAGGTTCATGCGGCGCTGCCCAAAAACACATGCCCTGAGTTTGTTTCTTGTCTGGGTACCCTGCACAAGGGCTATTGCGAGCTTCCGAAGATTTTGGCCGCCGGGTCCGAACACCGCCGTTGGCCGAAGAATGGCAACTTCATAACAATCTTGGTTGGCTGCAAGGATCGCGGCTTCAACCTTCAGTTTTGTCGCCGCATAGGCAGAGAATGGCCGGCAAGGGCTTGACTCCATTACGTGCTGATCGGGGGTCCGCCCAGCGACATCGGCTGTGCTGCAATGGATCAGTCGTGCGATTCCCGCCAACTTGCAGGCTGCAAGCAGGTTTCCAACGGCAGCCAGATTCGTTTGCTCGTTTTCATTCCTGAGGTATACCAAATTAATGACTGTGCAGCCTGGCTCGAAAAATCCATCGAGCGAAGCGGCATTGGTAATATCTCCATCGAATACTTCAACTTCAGCCAGAAAGGCAGCTTGTCTCGCTCTGGTTTGTGAAGCTCTCGACAGGATCTTGATCCGATAACCCCCGGCGCGCAGCAGCGCGCGCACCAAATGAACTCCGATGAAACCCGATGCGCCGGTGATTGCTACAGCCCTCATGGCTCAACCTGGATGCCCAACACGCGGCTTAAATACCACCGAAATCGACTCGCATAACGTCAATACACGACTGCATGTACATTGACTCCGGCAGGACAAAAAAGCCGCCTTTCATGGTTACAAGCCTTCCCTCGGCAGGGTTGGCCCCGGCTTGGACAAGAAAACGAGAATTGAATAGGGTATGGCGGACATCAGGTTGAATTCGTCATACAGGGAAAAATAGGTCGCCAGCCACGCAATATATGCCGACATTGCGTAGAAAAGCAGCGGGTTATTTGTAGTAACCTTATTCTTCAATACTCGAACGATTGGGAAGGCCAAGAAAACGAGCAGCGCCAACAGTGCAATCAAGCCGCCTGAATACAGGATGTTCAGATAAAGATTCAGAAAGCTGACTACGGTGTTCTCGCCCAGCATTTTGCCCAAGGCCAAGTAAGCGGCACCCAAGCCAAATCCAATTAACGGCGGTGGATTATTCCTTAACGCTTTATATACATATCCCCGGTTGCTATGTTCCAGGCCGGATGCCATAAGCCGGCTTATCCTGATTACCATGAAATTCATTTCCAAATTATTGGCGACCGGAGAGAGCGCGGCCGAGGGTGCTTCAAAGCTTGTATTTACCTTATAGGGGTGAACCAGCACCTTAAAAATAACGATCGATAACACTGCGATGACGCACAGCCTCAGCAGTATTGACAATATTGCGGCAACTGATTTTCGCTGGATAATCCAGAAAAAGGACGTCACGACTATTCCAAGGAAAATGCTCAGGATTCCGGTCAAGCTGCCGGTAAGAAATATAGTAGCCAATATGACGGTGGCTGCCACATTGCCAACTATTCTGCTTTCTGAACTCATGCTGCAGAAAAAAGGAACAATAAGAAACGCCGCCAGTGTGCCGGGCTCCAAGAAGCTCCCCAAGGCCCTATGAAACGCATAACTGAACATTATTTTCTCACCCAGAGACCCGAAAGCCGAGTCCCGGTTATGCCTGAATTCCGGCAGCCCATACAACTGGGCATGATAACTGTAAAGTGCATATACCGATGCTAAAACACCGACTGCCATGGCCGTGGCAATGATTCGATCCGATAGTCCTTGATTGAATAACACACTCAAAGAGTACAAGAACAATGCAAAAGAAATGATGGAAAAGAACCGCAGTGAAACAAATCTCCAGTACGGCGTCGAAGAATCTGGTGAAAAGATGGTTTCATGGAATTGCCCAAATCGATTGAGTGCTGACGCAATGACCAACCAAAGCAAGAGAATGACTATCAGTTTCGTTCCGGTAGTCTCGGTCGTATCCCTAAAAAAGTAGAACGACAAACAACCCAAGGGGATAACAGCGGACAAACTAAGCCATGAATAGGGAATACCAAAGAGAGAGAACGCTTGCAGACTTCCCAAGACAAGAATGGTTGTATACAACGTCACGACCATTTTCAATTGAAAATGGTCCCTGGTCTCCGCCATATTCGACGGCCGCCGTAATGCCGAACTGTTGCTGTTTGGACGCGTCATTCGAGTAGTTTGCCGTAAGCTCCGGCAATTCGATCAATCCGGAACATGTCAAGCCGCTTATTGCGTGCATCGATGTCAATTCTTGGCGGGCATCGAATAAAATCGGCAGCCGCCTGAAAGCGGGCTTGGTTGCTGACTGCTTCGTCCGCCACGATGCACAATATTCCATCGTAATGGCGAAAAAAGGCGGTTGAACTATCTGTGTCGGTCTTCGCGAAATTCAGGATAGGTTTCATTGCCGCAAGGTATTCGACAACCTTGCTCGGAAGCTGATAGGCAGTATCGTTGCCGATGTTGACCAGAATGTCGGCATCTCGCATGGCTTGTGCGGCGATTCTTCGGTTAACCAAGCCATGCATCAAGATTTTCTTTTCAATCAGATGATGATAGAGGTCGAAACAATCCGGGCATGATCCCATGTCACCGTAGAAATGGAGTTCCAGTACGTCTGCAAAATCCGACTCCAAGAGTTTCGAGAAAAACATGAGCAAGTTTTCAGGATCACGAATCGACTTGTACAGCGTTCCCAGAAAGACCATCCTGATCTTATTTGTTTTGCGGAACGCATTGGAAATTTGGGTCGGTGTTGCCGGGCACACCGACAACAAGGGCGGAATGACGCTGATTTTCTGGGCCGCCTCAGGAAAGATATCGCTATACCTATCTCTTGTTGCGCCGGTGGTGACCGAAACGGCAGTTGCCAGTGAGAAGACCTTCTTTTCATAACGGATGTTCAGTCGACTATACAGGGCGAAATTGTTGACGGGAATCCCGTCACTAAAGCAAAAGGGGTCTCCGATGTCCGCAATCCATCTGAGGTCGGGGTATTCGCTTCTTATTGCCAAGGCGACCAGATGCCCGGTGAAGGGTATCGACGAACTGTACATAACATCGTAATCATTTGCCGTCTGCAAGTTCCTCGCTGTTCCGAGCGCCTGCCAATACCAAAGACATGCATAGTCTGGCCAATAAAGCCTACGCCAAGCGTATTTGCTCACATTCTTGACAAGTGCCGCAAAAACATCTTTAAGTTTCTCAAATCCCGACCGCTGCCCGATTTTCTGCTCAGATTCAACCTTGCTTTTCCACCTCGCCACGAGACTGTTCCCAACTCGATGGACATATACGCCATTGACGAATTTACTGGCCGTGACAGAGGCGGCCGTTTCACAAACAACATCGACATGGTGACCCTGCTTTGCCCAATATTCTGCGACCGCCGACCAGCGGAACGCTCTTGGAGTGAGCGACGGGAAGTAAGAATAGGAAAGGATTAGTATTTTCACTTTCAATGTGATTCCGCAAGGAGAATCCCATAACCCGGTGACAAGCTTGGATATCTAGGCATGGATTCCCGTCTCATCTCAATTACCTCAGGAACTGCCGCGAAACTTGAATAGTAGTCGAAGGCCCTAATTTCATTCTCGCCGACTGAGACAACGCGCCATACGGGCGAGCCATATCCCTGATGCATGCCGATGAAACCCTTTTCACCAAAATACAGGCATTTTGAATGCGTCATCTCTTCCAACCTGAATATATGCAGATCCAGCCTGGAGGGTTCTTTCCCATTGAAGCCGGGGCAAAAATGCGCATTGACAGACCTGTATTCATTTCTCTTTTCGGGAATTGCGGTGTAAAGATAAGTTCCCGGATCGGAAATCCAGTTTTCTCCATCGATGCTCAATTCGATCGATAACTGATCGTTATGGGCATGTCCGCCATTGCCGTTTTGCCCGACCGGGCCGCAACGTATTGCGAGATAAAGCCTGCTCGACTTGAACATGTAGAGCCCGAAGTCCGGATAGGCATAAAGCTTCAGTGCTTCACGAATGCTCCCTCCCGATATCGGAATGCGTATCAATGATCGGGTCGTGAAATTTGGTTTGAAATGTTGAAAAAAAGTGTCGCTTCCAACCCGGATTTGTTCCGCTTCTGCCTTATCCCGCATCGCGAGATGGGAGCTGATCCGATTTTTTCCAGCCATGTTGAAAACAAAATTCGATGCGAACGACTCCCCTGAAAACGCCGAGAAATCGCTCCGATTGAAGAGTCCATTGATTGCACCTACAAGTTGGCGGTGGTCTAGGTGATGCTCCAGAAGGTATGGCGCATCATCCGGCAGATGGTGGTAGTTTGCCAGATTGGCATGCAGCGATCGAGCTTCCGAAACCGTAAGCCGGAAAAGCGGCGGAGAGAACTTGAGGAAGTAGCCGCTGTCATTGTCCCCGATTTGCGGAATTGTCCCGTCTGGCTTGGTAATGTGCAGTGTGAATTCCGCCATTTTTTCAAGGCGCTCGAAATACCATTCTGGAAAAGGCGACGTGGTATCTCCGCAGCGATACGATCGTATCGGCGCGGGTGATAACTTAGGCTTCACTTTATGCAAAACGCAGTCAAATCCCGTCAGAGCTTCCCTTTTTTCCTCTGGAAGACCCAGGACAATAGCCGTGGAGAAAATCACCATCTCCGCGGAAAGCCTGTGGTAACTGGTCGAGGCTTCGAAGTTTGCGCCATCCGGGGTGAACTGGGCTCCTACCTCGATGATCAATTGTTGAACTGAAAAGGCAAGCCAGGCATCGGTTTCATCGGTTCTTGGCAGATAGGCCGCAACGAACAGGAGCCCGGCGATGTCAGCAAGGTAATGGTTTCCACGAGTTCCATCAATCCATTCGAGGTGGCGAATGATGTGAAGACCGTGTTCATGAACACTTCTTCGGAAAATCGCTTCAAATGGCTCATCGAATGTCGCGCCATTTACCTTGAAGATATCGTAGGCGACGAGCCAGTTTGCCACCCTGATCGCAACATCCATTGCCATGACCCAATTCACGCCATACCGGGGCGGATTGTTGGCGATGAAATCCAGAACCTGGTTACGAAACTCCTCTGGGTAAACCGTTGGCGCCGGAAGTGTTCTTGAATCCAAATTAAGCGAGTGGGCGAGTGCAAGCTGGGGTAGGTGCTGCATGCGGGCGAGCTCCCATGGAACCTTGATATCCACCCCAGGAAGATTTCCGAAAGAGATGTACTTGTGACCGGTCGCTTCACACCAGCGATATCCCGACTTGAAATCCAATTGCCAGTCAATCGGAATATACCCCTTGTCAATCAGGCTTTCGATGCGTCGCGCTTCTGCTAAATTGGCCTTGTTTATTCTTGTTGCAACGCCAAAATCAATCTTCGACATTGCATATTGGTAGCCTTCAACGCCGCTGCATTTCATTGCGTAGCGAATATTGACCCACCCGGAACCGAGCAGATCGAAGTGGTGGCCGAGATAAAGACTGGCCAGTTCGCTGATTTTTTCCGCTTCACACGCGTCTGGTGCAATATGTCGAGAGAGCCGCGTCAATAACACCCCGCCCGGTGCGCGGGCGCTGTAGGTTGGACGGAAAAGGTCAATTTTCGAATTGACAAAACGCAATACCAGCCTCCTGGAAACGCGCGTGATACGGCGCAATAGCCGATCGTTCATCTATTCTGCCTTCCGGCAATCCAGAAGAACAATTTCGGCCCATTCCTTGAACAGAAATGCCGGAGCATATTTCAACTTCTCCCATACGCTCCCACCGTTGATTGAATAATTGAAGCTCTGCTCGGAAACAATGCTGAATCCGGATTCACTTACTACATACCGCGCATCCGCGAACGTGTATTCCCGGTGATGACCGGTGAATGGAATCGCCGAATGATAGACCTCGGCAATCGGGGAAAGGACAGAACGCCCCCGGAAGAAGAACGAGAATCTCCTGGGCCAAAAAGCAAGATTGGGAACCTCGAAAATCAAGGTTCCTTCGGGCTTCAGACATTGTCTTATGTTTTCGAGAAGATATTTCGGAGTATGCGCCAGGTGCTCAGCGACCGCCATGCAAGTCACTGCATCGTACTGGGATGAAAGCCCGCCCATGTCATTTCCCAACTCCGTAAAATCCATGTCAATGACTTCAACTCCACTGAATTTCAGATATTCGGCAATTGCATCAAGCGAATGACCGTAATATCCGAACTTCTCTGCGATGGAGACCTTGAAACCAAGCCTCTTGAGAGCAAGTGGAAAGGCGGCCATGAATCCGCCGACATCCAGAATATGCTCGGCATTCGAAGAAAGAAGTATCGGCAACACCTTGAGATAGCGTACTTCGGAATCGAGAAGATACTGTTTGGGGTCGAAATTCCCGCTTCTCCAGCCCAAATTGTGTTTGGCGATGGCGCTGAGGTCTTTTGGCATCAATGTCATTATTTCATTGACCACGTCTCTGTACGCCGGCGAAAAGGATTCAAGAACCGTCATGTCAATCCCCGGAATCAAGAGCGTGAAAAGTGTTCTGCAACCAGCCCCCTAGACCGGAAGTAGATAGGTATGGTCACGGCTGCAGCCGAGACCAGGGTGGCGAAAGCCACGCCAGCCGCGCCAAATTGCGGAATGAGCAAGATATTCATGGCGACATTCAGGACAAGTGCGATGCAAATCAGCACGAAAAGAAACCTGAAACGCTCGAAACGCATTACAAGATTGACATGCGGGCTGAAGGCGAAAGAGATAATCGCTGAAACGCATAAGATTCTGAACGCGGAAACCGCCCCGGGGTACTTCCCGTTATCGATCAAGGGAATAAGCCATTGCGCGAACCATCCGGCAATGACGACCGCCGGGACGAATATAATGATGACCCTTCTGTGGCGCGCAAATAAGGCCAGAAGTTCCCGATCATTGGATGCCTTCTGAATCAAAGGCAGAAGCACTACGTGAACCGACCCAAGTGCCAGTGACAATATGCTGTAGTACCGGAAGGCGGAGCCGTAAGTCGCCAGCATATTGTCATCACCAAGGAGCCCAAGCATGAAAATATCAGTCTGGGTGAAAACGCTAAGGATGATGAAATATGCAAAAAGATATCGGTACTCGCCCTTCAGCAGGGCGTTGAAGAAACGCACAATCTCAGGAAATCCGGCGCTTTTCAGGTTAATGAGTTTTGTCCGGGTTACCCATAATGAAACGCCGAGCAGCGCGGCCATTTGACTGAGTAGAACGGTGCTGGCGGTTAGTTCATCCTTTTCTAACACGATCAGAAGCAATGTGCAGCAAAAGAACAGCAAGGAACGCGAAAACTCGATTAACGAAAAGGTCAGAAATTTCAAGTCCTGCTGGAAAAACGTCTTCGAGAATTCCGACAGGCAGCTTACTGCGGCAAGCGCCGCGATTATCCAGTAGAGACTTCCGAGTGAAAATGAAAGCGGGGTCCCGAGCAGGATAAGCCCTGTTATCAGCAAAAGTTGCAAGGCGAGAAAATCCATCTCGGTATTCTTGAGTCGAAGTTTTTGGTACGCCACGATGTAAATGCGATTGAAACTTGCGGCCACGCTTTGTGAACAAAAGGTGACCAGCGCCAGCCCGAAGGTGTACGCGGCATATTCGGCTTGCGGTAAATAGTGGATCAGCAGCATGCCAAGAATTCCGAGCAGTACTTTTGATGCGAGGTCAAATGAAAAAACCTGGAAAACCGCCCTCATCTGACGTTCCAGCGCTTTTCGTTCAGGTATCTTCTGGATTTGGCATATCCGTTTCTGCTGTACGGTGCAGGTTTTGTGCTGTTGGCGGGTTCAAGAATGAACATCCAGTCGCTGCTGAGAACCGGGGGGAGGGCATCCGCAATCCTCGCGTTCCATTCGATCATCGTGCCGCTTTTGATAAGCTGATCGAATACAAATCCGCAGAGAAAGGTGCGAGGCTGGAATTTCAGAATTTGCAATCCGCAATTACCGATAGTTTTTGTTATTTGCCGAAAGGAAAAAAAGTTGATATGTGGACTGATCGCCAAGGTATCTACCGACTGTTTCTTGCCAGTTGCGCCAGTTAGAAATTGCTTGATTCTCAATAGAATGGCGTAGAGACCTGAAAGCTGCATCAAAGTTTCTATAAGGGATGCGTATTCGAACGGACCGTAACCATTGGGAAGGGTGATCACGATCTTTCCCTCCTCGGTCAGGCGACTTTTCAGAGAATCGAGAAACCCGTCAGGGTCTTCGACATGTTCAATGACTTCCGATGCGATCACAAGGTCGAATTGCCCCAGCGAGTCGAGCACGCCGGCGAGGGCATACTCCGCATTCTTGTGGCGCTTTTCGCCTTGCGCAAATTCGATGCTGGTTGTGTCGCTGTCAAGACCAAAAAACTGGATCGATGGAAAGCGCTCGGCGAGAGGTTCCGTCAGGTTCGCGCCAGTGCCGCAACCCATATCAAGGACCCGTTTTGGCGCATATTCGGCAATGAAATCCACGATGAAATCCAACCTTTTCCTGATTCCGTAAGTGTTTTCAATCACCAATGTATTCCTTCCACCACAAAGCGAAATTGAACAGGTACCAGACTTGCGCGGTCTTCCCCGTTTCGATTAGGCGAAAAACCTCATCACGGTCAAAAAAATCAGTCTTGCGGCAAAAATCGTCCAGTTCCCTGCGTATTTCATCTCCGAGCCTGTCAAAAAACCATTCATAGACAGGCACGCCAAACCCTTGTTTTTTACGGTCAATGATTTCATCCGGAATCACCCCGCGAACAGCTTTCTTCAGGATGTACTTGAGAACTCCGTGTCTGGTCTTCATTTCCTCGGGCAGGCTCATCGCCAACTCGACAAGTTTGTGGTCGAGGAACGGAACCCGGCCTTCGAGGCTGACCCCCATGCTCATCTTGTCAACGCGCATCAGCAGCAATTCGGGCAGTCGCAGATTCAGATCGAGGTAGGTCATCCAGTTCAGATGGGAGCGCGCCTTCGCCTTGGCATCAAAACGCTCTCGAATTGGGCGGATCGCTTCCCATGATGTCATTTTCGCGAACTTTTTTCTCAGGCGCGGTGACAGCAGACGCTTCTTGTGCGTTTCAGTGAAGGCCTCGGCCCCTCCCCAGAAGATCGGCTGGTTCACAGATCCCCTTCTCAGCCATTCGTACGGAAAGGAAAACTCCCGCTTAAGTAGCTTCATTCCCGCGAGTGTTATGGTCTTTAGGAAGTTCGGGATGGGAAGGTCGTTGTAATGCTGCAGTTGCAGCGAGGTCTTCCATCCCGGGTAGCCCCAGAATAATTCGTCCGCGCCTTCCCCGACCTGGCAAACGATCACGCCATTGTCTCGCGCGAGTTTTGACACATAGTAGACCGGGACACATACCGGGTCGGCTATTGGTTCGTCTTGCAGATGCACCATTTTCGGCAAGAAATCGATCAGGTCGGCGATGTTCAGCAATTTTTCATGGTACTCGGCGCCAAATTCATCGGCGACCCGCTTCGCGTAATGAAGCTCGTTCTGGTAGCTCTGGTATTGGCCTTCGTATCCAATTGAAAACGTCTTGACTTGGGTGCCTGCGCCTTCAGAAAAAAGCACGGCATTGGCACTTGAATCGATGCCGCCCGAAAGAAAAACTCCGACCGGCACGTCGCTAACTTTGCGCAGCCTGACGGCAGTTCTCAATTCCGCAAGAATCTGTTGCGCAACCTCCTCATCTGAAAGTCCGGCAACGGATTTGGTATGGTCGAGTACGTCCCAGTATCGATTTTCAACGATTTTCCCCGCCCTGTTTACTCGAAGCCAAGTGCCGCATGGCAGTTTACTGATACCTGCAAAAAGCGTTTGCGGTGCGGGGCTGGTGAGGAAGGAAAGATAATGGTAAAGCGCTTCCTCATTAACCGCCCGCAGTTGTTCCGGATCCTGAAGAAGCGCTTTGATTTCCGACGCGAAGGTGATCCGGCCATGGTGAATGCTGTAATAGAGAGGCTTGACTCCTATCCGGTCGCGGATCAACCACAAGTCTCCGTGTTTCTGATCCCACAGCGCAATGGCGAACATTCCCCTGAACCTATGCAGGCAGTCAATGCCCCATTCTTCGAAAGCGTGAAGAATTACTTCAGTATCGGAATGATTTGTCTTCCAAGTATGTTTGCCGGTTATTTCCAGCTCTTTCCTGATTTCGGCGTGATTGTATATTTCACCATTGAAGACGATCTGCAGACCGTCGTCTTCATTGCTCATCGGCTGGGCAGCAGCGTCAGATAGGTCGATGATTGAAAGCCTGCGATGCCCAAGCCCGATCTTTCCATTCGGCGAAATCCAGACTCCGGCCCCGTCAGGTCCGCGGTGTACCATCGTGTCACGCATGGACACGATTAGCGATTCCCTGATCTGGTAATCGCTTTCTTCAAAAACTAAAGCGCCGGCAATACCGCACACTATTTGACTGCCCTGACGCCGATGAACCAGCCCCATGAGTCGGGGAAAAACTTGCTGATCCATTTTGGCCAATGATCAGTGTCATAGGTAGTGATGAGCGGTATCGCCTCAAAATACCCGAATTTGGAGAAAAGCGCCTGCAATTCGGGGATTGTGTAGGATTTCGTCCCGACGCTTTCGACCTTGTCCCAAACGACGTCTGCAAAGCTCAGCCACGGTTTTCCCTTCAATAGGGCGTGCTTCAACCAGAACTTGAAGACCAGCGGAGAGCGTCTGCCGTACATCATCCCAATGAATTTGCCCCCTGGTTTTAATACTCTCTTGATCTCATCAATAATCAAATCCGGCCGCTCGGAATGATGAATTACTCCCCATGAATAAACAATATCGAAGGAGTGGTCCAGGAATGGGAGCGTTTCCGCGTCAAGACGCTGCAATTCGGATTCGAAGCCGTAGATCGCGAAACGTGCTTTCGTCGTGTCAATCGCGGCCTGAGTGAGGTCGACGCCAAAACATCGGGCGCCCGCTCTGGCCCAATTCAGATGATCAGTGCCTGCGCCTACTCCGACTTCCAGAATCTTCTTGCCATGGTGGCGCGTGAACTGGGCGACTGCATGGATAAATGGTTCAACCTGGTAACGATGGTTTTCGATCTGTTCAAACCATTCCTTGGAACGCGGGGGCAATTCTCCGACAATCGTCGAGCCACTGCCGCATGGACCCTGTTCCCAGAATGAACGAACTTCCTCATTGAGTTTCAAGATTTTTCCTGTCATTTGGATTGTGGGTGTTGGGCCGCCATCGCAGGAACCGTTCTGAATCTGCCAGACTGGTCAATATGCATTCGGCTGAGAAATAACTGAGCCGCAGTCATGGCGCGACTTGACCAGTCAGGAACCCATCCACTTGGAGGGCAATGTCAGTAACCTGAATTTGCTCCCACAATGCAATCGGCCAATCGCCGCCTGTTTTCAGAGCATGGGCAAACATTTGCAGTTCTTCTTTTTGCCCCTTCTCCATAAGTTTGGTCGTGATACCCATCGTCTTTGAACCTGCCACTTCCAAAGACTTGAAATCATTCATCGTAATAGCCATGCCATCGACGAATATCTCCAGATACTCCTTCGGGTAACTCTTGGCACCCAACGCTGTATAGGTGAGCGTCGCCAACGACCCGTCAGCGAAACCCAACATGGCAACGAAGTTGTCAGTCGCGCTGTAGTAACCAGTAGTCGGCACAATTGTTTGTGCCGTTATCGACCTCACCCGACTCCCGGTGAGGTAAGTAAACAAGTCATAAATGTGACACGCTTCGCCCATGTTTCGGCCACCACCTTCGGCCGTGTGTACCCAATGTTCAAGCGGGATATAGCCAGCATTCATGCGATAGTTAAGTATCATGGGATTGCAGCGCTTCTCCACGATTTCCTTGATGCGTATTGCATACGGCGAGAAGCGACGGTTGAATCCGGTCAGCAGCATGGGTTGAGGCTGAGACGCGTTAGCATAAAACGCCTCGATCTGAAGGACCTCACCGCGGCTGAGTGCCAATGGTTTTTCAACTAGCACGTGTTTGCCCGCCGCCAGCGCCTTCAAAACCATCCCTGCATGTAAGTTGTGCCGGGTGGCAATCAACACGGCGTCGACGTTGGGGTCCCGGAGCACCGAGTCGAAGTCGGTCGACGCATTGACCGCGCCAAACTGCTTCGCGGTGGCCACGGCATTATGCCCGGTGCGACTGACGACTGTTTGCAAATGATAGTGATCGGCCAGGACCTTGATATTGGGCAGGTGCGTTCCCCTGGCAAAACTCCCCGCGCCAATTACGGCCAAACTCAACCGACCTGCGACTCTGGATGGTGCAGCCGGGTTGAGGACCGTCCTTGAGACAGCCACCATTGCGTCATCCGTCGAATAGGACAGCAGGACCATCAAGGGTCGCTTTTGCGGGTCCTTGAGCGACTCGTAGGCCGCAGTAGCCTGGTCGAGCGGGTAAATCGCAGACAACAACGGGGTCAGCCGAATTCGACCATCGGCCACCAATCGAAGGTACTCGGCCATGTTGCGGTTTTCGGTCCAGCGCACATACCCCACTGGGTAATCCAGCCCACACTCTTCGTAATTCCGGTCGTAACGACCGGGCCCATACGATGAAGATATATAGAAATCCAGTTCCTTCTGATAAAAATCAGCCCGGTTCAAATGCAGTCCCACGTCGCCAACGAGGATCACGCGGCCCTTTTTTCGGCACATCTTGAATGCCGTGGACACCACCTCATCGGAAGGTGTGGCTGCGGTGATGATCACGCCGTCGGCCCCGATGCCGCCAGTCAACCGATTGACCTGCTCGACGTCGTCTTCTGAGTCGCCGGAAACCGCGAGGTCCATCCCGAGTTGCAACGCCAGTCGGACGCGGTCTTGATCGAGGTCCAGTCCGATCACACGGCATCCATTGGCCCTTAGAACCTGCGCCGTCAGTTGCCCCAGAATGCCAAGACCAATCACGACGAAGGTCTCGCCGAGGGTGGGCACGGCGCGCCGCACACCTTGCAAAGCAATGGCTCCCAGCGTAACTGTGCTGGCTTGATCGAGATTGACGCTGTCGTCGACCTGCACCGTGAGATTTTTCGGCACACAAACATATTCGGCATGAAAAGCACATTGCGCGCCGGCACAAGCCACGCGATCGCCTGGTCGAAATCGGTCGACATCGGGACCAGCAGCAACCACGACGCCGGCGGCAGAGTAGCCAGTCGCGATCGCAGCGCTCAGTCGCTCACCAATTTGAGACGATGCCGTTGCAAGTCCTTGAGACGCGATCATCCGAAGCGCCTTCTTGACGTTGTCCGGCTGGTAAAGCGCGCGCTTCCAAAGCGGCAAGCCACTCGCTTTGACGCCGCTCATCTCTGTTCCGATGGAAATACAGGATGACGCCACCCGGACCAGCACCGATCCCGGTTCAACTACTGGCGCGGGCACGTCCTCAAGCACCACTTGTCCCTGCTTGATCAACACCTGCTTCACGCTCGAATTCCCCTAGTTTCAATTTGCCTCAAATACATCTGGCGATACTGAATCGCGCGGCGCATTTCATCGACATAAACTCGCATTGGCCAGACAACGTTAACTGACACATGCGCTGCCATTTCAATCCCTGTCAACGCGGTCGAAACTTGAAGCAGAGGCGTTGCTATCGCAATTTGAGCTCGAACTGGTCAACCCATCTTCCAAATCGCCTTTCAGCAATTCAATCTCACCTTGCAGACGATCATATTCAGCTAACTTGTACTTGAGAAATCGCGCCGACAAGTTCGCTTTCTCCGCGATCCCCAAAGGCGTCAGCAGGTAGACATAAGCGAGCTTGTTGTGGCTGCTGCGAAAGTTCTGAATCTTGATCAGACCTTTGGCGACCAACGCTTTCAGGCAATAGTTGGTCTTACCCAGACTGACACCAAGCGCGACCGCCAGATCCCGCTGGTTCCAGCGTGGATCAGTGACCAGCAGGCGCAGAATTTTCAGATTGTTGTGGTCTTGAAGTGTTGGCATCGCCTGGGGATTGTTTTCCATCAATCTGTGAATCAGGCGTCGAAGTCTTGCAATCCGTCAAGAAATTGAGCCGCAGACTAGGTGCACGAGGGCCTCGTGTTCAAACGCTGAACAGAGTATAACCTTGCGAAATTTGCCGCTGTGATACAGGTCGGACAACCGTGTTCGAATTACCGTTTGCCGGTAAAGGTCAGAAATGAATCCCCCGCATCATCTGCTGCATCGCCACTGCTTCCGGTGACAACTGCTGTTTGACCGGTTTGTCGCCGGGCTTTGCACCCTTGGCGGCGGTCGAGTCCGGGAACATCCTGAAACTGGTGTTCATTGCTATCTGCGCAATACGCGGCAGCAACGCGTGCAACAACTGGCCGGTCATGCCAAGCCGGGTCGCGACCCGCACCGGCTTGAAGATGCAGGCCTGGGCGATCATGTCGGCGGCTTCTTCGGGCGACAACGTGGGCACGTTGTTGTACAGCCCGGTAGGTGCAATCATGGGAGTGCGCACGAGCGGCATGTTGATGGTGGTAAACGAGATTCCCTGATCGGCGAATTCGCTCGATGCGCAACGCGTCCAGGCGTCCAGCGCGGCCTTGGATGCCACATAGGCGGAAAAGCGCGGCGCATTGGTCAGCACCCCGATCGAGCTGATGTTGACCACATGGCCCTTCTTCTTGGCGACCATGCCCGGCAGCACACCCATGGTCACCCGCAGGCAACCAAAGTAGTTGAGCTGCATGGTGCGCTCGTAGTCATGAAAACGGTCGTAGCTTGACTCGATCGCCCGGCGTATCGAACGGCCGGCGTTGTTGATCAGGAAATCCACGCCGCCGTGGTTCTCGTTCAGCAGCCTGGTGAACCGGTCGCAATCGGCCATATCCGCGATGTCGGCCGGGTACGCCACGAAGTCATAACCTTTGGCCTTGGCTTCCTTGCAGGCTTCCTCCAGCTTGTCCGCATCGCGGCCGCAGATGATGGTGGTGGCTCCGGCCTCGGCAAACTTGTGCGCCGCCGCCAGGCCAATGCCCGAAGAGCCACCGGTCACCAGCACTACCTTGCCCGCAACCGTGCCGCGCAACGAACGGTCGATGTGCAGATCCGGGTCGAGGTGGCGCTCCCAGTAGTCCCACAGGCGCCAGGCGTAATCTTTCAAATTCGGGCACTCAACGCCAGAGCCCTTGAGCACGGCCAGGGTTTCACGGCAGTCAAACCGCGTCGGATAGTTGACGAACGTCAGCATGTCGGCCGGCACGCCCAGGTCCTTCATCACCGCATTGCGCACCCGGCGCACTGGTGCCAGTGCCATCAGACCTTTGGTAACGCTGCGCGGAATAAACCCGAGCAAGGCCGCGTTGACGAACAGGTTCATCTTCGGCGCATGGGCGGCGCGGCTGAATATGTCGAGCACATCGCCCACACGGTAACCAACCGGGTCTACCAGGTGGTAACACTTCTTGGCAATGCCCGGCTTGTGGCTTATGGTATCCAGCGCGTTGACCACAAAATCCACCGGCACGATGTTGATGCGTCCGCCTTCCAGCCCAACCGACGGCATCCATGGCGGCAGCAACTGGCGCATGCGCTGGATCAGCTTGAAAAAGTAATAAGGCCCGTCAATCTTGTCCATTTCGCCGGTCGTGCTGTCGCCCACCACCATGGCGGGCCGGTAGACCGACCACGGCACTTTGCATTCCTGGCGCACGATCTTTTCGCTCTCGTGTTTAGTCATGAAGTACGGATGCTCGTAATTTTCCGCTTCCTCGAACATGTCTTCCCGGAATACGCCTTCGTAGAGTCCGGCCGCGGCGATGGAACTGACGTGGTGAAAGTGGCTGGCATCAATCGCCTTGGCCATCTCTACGGTGTTGCGTGTGCCTTCGATGTTGACCGCAATCTGGCTGTCTTCGTCCGCGCTCAAGTCGTAGACCGCGGCAAGATGGTAGAAATGGTCAATCTGCCCCTTCAGGCCCTTGAGTGCCTCCGAAGAAATACCCAACTTCTTGCTCGTGAGGTCTCCGTGCACGGGAACCGCCCGCGTATTGCTGACACCCCAAAACTCACGCAGTCCGGCGACCTTGTTGTCGCTCTCCTTGCGAATCAGGAAATGCACCACCGAGCCCTTGCGTTCAAGCAGTTTTTTGACCAGGCGTTTGCCAATAAATCCGGTTGCGCCGGTCACGAAGTAATGCATGGGGAAACTCCTTTGGTGCGGTTGCGGGCGTTGGTTCTTTCGGCCCAAGCCATTCTTGCCGATAAACCGGGCCGCGCGATTCAGCAAAAACCCGCGCTCGCCGCATCTGTTGGTGCGCCGCTTTAGTGGCAAGCGCCTACACGGCGTGTGCGCGGATACGTAGAGTACTGCCCAGGCACTGGGCAGCATTTCCGTTGCCGTGGGCCATTCAACTTACATTCGAGGAGCATTCGATGGTCAAGAAGCTGCAAAAACTCAACACGCCAAAATCTCCCGCCGCGCATCTGACGGGTTCGGTCAAAGACTCGGCACAACAAATCTGGCAAGCCGGCCTCGGCGCGTTCGCAAAGGCGCAAGCCGAAGGAACCCGGGCGTTTGAGGCGCTGGTCAAGGAAGGCACCAGCCTGCAGCGTAAGACCCAGGCGGCGGCCGAAGAAAAGATATCCGAAGCCACCAGCAAGATGACCAATATGGCCTCCGACATCTCATCGAAGGCCTCCGGCCATTGGGACAAGCTGGAAAACATCTTCGAAGAGCGAGTAGCCAAGGCGCTCAACAAACTTGGTGTGCCATCGGCCAAAGACGTTAGCGTCTTGATCGCCCGCATCGACGAACTGAACCGCAGCGTGCACAAGCTGTCGGCCACAAGCCCGGCGCCTTCCAAGCCCGCGCCGCGCAAGCCAGCGGCCAAAGCTTCGAACAAGGCCGCCGCCGCACCAGCGTCGAAAACCACGACAAAACCGGCGGCAAAGCGCAAGGCTGCGACCAAGGCGCTGTAATCCATCAACAACACATGTAAGGGCGCTTCGGCGCCCTTTTTGTCGCCGTTTCGGCGCGCCAACCAGCGCCCAAGTCGGGTGTTGCAGCGCAACATATTGTTGACCGATGCCCATCTACACTTTGACCCCATGAACCACACAACAGGCAGCACCGTCCAGCTGAAGCTGCCGGTTGCCGGCACACAGCAGGCTGACCGTCCGCGCATCGCGTTGGCGCTGTCTGGCGGTGGTCCGCTGGGTGCAATCTACGAAATCGGCGCCCTGTGTGCGCTCGATCAGTCCTTGATTGGGCTGAACTTCAACAAGCTGGACCACTATGTGGGTGTTTCAGCCGGCGGATTCATTGCTGCCGGTCTCGCCAACGGCATGACGCCGCGCTCCTTGTGCGCCGCGTTTATTGAAAACGACGACTCCACTTCCGGTATCTTTGATCCGTCCTGGCTAATGGTGCCGGCCTACGATGAATATGCCCGCCGCTGCATCATGCTGCCGGGCCTCCTGGCGAGTGCCTTGTGGAGTATTTGCCTGGGGCGCAAATCGTTGACACAGGCGCTTGAACGGCTCGGCTCGGGCCTGCCAACGGGCTTGTTTTCGAACCAGAAAATCCACCTGGAGTTATCCAGATTATTCGGGCAGAACGGCTTCACCAACGACTTTCGCCAGTTGAAGACCCGGCTTACGCTGGTCGCCACGAATCTCGATACTGGTGAAGCGGCGCCTTTTGGGCGCCCGGGATGGGACCATATCCCGATCTCGCAGGCGGTGCAGGCCAGCTCAGCCTTGCCCGGTCTGTTTCCTCCGGTCGAAATTGACGACCAGCACTATGTGGACGGTGCGCTCAAGAAAACCATGCACGCCTCGGTCGCCCTGGACCAGGGTGTGGATCTGATGTTTTGCCTGAACCCGCTGGTTCCCTTTGACGCAACCGCGCCTTTGCTGCCGAAGGTCATGCAACGCGGCTTGTCCAGGGAGAAACGCAAAATCCCGAAAATCGTCGATGGCGGTTTGCCAGCAGTCCTGAGCCAAACCTTTCGCTGCATGATCCACTCGCGCATGGAGCTGGGAATGAAGCATTACCAACGCACCTACCCCGACACCGACATTATTCTGATTGAGCCCGATCGCCACGACCCCGAGCTCTATCTGGCCAACACATTTGGCTACGCGCAACGGCGCCACCTGGCCGAACACGCTTATCAGCAAACCCGCCAGATGCTGCGTTCGCGCAAGACCCATCTGGCGTCGAAACTGGCGCGCCATGGCGTGCGCCTGAACCACGAGGCACTGGACAACCCGAGCGCACACCTTTGCGCCGCGGCCAGGTTGCCAACCCGCTTGGGTCGTGCCATCGCCAGCCTGCAGGAAGTTATGGACGATCTGGGCCACCTGGCGCGCCAACGCGCGACCGCAGGCTGACTTGTATGGTAAAAAAGGCACCACGTCGCACTGCCGAACGCATTCTCGAGGTGACACTGGAGCTGTTTAACCGTTTCGGCGAGCCGAATGTGTCCACGACGCTGATCTCGGCCGAACTCAACATCAGCCCCGGCAACCTCTATTACCACTACCCGGCCAAGGATGAACTGATCAACTCGCTGTTCGACCGCTTCGAGCGCTCGCTGACCGAATTGCTGAACGCCAGTGACGGCGTGCGTGATGTGGAAGACGCCTGGTTCTACATGCATTCCTTGTTTGAGCTGATCTGGCAATACCGCTTCCTGTACCGCGACCTGAACGACCTGCTGTCCAAGAACCGGCGGCTTGAGACCCACGTGCAATCCGTGCTGAAGAACAAGACGCGGTCTATCCGTACCATGCTCGACAGCATGAGCCGTAGCGGCGCGGTCAACATAGACTCGCGTGAAGCCGAGCCCACCGCCACCAGCATGGTTGTTGTGTTGACGTATTGGCTGAGTTTCGAATACGTGCGCGACCCGCGCAAGGCACTTGAGCCGGAAAGCGCCCAGGCGGCCCTGCTGCGCGGCGCGCACCACGTCCTCAACCTGCTCGTGCCGTACCTCGAACAGGGGCAACGTATGCACCTGTTAACGCTGGTGGGCGCCTATGACAACCCGGCCAAAATGACGTGACTGCTCCGAAAAATCGATCTCCGGAGACAGCAATGGCCAAATGGACCACCTTTCCGTATGCCGGCGACTACAGCTTCGATGCCGCCAGTGTCAAGAAGCATTGGGCGCGGCTGCACGTTGGCGACGCAGAGCCATTGCCAGACGATGGCCACCTGCTCGAGGCGTGGGCCCTGTTTCACAACGGCGAGTTCCAGAAAGCGGCCGAGGCCGGGATGAAATGTGGTTCTGCCGGCGTAACCCTGGCGAACAAGGCCACCAGCATCTACGCCACCTACCTGGAAAAAAAAGAGAAAGCCAGGCTGGACATGTACCTGCAAGTGGCCCGGCGCGCCGAAGCCCAGGCAGCGCTTGACCCCGAAAACCCCAACGCCTATTACTGGCAGGCCTACGCGCTTGGCCGCTACAGCCAGGGCATCAGTGTCGCAAAAGCACTTGCCCAGGGGCTAGGGGGCAAGGTGAAAGTGGCGTTGGAGAACACCATCAAACTGCAGCCCAGACACGCCGACGCGCATATCGCTTTGGGTTCTTTCCACGCCGAAGTGATCGACAAGGTCGGCACGTTGATTGGCGGCATGACCTACGGCGCCAAGAAGGACACCGGCCTGAAGCTTTTTCAGGAAGCGCTCAGGATCAACTTCGAATCGGCGATTGCAATGATCGAATACGCCAACGCGATGGTTATGCTCGAAGGCGACAAGAAGATGAAGGAAGCCACCAAGCTGTACCAACAAGCCGCGGCATTCAAACCCATCGACGCGGCGGAGCGGCTGGATGTGGAGATGGCGAAGGCAGAGCTGGAGGATTGAGTGACTCCCCTTCACTCCCCCCACGGCAACATCAGCGTCACCAGTGATAACTTGGCAAATTCCGGCTCGAAGCCATCAATGATTTTCTGCGGATCCGGGCACAGTTTGGCGTCGGTTATCACGCCAAACTGCACTCCTCCGCCGTAACTCAAAATCGAGACGCCCAGGCCGACAGTGCCGCTCTGGGGCACCCAGAACAGGCTTTGTTCTAGCGTCGAACCCAGGAACTTGAGTTTCTCCCGCGGACCGGGCACGTTGGTCATCACGGCAGTCGTTTTTTTCGAGAACAGATTGAGCATCGCGTCTTGCGCCGGCTTTATCAGCAAACCGGCAACCGCCAGCAACCCGAATGCCAGCAAGGGCTGCATGCTGCCCTTGAGTTGGCCCATGCGCCGACGTATTTCGTAAACCCGTTCCACCGGGTTGTCCAGGCCAATCGGCAACACCACTGGCGCCAGGCCAAAACGGTTGCCGAGTTTGTAGGCCTGTTCGATCGGTCGCAGGTTGACCGGCACCATAGCGCGGATCTCCTTGCCCTTGACTTCATCCCCGTGCGAGCGCAGGTACGCGCCAATGGCACCGGCCACGCAACTCAGTAATACGTCGTTGATCGAGCAGTTCAGGGCCTTGCCAACCGCCTTGACTTCTTCCAGCGGAATCGGGGCGCACCATGCGACCCGTTTGGTGTTGCCCGGCGTGCCCTTGAGCCGCGTCGGCGAGTCGTCGGGCATCAGCGCCAGCGCCGCTGCATCACGCATCACCTGGTAGGCCATTCTGGCCATGTCGACCGAGCCGGACAGACCCTTTTCCATGCCTTTTTGCGGCTCCATCAGCATGCCCAGAGCATTCGCCGCACCGCTGCCAAGGTTGTCCAGCGCCTTCACTGCCGCGCCGGCAAGAGGCTTGATCAAGCTGTCGGCAATCCAGTCCTGCACGCCTTCCAGGCCGTCACGGTGCCCGGCGTCGCGCTTGCGCTGAGGCGGCGCGGTTCCGCTGTCGACCAGGGACTGTGTCACCGATATCAGCGCAATACCGTCCGCGATGCAATGGTGGATGCGTACCATCATTGCCGAGCCACCCTGGTAGTGTTCAACCAGATGGAATTGCCACAACGGCCGGCTCCGGTCCAGCGCAGTCACCGCCAGCTCGGCCAGCCGGTCCTGCAACGCCTCCTGTTCGTGGCCCCTGGGTTTTTTGGCCAGCGTTTCAATCACCACGTGATTGCCGATGTCGAAATTCCGATCGCGCACCCAGGTTGCTCCGCCCGCGTCTTGAACCACGCGCTGGGTGAAACGGGGATATTGCAGCAAACGCTCTTCAATGCGCTGGCACAGGTCCACGTACCGGATGCCCGGGTGAAGTACCCAGACACCGACAATCATCATCAGGTTGGACGCGGAGTCCATGCGCAGCCATGCGGTATCGACCTTGCTCATGCGCTCGCCACTCAGGCCCATGGTGCCGCCGACTGCGTCCCTCACGTTGTCGCGCACCGCGTTGACCGCCTTGCGCGCCGATTTGCGGGCCTGGCGGACGACTTGTTGGGCAATGATTCGGGTAACCATAAAAGCTCCTGCCTGATTGATGCTGACCACACGTCCACTTGACGGTGCCTGTTATTGTGTCGTCAAACGCAGCCTTAAGATACTGCGCGGATACCCGAACCGGGACTGGCCCGATCCAACCTCAGCAAATCCCTTCACGGAGAACCAAATGGCCGATCTGAAAAAGCGTTTTGAAGCCGCCGCGGCAAATTCGAAGAATCTCAGCGAGCGACCCGACAACACCACCATGCTCAAGATTTACGCGTTGTACAAACAGGGCAGCGTCGGCGACAACACCGAAAAAAAGCCCGGCTTTGGCGACATGGTGGGGCGTGCGAAGTGGGATGCATGGAATAGTTGCAAGGGCACGTCCAAAGACGCTGCCATGCAGCAATACATCGACCTGATCGCCTCGCTCGGCTGATTCCCTGCCCCGGTCAACTCACGACGCCGCGCCGGCGCAGCGCTTCGATCTGCTCGGGCGAAACGCCCACTTCGCGCAACACGGCTTCGGTGTCCTGCCCCAATGCGGGCGCGTTGCGGCGGTGGCTTCCAGGGGTGAGCGACAGCTTGGGCACAAAGCCCGGCACGCAAACCTGGGTGCCGTCCGCCAACGCCACCTGGGTCAACATGGCGCGCGCGGCGTAATGCGGGTCGGCCGCAATATCGGCCACGGTGTAGATTTTGCCGGCCGGTACACCGGCGCGCTCCAGCGCTGTAAGCACGTCGTCGACGGTTAACTGCCGCGCCCAAGCACCAATCGCCTGGTCGATTTCCTGCACCCCCGCCACGCGACCGGCGTTGTCGGCCAACGCAGGGTCCTGCCCCAGTTCGTCGCGACCGATGGCCCGCATCAGGCGTTTGAAAATGCTGTCGCCATTGCCGGCGATGATGGCGTACGCGCCGTCGGCGCAGCGGTACGCGTTGGTCGGCGCAATACCCGGCATGGCGCTTCCGGAAGGGCCGCGTACGGCGCCAAACACGCTGTATTCAGGCAACAGGCTTTCCATGCAGTTAAACACCGCCTCGTACAAGGCCACATCCACTACCTGGCCCTGGCCTTTTGGCGCCCCCACGCCGATGGTCTTGTGGCGATGCTGCAGCGCCATCAGGATGCCAATCACGCCATGCAGTGACGCAATCGTGTCGCCAATGCTCACCCCTACACGCACCGGCACTCGGCCCGGCTCACCGGTCAGATGGCGCAAGCCCCCCATAGCCTCCGCAACCACCCCGAAACCGGGCCGGTCGCGGTACGGCCCGGTCTGTCCGTAACCGCTGATGCGCAGCATGATCAGACCCGGGTTGGCTGCCTGCAACACATCCGGCCCCAGGCCCCAGCCCTCCATCGCGCCAGGACGAAAATTCTCGATCAACACATCGGCCTGCGCTGCCAGCGTGCGTACGATCTCTTGTGCCTCGGGCTGCTTCAGGTCCAGCGCCACCGAACGCTTGTTGCGCGACTGCACCTGCCACCAGACCGATGTGCCGTCCTTCAGCAAACGCCACTTGCGCAGCGGGTCACCACCGCTGCGCAGCGGGTCCCGGGCGTCGGCCGGCGCTTCGATCTTGATCACGTCGGCGCCAAAGTCAGCCAGCGTCTTGGCTGCAAACGGCCCGGCGATCAGTTGGCCCAACTCGACGACCTTGAGCCCGTCGAGCGGCCCGGTGCTGTTTGTCATTTTTTCCGGCCCGCCGGCTTCCTGGCCGCGCGCACCGTTTGGGCTGCTTCGGACGGCAACATGGCATCCAGCAGCTTGACGATTTCGGCCTCGATGCGGTGCTTGAACGCGCCCAGCAGGAAACCGAGTTTGGCGTCGAGTTCGAACGCGTCTTTGCTGACCTGCAATTCGCCATTCACGCCCGAGCGCGTGAACCGGACCAGGTCCGCGCTCTTGCCTTCTTCATAAGTGCATTGCATGCCAAAGTCCTTTTCGACCTGCTCGGCCCAATTGAACGCGATCTTGCGCGCCTTGGCAAAACCAAGCGTGTGCTTGCGCACAATATGTAGATCAGCCACCGTGTGTCTCCAATTGTTGCTGGCCTGCCGCCGGTTTCAAAACGCGTGTGCGCGCAGAAGCTGGCAGCTCTGCCAGGCGCCTGACCGCAGCATAAAACGCGCGCCAGTCCCGGCCCTCGCGTTCAAACAAGGCTTCAAACCCCGGCACCAGTTCGTCATAGGCCGCCTGCGCGCCGAAGCTGGCATTGCTGGCATTGGCTACCCACTGGTCGTAGCCGGAGTAAGCGCCCCAACTGGCGCGCAGCTGTGTGTACTGGTCCCGGAATTCCTGCATCGCCGCCTGCTTTTGCGTCGCCCGTAGCGCACGCTCGCTGGCCGTAGCCGCCGGCAGCGCGTAAGACTGACGCAAACGCGCGCGCGTGGCCAGGGCCAGCGCGCGAAATTGTTTTCGGCGCGTGTCAAACACCGCATAGTCGTTGCGCGCCTGCTCCGAACCGAAAGTCGCCAGCCAGCGCGCACCGCCGAGTTGCTCGACGGCGGTCGCAAACGACTCGTTGAACATCGTGTCGTCCTGCACGTACAACACCTGATGCGCCAGTTCGTGAAATATGATGCGCGCCAGTTCGCCCTCGGGGTAATGAATGAAGGTACTCAGCAAAGGGTCGCCACCGGCCCAATTCATCCAGCCCAGCGTGGAATAAGCCGGCACCGGGTAGACGCCCACCTCCAGCCCCTGGGCCTTGAGCTGCCCGGCCTCCTGCCGTGCGGCGTCCTCGCTGAAATAACCCCGGTAACCGACGCAGCCCAGCACCGGAAAACACCAGGTCTTCAGAGTGAGCGAAAACTCGGGCGCGGCCACCACATTCCACACCACCGCGCGACGCCGCAAATCCGCATAACTGCGGTAACTCGGGTTGTCGGGCAGGGCCAGTTCGGTGGCCGCAAAACTCCGGATGCGTTGCGACAAGACCAGTCGCGCCTTGAGTAGCTCCGGGGTCTGCGCATCTGCCAGCCATTGTTCAACCGGTTTGGCGGAATGCATCAGTTCCAGATGTCCCGAGACGGACTGCCAGTAATAACGCGTGTCGGCACAAGCGCCGAGGGCCAGTACCACCAGAGCGCTGGCACTGGAGCGCAACACAACGCGGCAGCAGCGCACGCCGGACCACGGCGTAATTGAGGCTGGCAGGCAAACCCGAGGCATGGTGTCATTGTGCGGGAAACGGCGCCGCCACCGCGGACGGGCGCACCACTCCCGAATTCAAACTGCCGTATGCTGCATCAACATGCCGCGCTTGACCCAAGCCCCGAATCTGGCCATCGCCACGTTGTGGGCCGACGCGCTCGGCAGCGCCGGCATCGCAACCAGCGTGCAGCGGCAGTATCTGGCCGGTGTAGCCGGAGAGTTACCGCCCGACCAGTGTTTGCCCGAGGTCTGGGTCACCTACCCGGAGCAGGAAACACAGGCGCGCGAAATGTTGCACCACTTGCAGCATGTACCGCAACGGCGCTGGTTATGTGTCTGCGGTGAGCTGGTGGAAGGTGGATTCGAGCAATGCTGGAATTGCCAGGCGCTGATGCCGGTGTGAGGCAGTCAGGGCGCAAGCTTCCGCGGTCATCGAATCGGCACGGCTTTTCGGTATTTATCGAATTCAACACCGGCGAGACTCGTACGCGGGGACTTCCATTCGCCGAGCCTCTGCCGCAGCCAGTAGTACTCGAAGGTTGGCCAATTGTCGGAATTGCGGTCTCTAACGAGGTCCCGATCCAAGTGGTCGAAATAGATCACATCCAGCTTGCCCGACCTGCTCAGGTCAACACCAGGCGCTCCTGGCTTGAGTCTGGTCCAGTTTTCCTCAATGTCATCACTTACGGTAAGCCGTTCCACCGGCACTATCGGTCCCTTCTTCTTAAAGAACAGATGGTAATAGCCAGGGTAGACCGCGGAACCAAAAACCTGCATTCCGTCTGACAGATGTCCCACCAAAGGGCGAACGCCCAAATATCCGTTCGGCGACAACAGACGTTTTGTCAACTCGAAAAACTCGACCGTAAACAGATTCCCGGAACCGGCGTGCCACGGCTCGTTGATCTTGATCTGGATCAAATCGAAGGTCTCACCTCGCTTGAGCGCCGACTGCACAAATCTACGGCCATCCGCAACCACGATTCGGACACGGGGGTCATGAAATATCCGGCGCGTCGAAGTCGCCGTATGTTTTTTGACCGCTGAGACAATCTCTGGAGAAAGGTCGACGATCACGATTTCCTGAATGAAAGGATGGTCCAGCAAGGCGTCTGGCAGGTAGCCGTGTCCAAGACCAATCACGAGTACGCGCTTCGGACGAAAGTCCGGATCCAACGCCATGAGTTCGGTATGATTCCAACGCCACGCTTCATACTGATCTGCGGGTCCGGCGGGGCGTACCAACGCCGACGCTGACGCCGTACGGCTGATATCGACAATGGAATAGAACCTATTGGTCGGCGAGACAGTTACCACCCCAACGCGTCCTTCAATGACGTCGGTAACTTTGTACTGACTCAGTTGGAAACGCTGGTAGTAGTCCAAGGGTATGAGTGCGGATACGGCAAGTCCGAGAACGGCATAACCCCACACCTTCATTTTCTCGGTGCGCGACGATCCCATTGCCAATACGGCGCAACCAAATCCAACGACGGCTACGGTAAATACCGCGGCACCGCCGGTTCCGAGCGCCGACAGAATCACCACCCCGGTGAGGATCGTACCCGCCACGTTGCCGACCGTATACATTGCATACAACCGGCCGAAGCTCGCACCGGCTTCACTGATGTTTGCCGTGGCAATTCGAAGAAGTACCGGAAAGATGGCCGACCATGCGACCACTGCAAGCATGAACAGCAGCGAAAACAAGAGGGCTGCGACCAAAGGCGGATCGCCGATTAGATTCGGATAGTCCCACACCAACTGACCGTTGAAATCGGTAAACCTTAACGCGCCGAATGACGCCGCCCACCCGGGGGGCATCCGCAGAGCGAACAGGGTCAGGATTGCCCCGGCTGTGAACAGGATGGACACAACCTTGGGCAGCAGATGGCTGGCGTAACGGTCAGCGAGATAGCCTCCGACAGCCTGCCCGATCGCCATGAGTAGCAGGTACGCGCACAGAACTATCGGAAAGACAATGGTGGACAGAGTCAAGTACACATGCAGGACACGAAAGAACACGACCTGGAGCGCAAGAGTACCGAAACCAAAGAACACGGCCGCGACGTCAATCCTGCTGAGTCGCGACAAGTGGCGGAGTTCCTTCTCGGCCGTATCCTGGGTCTGAATGTTCCGCGTTGCCAGCAGCGCCAGACCCGCTGCGATGCCGTTTAGCATCCCGGCAAAGACCGTAGTGCCATCCAGCCCCCATGCCTCGATCAGCACAAGACCACAAACAATGGCACCGGTGGCCGCGCCAAAAATATTCAGTCCGTACAGAATGCCGACAGTGCGGCCAAGGTTTTCAAGTTGCCGTCGGGCAACGTGCACGATCAGCGGGGTGGTCATGCCCATTCCGACGATC
>JANNGR010000055.1:0-2690 GCA_031403955.1 Betaproteobacteria bacterium
CCGCATGAATGGTTGTAGCCAAGTGCAAGGGAAGTGAAAATCGCCGGCGGCGCAGGTACGATGGGCACTTCCGAACAGGCCGACGGAAACGCGCAATTGGAACTGGCTGCCGCCTTTGTACCCAGCTGTCCGCTTTCGTTCATTCCCCAGCACGACACAAATCCAGCGCCGTCGAGGCCGCAGGCGTGGTAGCTGGTGCCAGCAAGTGTAAGGAACGGGAAACCGCGCACTGCCGGTACCGGCGCCGTTCTGCACAGAGAGCTTGCGGTCGGGTTGCAGGTTTCCCGATTGGCAACCCCCAGCGCGCCGCTTTTTAGGGCTCCCCAACAATAGGCGGAACCGTTGGCCGTAATTGCGCAGGTATGGTTGGGGCCGCTGCTGAGCTCCTTGAATACCAGTCCCCCCGCGACGGCGAGCGGCGCGGACGAATTGGCCGGCCCGTGGGTATTCGCGCCGAGCTGGTCCGCCGCGTCCTCACCCCAGCACCAGGCCAGCCCGGCTGTGTCGAGGGCGCAGCTATGCACCGAACCCAAGCCGACGGCTTTTGCGCCTGAAAGGCGCACGACAGGCGTCGGACTGTAAATTACAGGCACCGTTGTACTGCCTGATCCAATCTGGCCGCCGAGGTTCGTGCCCCAACAAAATGCCGTGCCATTTCCAGTGGCAATACCACAGGTATGGTCCCATCCGAACGCCACCGACTGAAGATTGGTTGCGGCGGGCAGGGCCACCTTGACGCCTGTGGGAATACCGACATTTATGGCGGTGCCTCCCAGCTTTCCTCCACCCCAACAATAGGTGTCCCCGTACCTGTCGATGGCGCAGGTGCTTTCGGTGCCCGCAAACACTTTCTTGAACTCCTGCGCAGCTATTGGTCCAGCGCCGGCCCCCACCCTGACCGGACTCATTCCGTTCGCACCTGAAACGCCCAGTTTGTTGTTTCCATTGCTTCCCCAGCACCAGAGAAAGCTGCTCGTATCGATGGCGCAGGTATGGGAGCCACCCGCGCTGACACTGGAGAATTTGGGCGTGCTGGCGGGGAAGTTCGGGTTGGTGCGGGGGAAGGCCAGTTTCCACGGCGTCTCCACTTTGGCCGGGCTGCCATATACATTGCCTCCCTTGCCGGTTTGCCAGTAGTCGTCTTGCCCCCAGCAATAGATATCGCCATCCACCGAGACACCACAGGTATGGCCGCCACCGGCGCTGATCGACGTGAACGTGATGCCGGCCACTGCTAGCGGCAGGGGCGAGGTCGTAGTGGAGCTTGGAGTGCCAAGTTGCCCCACGCTGTTGTCACCCCAGCAATAGGCTATGCCGCTGGCCGTCAGGCCACAGCTGTGCTGTTGCGGGCTGGGGGAATGGTGCAAACCACCAGCGGTGATGGAGGCGAACTTCACCTGTGTATTCACCGGAACCGGCGCGTTGAATCCGCCCCTGGGCGCAACACCGTCGCCAGTCAGCCCGGCCGATCCGTCTCCCCAGCAGTAGGTGACTCCACCACGCAGGCGGCACGCAAAACCATCGCCAACAATCAGCGATGTGGATTTGGTCGGAATGGCGCAACCCGCCACCGCAAAGGCGCAAAACGCGAGAAGCAGCAGGCGAAAGAAGGATAAATGGATTTTTCTCACAAGCGTTCTCCTGTTTCCGGTTTTTGCCAGAATCGCTGAAGCCTGGCCGCCTGTCAAGCAACGCCACATCCTTCACCATTGCTTTATCCACCGTTTCGATGAAGCACGAAGCCGCCCGCTGTATCAACGCGCCGCAGCCACACCCCGTCGTATCGCGGCCACGGTCTGCTCAACCACCATCTCTACACCGATCTGCCCGAGTGCTGGGCTGGACGGGCGCGGGTGGCCACCGGATCGGCCGGCGGATCCGGCCAGGGCGGCTTGCGCAAACCATTCCGGCTTGACCAGCGACGGGACTATGGCCATCGACAAGGACGTGTCGGCGCTTCCGGCATGGGTGCCGATCTGGGATGCGTTCAGGCCTCTGGCCTTGAGCGCATCGATATAGGTGGTCCGGGTCGCGCGGTAGTAGTCACCGACAAAATGCGCGCGCGCCACGGATACGCCCCAGTTCCTGTTCAGGCCTGCGGCCACGGCCTTGAGCATATGAGGCGTGTGGGAGGCGTCAACTATCCTGGAGGCGCGTGTTCCATGTCTGACGCTGGTGCCAGTTTCGACACCCGATCCGCCTTCTCGGACCGGGTTCAGTGCTGGCGAAACAGGCGGGCATCCCAGATCACCGGATCAGGACTCCCTGCGATGATCTTTTTGAAGTCGGGATGTTGTGGATTCAACAAGACGTTTCCTTCCCTTCGTGCAACGACCGAAGGAACCACCAGCACGGCCGTTCTTCGCCCGCGAATCCATGCGTCACCGAAGTCCCTGGCCACGCGCAGATCGGAATGGTCCCAGCCGACCGGCAGGCTGTGCTCGTCGTGCCGCTCTACGGACACGTCACCCGCGATGTTGATCTCCATTGCAACCTGAGTTTTCGGCACCCGCCCGATGCCTGCATGTGCCAGGCACTCCAGCATGGCTCCCGCATAAGAACGACTGGCATAGATGACGCCGAGCCCCGGCGAATTCCACCGTCCGCCCACCAGCGAGGCTCCGACTGCGCTGAACGGGTCGAATCGTCCGTCGGCAATGCGCCACGCTTGCCAGGCTAACGATCGCGCC
>JANNGR010000056.1:0-6882 GCA_031403955.1 Betaproteobacteria bacterium
TCAACAAACCGAATGGCATCTCGATCGTGTTCGAGCACGATCTGCGGACCATGGTCTGGCCGCTGGCGTGCCGCAAGATAAACGGCATCGGCCCCAAGGCCGACGAAAAGCTGCGCGCGCATGGCATTCAGACAATTGGTGAACTGGCCGCCAAAGAGCTGCAGTGGCTGATCGACACCTTTGGCCAGAGCACCGGCGCCTGGATGTTTGCCGCTGCCTGGGGCCGGGACGAGCGGCCGGTGGTGACCGAAAGCGAGCCGGTGTCGATCAGCCGCGAAACCACGTTTGAGAGTGACCTGCACGCGGTGCGCGACCGCGCCGAACTCGGCGCGACTTTTACGCGGCTGTGTGAACAAGTGGCCGGCGACTTGCAGCGCAAGGGCTACGCCGGTAAAACCATCGGCATCAAGCTGCGTTACGACGACTTCAAGAGCGTCACGCGCGACCACACGCTGGACCACTACACCGCCGACGCCAAAACCATTCGCGACATAGCAGGCCAATGCCTGAAACGCGTGCCGCTGCAGCAGCGTCTGCGCCTGCTGGGCGTTCGCGTGGGTTCACTGGTCAAACAGACGCAGTTGTATGCGCAAGCAAATTCCGGCGCACCACCACAGGCAAACGAGGCCGCGGCTGATGCGCAACCGCAAACCGGGCAGTTGTTCTAAGAACCTATGCGCCGCGGCTCAGTTCACGCGTTGCCAGAACCACCAGGCGGCCAACACCACCAGCACAGCCGAGCCACCACGCACCACCAGGCTGGTGTACCAGGTTCTGCCCACCAACGGTTGCGACAGCAGCACCCAGCCGCTGACGGCAATCAGTTGGCCGGCTTCAACACCCAGGTTGAACCCGGCCAGCGCCCACGGCAGCAGGCCGCTTGGCGCGGCGGCCTCCTGCAGCAGGCCGGCAAAGCCGAAGCCATGCACCAGGCCGAACAACAGGGCCAGCACGTCGGTGCGTATCCATGCGACGGGGCGCAGATTGAGCAGCGCCGTCACGCCAATCGACAACGCAATCACCGGCTCGACCCATCGCGGCGAGGCTTGCGTCCAGCCAAAGGTGGCCAACATCAACGTGATCGAGTGCCCGATCGTGAATGCCGTCACCGTGCGCACCAATGCCCACCAGGCGCCAGACCCGGATGCCTCACCCCTGGCCAGCACAGCCGGCACGGCGCCGAACAGCGCCAACCGCAACGGCAACACCAGCGCCAGCAAAAAGGCCAGGTGGTCGTACCCTTCCAGCAAATGCTGCACACCCAGCAGGAAGTAGTCGCGCAGCGCCGACCATCGGCTCGACGGCGCTGTGCCTGGCGCGGCCGCCGCGCCGCCGGTTGCGGTAGCGTCGCCAGCGCGCAGCACCAGGCTGGTTGGCAGCAGCGGCGAGGTGGTTGTCAACAGGTCTTTGCCGTCGATTCGGCCCGCCACCAACAGGCGGTGGTTGGCGTCCTGGTCGCGCAACAAGGTGTATCTGAAAGCCAGCGCCTGTGCCGCCGGGCAACGGGTCTGGGCGGCCAGCCGAACAAAGGCGCCGTCACTGCGGCGGTCGAAACCGTCCAATTGCCAGTCCAGCCGGCACGCTGGCCCGGGCCCGGTATTGGCCGTCTCGTTGGCCAGCGCCAGCACCAACGGCAGCGCCGCCTTTGCCTCGCCCCAGGTCACCTTGCCGTCGGCGTTGGCATCCATCGGCAGCAACAGGTCGAGGTCCTTGATGGCCACCGCCAGCACAAACCGCAACTCGCGTTGCGCGGATGTGGCAGCTGCGTCGGCAAGCGCAACTTCGCCTAGCTGTTGCACATCCAGATACGCATCACTGCCCTTGTGCGCCAGCGCCGGAGCGGCGCCAAACAGCGCCATGCAGCCAAGCCACAACCAGGCCCGCAACGCGCGCATCATCCTAGAAACCGCGGTTGAACGCGCCCGAGTGGGCCGTCATGGCGTGCGCTGGCAAGGCGCGACGACGCAGCAGGCTCGTGCCTGCAAGGAGAAGCAACGCCGCCAGCGTGCGCCAGGGCGGCGCAATCGGGTGCGTAGCGTTGTCACCCAGTTGGTGCGGTGCGTCAAAGGCGGAGAAGTTAGAGTCCATACGGCGTTTCTTGCTGAAATGAGCGGTCAACCGCGGTTTCTAGGATCATTGCGTCGCTTTGGGCACGATCGCTGGCCGCGCCGCCGCCAGCCGCACATCGTGCAATCCGGCGGCGCGGATGGCGCTTTCGATTTCGGCCAACGCCGCCGCGTCCCTGGCCTGGCGCGCGCTTTGCAGCGCGACCCACCAGTCCACCGGCTCGCGCTGCAGCAACAGGTTGCGACGCGCCAACACCAGCGCACGCGCTGCGTCATCGTCCAGCCACAGCGCCGCCAGGGCCAATTCACGCCCGTGCAGCGCCGGGTCGTCACCTCGGCGCTGGAGTTCCTCGGCGCGCTCGCGCAGCAACCCACGCGTGGCAATCCAGCGTGTGTCGCTTAAAGCCCGCCAGGCGGTGGCGCGGCGCAGCAACACCGCATCAGTCTCGGGCAGTGGCGCCAGCAGCTGCAGCGCCTGCGAAGTCTTGCCGGTGCGCAGCAACAGGTCGCTATAGGCAATCGACGTATACAGGTCGCTCTCCTGCTCCAGACTGCGCCGGTACGCGTCGGCGGCCTCGACGTCGCGCCCGGCGCGCTCGTGACTTTCAGCCAGCAATGACAACAACCAGCTGCGCTGGGAGTTGTCGGCGGCGCGGTCGATCAGCGAGCGCAAGCCCTGTGCCGCGCTGGCCTGTTGCCCTTGCAGCGACAGGGTTTCCAGGCGGCACGCGTCGGCGTACAACTGCTGCCCGGCGCGGGCCACCGCTTCGCAGGCGCCAAGCGCTTCACTGTAGCGGGCCGACAGCCGCTCGAGCGCGGCCAGGTTGAGCCAGCCCTGGGCATGCCCGGGCGTACGCGCCAGCGCCGCGACAAGCACTTTGCGCGACGCGTCAAATTCATGCCGGCCCTGCTGCACGGTAGCCTGCAGCACCGCCAGATCGACCGGTGCATCGGGGCGGTCCCACCAGGGCGCGAGCAGCGCCTGCGCGCGCCCCCAGTAACGGGTGTCTCCGGTCTGCCTGGCAACCGCAATATCCTGGCGCGCCTGCAACGCGGCCGCCGCCGGATCCACGGCTCTGGGTGCGGCTGCGGCGCGCGCCGGACGGCTGCGCGTGACGGCCGGCAACACTTCCAGCACCTCGTCATCACGCGACGGCTGTAGCGGCGTTACTGCCAGGGCGCTGAGCTGCACCGCGGCCAGCGCCAGCACGATCCATCTTGTGCGGTTTGCCATCGCTGCGACTTTCAATGTTTTCCGCCCAGGCCAAAAAAAAACCAGCCCGGCAGCCGAACCATGCGGGCCGCCGGGCCGTACCTGCTGGGCAACTATAAGGCGACCGGTTCCAGGGCGTCATCAACCGCCAGCGTGATGGCGCTGATGTCCATCGGTTCGCTGGTTTCGCTGGTGTCCGTAATCACCTTGTTGATGAAATCCAGCACCGCCGAAACGCTTTGGCTGACGTCCGGCGCCGCTGCGGACCCACCGCCACCGCCACCTCCGCAACCGGCGACGAGTGCGGCCGACAGCACAGCCGTCAGCATCAGTTTCGAATTGAGTTTGTCCATGATTGCTCCTTATTTACGGTGCGCCGGGGATCGGCGTATTCAGGTAGGGGAAGCCGGGCAGCAGCGGAATCACCGCCTGGTCGACACCATCGTGCAGCTTGAACACGGTATTACCGGCAGCCAGCGGCACGACCGACGGTTTGCAGGCGGCGCCGAACCCGTAGGTATCGGTGTTGCCGTTGGCCACGCACAGGCCGCCCATTGCCGCCACCAGGGTGATGTCGACAATGTCGTCCTTGGGCCGGCGGCCATTCGGGTAACCAGCGTTATCGGTACCGCCAGCCAGGATGTTGCCAACGATTCCCAGGCGGTTTTGCTGCGCTTCCGGGGTTGCCGCTATGTTGGTGTTGAGTCTGAGCATCTCGGACGGGGTGACCGTCAATGGCTGGTTCACGCCCTTGATGCCGGTCAGGAAAGCGGCCACCAGATCGGTACGCGGAAAGTTCGACGGCGCGAAGGCACCCGCCGTCTGGGCAAATGCGATCTCCAGCAAGCGCGGGAAGGTCGGGTTGGTCACGTAGACGCCAAACTGCGCGTCGTCCTTGGGCTTGGAACTGTTGAAGCGGTCTTTCACCGGCAGGCCGATCACCACCTCATTAACCAGCGGCATGCCCAGGCGCGACACCTGGGTCCAGGCGCCGCCGTTGCGCGACGAACTGGTCTGATGGCCCGGCGCCGGCGTTGGGTCGAGCAACGTGCCCTGGCGCAGGCTGGCGCTGGTCCAGGCGCCGATCACCGGGTCGGCGCCGGCCGTCAGGCAACTCTTGTGCACTTCCATCGCCAGCGTGGTGACATTGCTGTCGGCGATGACATTTACCCCGGCGTTGATCAGCGCCGGGTCGGTGATCACCGACAAAGGCGCGTTGACCAGGTCAAACACCACCCCCAGGCCGATCGCAAACGGGTCCTGGCGCTGGCCGACGAACAGCTTGGCAGGCGTCGCGCAACCCGGAATATTCACGTTGTAGATGTGCTGCGCGGCGTAGGCCAGGTAGTTGGGAATGGTCTTGGTGCCGATATTGTCGACCGGCTTGTCGAAGGTGGCCGAGCCACCCGCGGCATTGGTGATGGCGGCACGTTGGCCTGTACGCCGGTCGCCACGCATCACGTCCACGGTGAAGGTCTCGTTGACGTTCAGGTTAGCTGAATTCGGGCCGGTGACCGCGCCGGCCTGTACCAGCGGTATGGCCACGCTGACGCCATTGATAAGCAGCGGGATGCTGTTTAGCTTGTTCTTGAAGCGAAACTGGAATGTGATGTCTTCCCTGGCGTTGCCGTCGTTGTCGATGTGAATCTCGTACAAGCCGTTGGGGTCCATCTTGAAATAGTTCGGGCCGCCATACGGGGCCTGCAGCGGCTGGTAGTTGGCCAGCAAGGTGACGAACCCGGTGCGACCGGCCTCATAACTCGAGAACATGTAGAAGTCGGCACCGTCCACCTTGGGCGCGGTGGTGATAAAAGGTGCTTCGCGGTGGCTCGAAGCCATCGCGCTGCCAGCCGCAATGAGCAACAGGCAGGCACTGGACACTTGCCCGAGTTTCATTTTCATGGTGGATCTCCTGGTTGAGGTACAGCGGTCGCTGCCCAAGCTATACGCTTCAGGTCGGGAACTGGATTCAAAAATGCCTGCTCCGGCCGACACAGCGCGCAATCACGCCGCGCCGGCTGAACTACAGTACGGGCATGAACATTCCACCATCCGCCCCGAGCTGCTTTTCGCTCACCACCGATCAACAGATTGCGCATCTGGTGCTAAACCGGCCGCAAGCCATGAACACCATGCACGCCACTTTCTGGCGTGAACTCGACACGATATTGACGCAGCTCCACCAGGACGGCCAGGCACGGGCGCTGGTGATTTCCAGCACCGGCAAACACTTCAGCGCCGGCATGGCGCTGGAAACCTTCTCGGGCAACATCCAGATGGACGATCAAAGCCCCGAAGGCCGGGCCGCCATTTTCGACACCTTGACCGACATGCAGACCACATTTAGCAAGATCGAGTCGCTGCGCATCCCGGTCATCGCGGCCATCCAGGGTGGCTGCATCGGTGGCGCGGTCGATATGGTGACCGCCTGCTGCCTGCGTTACGCGACCACCGACGCCTTTTTCTGCATCCAGGAAATCAATATCGGCATGGTGGCCGACGTGGGAACGCTGCAACGCCTGCCCAAGCTGATTCCGCAAGCCATCGTCAAGGAGCTGGCGTACACCGGCCGCCGGCTGCCGGCCGCGCGCGCGCTGGCGCTCGGGCTGGTGAACGAAGTGTTCGAGTCACAGCCGGCGATGCTGGCCGCAGCGAGGGCATGCGCGCGGGAAATCGCCGCCAAACCACCGGTCGCGATCTGGGGCACCAAGCAGGCGATCCATTACGCGCGTGACCATTCGGTGGACGACGCACTCAAACAGATGGGCTGGCTGCAAGGCGCCATCTGGAGCAACCAGCAGGTGCGTGAGGCGGTGACCGCGATGAAGCACAAACGCGCCGGCGATTTCGCGCCACTCAACCCGCTACGCTCGTTTCGGGATCTCGACCAGTAACCGGCGGGCCGCGCTCACTGCCGCGCGGTACGCAGGTTGCGCGGCAGCGCCTGCGGGTAACTGGTTCGAAACGGGTTTATGTCCAGCCCGCCGCGGCGCGTATAACGCGCGTAGACCGCCAGTTTGGCTGGCCTGCAACGGGTCCAGATGTCCATGAAGATGCGCTCGACGCATTGCTCGTGAAACTCGTTGTGGTTGCGAAAACTCACCAGGTATTGCAGCAGGCCCTCCTGGTTGATCTGCGGGCCCGAGTAGGCAATCTGCACACTGCCCCAATCCGGTTGCCCGGTCACCAGGCAATTGCTCTTTAGCAGGTTGCTGGTCAACACTTCGGTCACCGGCTGCTCATCAACAACGGCACTCAGCAAATCGGGTGCCGGCGTGTACCGGGTGCATTCGATATCCAGCCGGTCAAGGCACAAGCCGTCGAGTTGATGCAACGGCTCGCGGTCAAACAGCTCAGGCGGCACGATCTTCACGCCAATACTGGAACTTGCCACCGGCGCGCCACGCCAAAGCACCTCGTTCAGGTCGGCGCGCAGGCGCGAGCGCACTTGCTCACCATCGGCAAACCGGGTGTTGTTGAAACTTCCCAGGTACAACTTGAACGACTTGCTCTCCACTATGTTGGGCGACTCGCATGGCACCGTGAAGTGCGCCAGCGCGACCTGCGGCTTGCCGCGCGGGTTGAGCCAACCCAACTCGAACG
>JANNGR010000057.1:0-4078 GCA_031403955.1 Betaproteobacteria bacterium
GCCGCCACGTTCGCCCACCAGGTCCAGCAGCGCCTGCATCCAGGGCCGCAACGGGTCGGTGGGCAGGCGCAGGTAGTTGCCGTTGTCCTGTTTCAGGTACACATAAGGCGGCAATTGCAGCGCCGTGTCCGTTGCATCGGCGCTTTGCGCGCTTAACCGGGCCAGCAGCGCGGGCAGCAGCGGCAGGATGTTGTGGCGTTGGCCGTTGAAGTCCATGCCAAGCGACAAATCGAACCACGGCGAGCGGCTGTCGTCGCCGCCGGCCAGGTCGTTGTCGTGCGGGTCGCCACCTTGTGGGGTGAGTTGCACCTCGAGCGCATCGGCACGCGAAATCCAGTTCACCAGGCGGGAATCGATCTCCAGCACAAAGCCGGCGTCGCGTAGCGGCGCGAAGTCCGCATCGGCCCATTGCAGCCAGACTTGCTGTTGGGCAGTAGACGCAAAAGGCAGGTGGAACTGGCCGCTGGCGTCACCACCCAAGCCCAGGGCGTGCAAGGCGTTTGTCGCGGCATGCTCGACAGCCAGGTCGCGGTGCAGCAGCAGGCGCTGCATGCCGGGCGCCGCCACTTCGACGCGCTCCGAGGGCGAGCGGCTTTCCTGTTCGATCAACACCGGATTGGTGTCGCCGCGGGTGTAGTGGCGTAACCCGTTGTAGTCGAAGCGCAGTGTCGCGCGCAGCGGGCCGAGCCGCACCGCCTCGTGCGCCGGCACCGACGCGATCTGTAGCCGCGCAGTCGGCATGATGCCTTGAAGCACTTGCGGCGGTTTGAGCACGGACGGCAGCGGCAGCCCCGCCAGGCGCCGTAGCAGTGCGGTTTCGTGCAAGGCAAAGGCGGAGCGCGGAATCGGCGGGGTCTTGAGCAGCAGCGACAAATGTTCGGCCGATACACCCGGCGTTTCGACCGGACCGCACAGTCCGGCGTCGGCATCCAGGTATAGCGGCGGGGTGTTGGCAAACCACTGTGCGCCACTGGCCGTGCCGGCTAATCGCGCAGTCAAGACCCAAAGCGGGTCGGGCGCCGTGGCCGCTGTCATTTCAATCCATTGCCAGGCTAAGGGCCGGGCCGGGCCAAACCGGACCACCCGGTCCAGCACCCGCTCGCCGCGAATCGAGTACAGGCGGCCGGTGGCCGCCGCCAACTGCAAGGCCAGCAGGCCGGCGTGGCCCGCCAGAATGCCCTGATGGTTGGGCACGTTGTAGCTGTAACTGCGCGCCGTCATGCTGTCGATCAAGCGCGCAATCTCCAGGTCTTGCGCGGTGGGGCCGCAGGCTTCGATGTACCTGGGCTGCTTGACCTTGGCCCAGTTGCCGTTGCGCAGGCGCCAAGTCACGCCGAACCCGAGTTGCAGCACCGGCTGCGGACTCTGATCGCTGGGAACCAGCATGTAAACCAGTTGCTCGGCATTACCGGGCTGGTCCTGTGGGTCTTCGCCAGGCTCGCACGTGCCGGTTGCCGGGTCATCGCCAAACAGGTCAAGCCACTGGCTGACCTTGCGTTGTGCCAGCTGCTGTTCGCGCTGCCGTGCATCCCGTTCCAAGGCCTGGTCGCGGGCCTGCAATTCGGCCGCGCTTTGCACCGCAGCGACCGGACGGGCGGCGGCGCCGACCCCGCCCTGCTTGTACGCAGCCTTCAGCGTCAGCGCCACACTGTGCTTGCAATCGTCGCCCACTGGGCAACTGCAGACGCCGCTGAAGAAGCTGATGTTGCCCTGGGGCGAAGCAACGACTCGCACCGAAACCTGGTAGAGATTGCGTCCGCTGCCCAGCACGTCGCCTTCGATGCGCCATTGCGGGGATTTGGCGCCGGACAGGGTGCAGTCCAGCACCTGCTGGTTGCGATAGACCGCCAATCCCCGCTCGAAAGTGGCCGCGGAAACCTTGTTGGACAGCGAGTGCAGGTCGAGGAAAAAACGGTTGTCACTCACGGCGCGTTCAACATCGATAGCGGGTTGTAATTCTCGGTGCGTCGCGCTGGTCGGACAACTTAGGTATTGCGCATGGGTGTTCGCTCAGGATGACCAGCAGGCGGTGAGATTTTGATCCGCCGCCGCCGCTTGGTTTCAGGTGGTGGAGCGTTCGATTGTAGGAAGGCCCACCGTTTGCGCGCTTTGCAGGCCAAGGTTGAGCAGAAGCGAGGTGAGCGGTCAAGCGTCATCGGGGCGAGGGTGGGTGGAACGTCGATTTTCTCCCAGGCCATGAGCAGACGTTTGTGGCTTGACCAGGCCGTGGTTCCCGCTGACACTGAACGCGTCACCTTGTGTGTCCCTTTTTCGGTAATAGAGACCAACCGCCATGCCATCAACTCCAGAATTGTTTGCCCTCGGCGACGTATGCGGGCGACTCGACCGTGCCGGCATCGCTTATATGCTGACGGGTTCGCTGGCGATGAGCTATTACGCTAGACCACGTATGACACGGGATATTGATCTGGTGATTGCCCTGCAAGCGGCTCAAACACAATACCTGGTCGGCGCGCTTGGCGATGACTACCATGCCGACCCCGTGGCAATTGCCTCCGCTTTTCGGGCTGCGCGGCCGTGGAACATCATCCATCTGCCATCGGTAGTCAAGATTGATCTGATTCCGCGCAAGGACACCATTTACCGGCGGGCAGAGTTCGAGCGCCGGCGTAAAGTTGACATTGCAGGGGTAGCTTTGTGGATCGTCAGCGCAGAAGATTTGATTCTCTCCAAACTTGAATGGTCGCGCGAATCGCGCTCGGAACAACAGCAGCGCGATGTCAAGTTGCTGCTGGAGGTGCCGCTGGACCGGGCGTACCTCGATGAATGGGCCGCGCGCCTTGGCCTGGATAGATTGATCGAGGAAGCGGAGAATGAATGACACCAGCCTTGAGATAGAAGCGCTGCTCAAGGCGCGCTTTGCCGAAATTACCGGATCGGAGCGCGCGCTGATGGCGTTGCAAATGTTCGAGACTGCGCAGCAAATTGTTCTTTCATCGCTCGATCCAGCCCTCAACGAAGACCAGCGCCGAGGCGAGTTATGCCGGCGCTTCTATGGGGATGAGATGGCCCGGGCGGCGTTTCCGGAGACGGTGAATGAATGACGCGTTTGGCCTCTGCACAATCCTGCGGCGTTCTGCGCTGCTGCCGTTCGTTTCTGAAAAAGAACGAACTGGTGACGGTGCCATGACAAACCGTCATCACTGCGCTGCGTACCAATTTGCAGGCGGCCTTGAATCAGGCCGGCTTGATCGCAGCGGAACTGGTCAGCCAAGACATGCGAAATCGTCGACGCTGCCAAATCGGCAACGAGACTTCGCCCTTCCCACCTCGGTTGTCGGGGACACTTTCCGCATTTAGCCGGGCACCTGCCCATGTTTCCCCGTTTGTTGGCAGCAGATCTGGAGCAGCGTACGCAGGTTGAGCTGTTGCGCTATCGCGACAGCGCCCAAGGCAACTGCAAAGGTGAAATCACATCAACATTGTGAGCCCCAATCGACTTCATGGGCCAACCCTGCTGCACCGGAGCCACGACATAGGCATGGTGAACCCCCACATCCAGGCAAGCCTGCCAGAAGCCTTTGGTCACTTTGGGTGCGCTGGAAAACTTGATTTCAAACCCATATTTCTTGCTGCCCAGCTCGACCACCACATCCAGCTCGGCGCCAGCGGCGGTGCGATAAAAGCTTACATCGGCCCCCTTGGGTACGAGCGCGCAAATTTGCTCCACCATCAAGCCCTCCCACGAATGGCCCGCTTGCGGGTGACCAATCAGGCCGTTGACATCCGGTATGTTGAGCAGGGCATGCAACAAGCCACAGTCGCGCACATACACTTTTGGGGACTTCACCAGCCGCTTGCCCACGTTGACAAAATGCGGCTCCAGGCGGCGCAGCATCATCGTGTCCGTCAGCGAATCCAGGTAACGCGCCACGGTGGTGTGCGAGATACCTCCCAACGATGCGGCGATGCTTGAAGCATTGAATAACTGCCCGTGCAAATGCGCCGTCATGCGCCAAAACCGGTGCAGTGTCTGGGCTGGCACGTTGACACCGAATTCACGCATATCGCGATTCAAAAATGTCGAAACAAAATCCGTGCGCCACGTGAATGAAAG
>JANNGR010000058.1:0-5866 GCA_031403955.1 Betaproteobacteria bacterium
TCGCCCGGATTGCGTCAGCCGCGTGGCCGCGCGCATCAGTTGCTGGAAGGTGTTGTTCATGTCATCTTTCTGTCTTGTGGTTGTTAACGCCTGCGCAGCGCCAGCGCGGCCTTCACCGCCGCGCTGGCATGCAGCGCACCGAGCACGTCGATCGATGCGATGGTGGCTAACGCCAGCTCAGGCGTAACGTCATGCGCGATCGTGGCCAGGCCAAGCACACGAATCTGCAGCGTCTGCTTGGCCGCCTTCAGGGCGCGCAGGTCATCAGCGCTGAAATGCTGCAAACCCAGCACGAGCATCTTGTGCGCCACCACCTGCTTCACGGTGTCGGAATGGCTGCTGAGCTGGTTGCGGATCGCGGTGCGGATCAGGTCGGTGCGGTTGCCGTAGAAGCCCTCGGCCACCAGCAGGTCGATCTGCCCCAGGTCGACAAAGCCCAGGTTGATGGTGATCTTCTCGGAGTCCGCCGGTTTGGGTTTCGCGGCTACTGCGGGTAGTAGGCTGGTTTTCTGGTTCATTGCACCATCCTACCACCATCCATACAGATGGTATGGGGATGGTGAAATAACCTCAACCGGCGCCGAACCGGTCCAGCGCGGCCTTGCCCGCCGCCGCCGAAACGCCGCTGACCAAAGTGCCCCAGCTAATGTCGATCAGCGACAGGCCGATTGGCCAGTTCTTCAGCGTGGCAAGGTTGGTCAGGTCATAGGTGGCGTAGGCAAAGAAACCGAACAGCGCTCCGCTCAGCGCCGCCTTGACCCAGCCAGGCGTTGCGGCATTGGGGACGATGGCAAACACTACCAGGCCCAAAGCAAACAGGGCATAAAACAACACCGCTACCAGTAGGTGGGGCCGTTCCGCCATCAGGTGCCCGATACCTTGCCGGTACAGCGTTTTGGCGATGACGCCGAGCCACAGCAGGTCGAGCGCGACCATAACGGTAGCGGTTGCCGCATAAGCTGCGTGGGTTTTTAGCATCGGGAGACCGGGCCGGTTGGGCGGGTGGGCAGCGCAGGCGGCTTAACGGCGGCCTGTCACACGCCAGACCACGTTACCCACATCGTCGGCTACCAGCAGCGCGCCCTGCCGGTCCAGCGCAACACCCACCGGCCGGCCGAAGGCGTCGCCGTCGGCACTCAGGAAACCGGTCAACACATCGAGCGGATCGCCGGCCGGTTTGCCAGACGCGAATGGCACGAAGATTACCTTGTAGCCACTATGCGGGCGGCGGTTCCACGACCCATGCTGGCCGATGAACATGCCGTTGGCAAACGCCGCTCCCAGCGTCGTGCCGGTGGAGGAAGCCAGACCCAGCGAGGCGGTATGCGGTCCGAGGGCGTAGTCCGGTGCCAGCGCGGTGGCCACCAGCGCCGGCTGTTGCGGCTTGACCCGTTCATCGACGTGTTGGCCGAAGTAGCTGTATGGCCAACCGTAAAAACCGCCGTCACGCACCGCGGTCATGTAGTCCGGCACCAGGTCGCTGCCGAGCTCGTCGCGCTCATTGACTACCGTCCACAAAACGCCGCTGGTGTTTTCCCACGCCATGCCATTCGGATTGCGCAGGCCCGAAGCAAATATGCGGTACGCGCCGGTCCTGGCGTCGACCTCCCAGATCGCCGCGCGTTGCGCCTCCACCGCCATGCCGCGCTCGGCCACGTTGCTGTTGGAGCCCACGGTGACGTAGAGTTTGCTGCCATCGACCGAAGCAATCAGGTTCTTGGTCCAGTGGTGGTTGATAGCGCCGGCCGGTAAATCCACCAGCTTGGTACCAGGCGCGGTAATGCGTATGTCGCCGGTGGTGTAGGGGAACCGCAGCACTGCGTCGGAGTTGGCAACATAGAGCGAGTTGCCGGCCAGCGCCATGCCGAACGGCGAGTTCAGCCCCTCCAGCAACACCGAGCGTTTATCCGCCACACCATCACCATTGGTGTCGCGCAACAGCGTGATGCGGTTGGCGCTTGGCACGGCGGCGCCGGCCTTCTTCATGAACAGGCCCATCAGCCAGCCCTTGATGCCTTTGCGGTCTTCCGGTCTGGGCGGCGCATTGGTCTCGGCTACCAATACGTCGCCGTTGGGTAAAACATATAACCAGCGTGGATGGTCCAGGCCGCTCGCGAAAGCGGCCACGCTCGCGCCCGGCGCGGCTTGGGGTGTAACGCCGCTGGGCCAGCCCCGGGCCGGCGCGATGTTCACGGTCGGTATCAGCGACGCCCGCGGTGCCGGCAAGGCGGGCATTGGCCCGGTGCCGGCCGAGACCGGCAACTGCGCCAGGTCGCCGCAGGCGGCGATTGACAGGAACAGGGCGCCAGTCAACAGGACCGTCAATCGCGGCCGCATTGACCTTGCCGGCGTCAAAGTCGTCCGGTCAACAGCAACACGATGATCACAACCACCACCAATCCCAACGCGCCACTGGGCCCGTAACCCCAGCTCTTGCTGTGTCCCCAGGTCGGAATGGCACCCACCAGCATCAGGATCAGCACGATCAACAATATGGTTCCCAGGCTCATAACGTTCTCCTTCGCGTTGTAGTGTTATGGATTCAGCTTGATGCTGCCGGTGCCGGCGGCGTCACGATCACGGTCGTACCGGTGCCGGAACTGCCGGTTGCGCCCGTGCCGCCCGTTGCACCGGTACTGCCAGTTGCGCCGGTCGCTCCCGCCGGACCCGGCACCGGCACCGGAACCGCGACCGGTGTTGCTGGAACATTCACAACAGTGGGTTTCTCGCAAGCGGCTAGCGCCAGCGTGGCCAGCAAGGCAGAAATAAGCATCGTGTGTTTCATTGGTAGATCCTTCAAGAGTGGAAATGGAATTTATAGCGTAGGCGCTTGCCGCGCCCAGTTCTGTGCGGTAGCCAACACAAGACGCAAAACTTCTGGCGTACTCGCAATGCGCATGATCAATTGGCCAGCCGCTTGGCGCCCAGGCAGTCGAGCGTGAAGTCAAATACAACATGGGTGTCGGGCCGCAACAACTCGGCGCGCTTGCCGGCATAAGGCAGCCGCGACAGCATGTTGCGCATCAGGTTCAGCCGCGCCAGACGTTTGTTGTCGGCGCGCACGATGCACCATGGCGCCAGCGCCGTATGGGTTCGCAGCAGCATCGCGTCGCGCGCGGCGCCATACGCCTTCCAGTGCTTGACGGCAACCGCGTCGATCGGGCTGATCTTCCACTGTTTGAGCGGATTACGCGCGCGATCGGCCAGACGCCGGATCTGCTCCTTGCGGCCGACATCGAGGTAATACTTCAGCAGCGTGAAACCAGAGTGCACCAGCATGGCCTCGAACTGCGGCACGGCGTGCATAAAAGTTTCGTACTCATCCTTCGAGCAGAAACCCATTACCTGTTCGACGCCGGCGCGGTTGTACCAGCTACGGTTGAACAACACCAATTCCTGCGCCACCGGAAGGTGGGCCACAAAGCGCTGGAAGTACCATCCGTTGTTGTCGCGCTCGGACGGCTTGCCCAGCGCCACCACGCGGGTTTCGCGCGGACTGAGGTACTTGACGATGCGCTTGATGCTGCCGTCCTTGCCGGCCGCGTCGCGCCCTTCAAGTAGCACCAGTACCTTGTCACCATTGCGGATGACATGCCGCTGCAGCTTCACCAGCTCGATCTGCAGCAGCCGCAGTTGTTCCTGATAGTCCTTGCGCGAAATAGCCGCCAGGTGGTGGCCGGTATTTGACGCGGCCGCATCCGGCTTGGCGGCAGCGCTGCCCTCCGCCGCCAGACAAGCGCGATTGCCTGGCTGGTGCTGATGGTTCCTGTCACTCATGCTGGTTTGTTGCGTTTTGACCTCAAACAGCTTAGACCCATGCCACGCAACGTTCTGTGCGCTGTCGAACACAGTCGCAAACCAGCGCGCTGACCCAGACATGCAGATGGAAACCCGATGCTTGACGCGCGGTGGCTCGCGGCAACGCCGCGGCGCGCGGGTTCACTCGGCTCGCGGGCCCAGCATCTGGCGCGCGTCGACCCAGGCGTCGAACTGTTCCGCCGTCACGATGCCCAGCGCCAGCGCCGCGTCGCGCAGCGTGCGGTGGTGTTTATCGGCAAACTTGGCAATCTGTGCCGAGCGCTCGTAGCCGATGTGCGGGGCCAGCGCGGTGACCAGCATCAGCGAGCCTTGCAGCAGTTCTTCCACCCGCGCCTGGTTGACCTGGATGCCGGCCACGCAGTGTCGGGTGAAGCTGCGCATCGCGTCGGCCAGCAGACGCAGGCTATCGAGCGTGTCGAGTGCGATCAGCGGCTTGTAGACGTTGAGTTCGAATTGCCCCTGACTGGCCGCGAAACCGATCGCCGCGTCATGGCCCATTACCTGGGCGCACACCATGGTGAGGGCCTCGACTTGGGTCGGGTTCACCTTGCCGGGCATGATCGAGCTGCCGGGTTCGTTTTGCGGCAATTGCAGTTCGCCCAGACCGGCGCGCGGGCCGCTGCCCATCAGGCGAATGTCGTTGGCAATCTTGGTCAAGGCGATTGCCAGCATCCTCAGACCGGCATGTAACGCCACCAGCGCCTCGTGGCCGGCCATCGCGGCAAACAGGTTGTCAGCCTGCACCAACGGCAGGCCGAGTTCGCTGGCCAGCAACGCGGCCACGCGAGCGCCGAACTCCGGATGGGTGTTCAAACCGGTGCCGACCGCCGTGCCGCCGATGGCCAATGCGTATACGCCCTGCAGCGCCTGTGTGATAGCGTGCCGGCACAGCCCCAGTTGCGCTGCGTAGCCACCGAACTCCTGGCCCAGCGTTACCGGGGTGGCGTCCTGCAGATGCGTGCGGCCGATTTTCACGACCGATTGCATCTCCAGACCCTTGGACGCCAGCGCGTCGCGCAAATCGTCCAGCGCCGGCAGCAGATCGCGCCTGGCTTGCAGCGCCGCGGCGATATGCATGGCGCTGGGATAGACATCGTTGGATGACTGCCCGAGGTTCACATCGTCGTTCGGATGCACCCGTGGCTTGACACCGGTGGCGGCGCCAAGCGCGCGCGAGGCCAGGTTCGCCACCACCTCATTGACGTTCATGTTGCTCTGCGTGCCAGAGCCGGTCTGCCACACCGAGAGCGGAAACTCAGCGTCGAATTCGCCTGCCGCCACGCGTTGTGCCGCGTCCGCCATGGCTTGCGCCCGAGTGGCGTCAAGCAAGCCCAAATCACGGTTGACACAGGCGGCAGCCCACTTTATGCGCGCCAGCGCATGGATCACCGCAAGTGGCATGCGCTGCTCGCCGATCGCGAAGAAAAGCAGGCTGCGCGCCGTCTGGGCACCCCACAAGGCCTCGACGGGCACTTCGATCGCACCAAAGCTGTCGGACTCGGTTCGCGTCGCGCTCATGGCCATCCTTGGGGCCTGTCAGCCATTGGCAGCGAATCGTTCCGCCCGCGCGGCCTGCAGCAGCGCGGTGGAGTCTGACCCCAGCGTGTCGATCGGAACGCCGCCCGCCAGCCAGGGGTTGGGCCGCACAAACCAGTTCGCCATCTCCCACTGGTTGTAGACCGCCGTCAACTCGGCAAATACCGGGCGTAGTTGTGGATCGGGCGCCATGTCAAAGCGGTTGAACTGGAACCAGGGAATCCAGGCCTGCGATTGCCAGTCGAAGCAGATCAGCTCTCTACGGCCGATCCAGCCGGCGAGCGTGGCCCGGTCGGGCCCGCCGCGGCGTTCGAAGCGCACCAGCACCTCGTGTTTACGCGCCAGGCCACCGCTATCCCGATAACCATCCAGCATGGCAACGAACTGGTAGTCGGCGCGACGCTCAGGCTCGTTTGGGTGCGAGCAGTTCGCCGCCCTGCCGGGATAGCTGAACACGGCCATGTGTGGCGTTGTGGCAGGCCTCTGAGCCGGAACGTTTTGCATGTTGTCT
>JANNGR010000059.1:0-9424 GCA_031403955.1 Betaproteobacteria bacterium
GGTGCTCCGCTGTGACTCATTGTTGCGGTAAAGATAACGAGCGAGGTGGGCAGGCTGGCTGATTTCAATGCGGCTATTGGGATGCGTGGGCCTTTCGAAACCGGGCCACCATGGGCGTAGTATTAGTTCCATACGCCGACCCGGCGCATACCGCATGCGCGCGGAAAGTCACTTCACCGTGACGGAAAAGATCTTTGCGCTGCTTTGAAGCCCCCGGCATTCCCGCAAGTGATCAATCCAGGCTTTTACGACGAACCTTATGCACGACCTTGCCAGCATTCAGAAACTGATCGACCCATTGTTCCCCGGGCTAATTGGCGTGCGCCTTAGCGAGGCGACGCCGGAGCGCGTGGTGGCGCAGTTGCTGGTGCGGCCCGACCTGTGCACCGCCGGAGGAATACTCCACGGTGGCGCTCATATGGCCTTTGCCGACACACTCGGGGCGGTCGGTACGGTGTTGAACCTGCCGAAGGGTAAACGCACGACCACCACCGATTCGAGTACCAAGTTCATGGCCACGGCCAGAATGAACTCGAGCGTCACCGGTGAGTGCGTGGCGCTGCATCGCGGTCGTACAACGATGGTCTGGCAAACCTCGATCAGGAATGCAGACGGCAAGCTTTGCGCGCTGGTGACCCAAACCCAACTGGTGATCGAGACCTCGCCGTGAGGCGCCCGCATGGTGATGCGCAGCCAATCCAGCAGACAGATTGACAACGCCGCGGTCGCCCGGGTGTTTGACAACTATCCGCCACCCATGCGCCGCAAGCTGATGGTTTTGCGCAAGCTGATATTCGACACCGCGGCGGCCACGTCGGGAGTCGGCGAGATCGAGGAAACGCTGAAATGGGGTGAGCCGGCTTACGTCACCGCGCACAGCAAGAGTGGCAGCACGTTACGCATCGGCTGGAAGAAGTCCGATCCATCCCGGTACGCGATGTATTTTCACTGCCAGACCAGTCTGGTTGAAACCTTTCGTACGATGTTTCCTGGCGAGTTCAGATTCGAGGGCAATCGGGCCATCGTATTCACCTACTCGGATCACGTTCCGGCCGACGCGTTGGGGTTTTGTATCGCGGCTGCGCTGACCTACCATCGCAACCAGCCTAAACGGGTGCGCCACGCGCTCGAAGATACACCGGGCCATTCGTAACCGGGCGATGGTCAAGGCTCAGAATTGGGCGCCCACCACCAATACGCCGGCGCCAACCAGCACCAGCCCGCCGAGTTCGTTGCGCGTCATGCGCTCGTTGAACAGGCGCCGTGAGACCAGGTAGCTGAACAGTACTTCGACCAATCCCAGCGTGCGAACGTCCGCGGCCGGACGCAGCGCGACGGCGGTCAGCCAGCCAATCGAAGCTAGCGCGCCCATCATGCCGGCCAGCAAGGACAGCCGCCAGGCTTTCGCAAGTGCCGCCAGGGAGCCGGGCGCGCGCAGCGCCAGCCAGGCACCGAGCAACATACTTTGCAGGCACTGCGCCAGCAGCACGGCCCAGGCTCCGATCAACCAGGCCGAGGTGCCGCCGAGCTCCAGCGCCGCGCCGCGATAACCGACGCTGGACAAGGCAAAACAGGTGCCGGAGCCAAGACCGAACCAGGCGGTGTTTGTGTTCCATCCGACGCCACCGCTGTGTGCCTTTTGAGGCAGCGACAGCAGGACTACGCCCAGCGTGGCTACTACCATCGCGAGCGTTGAAAGCAGGCTTGGGAACTCTTGAAGAAATAGCGTTGCGAAAATTCCGACCTGCAGCACCTCGGTCTTGGAAAATGCCACGCCGACGATGAAGTTGCGCTGTTTAATCGCCAGCAGCAACAGGGCGGTTGCCGCCAATTGCGATGCGGCACCTGCAAACAGCCAAGCTGCGTACGCCAGCGTGAACGGTGGCAACACAGCCGGGGCGCCGTCGAACCGGTACACCAGCAGCAGCCAGGCAGCGGCGAACGGCAGTCCATACAGAAAACGTACCAGCGTGGCGGCCAGCGTCCCAAGCCCATCAACCAGTGTGCGCTGGGTCGCGTTGCGAATCGTCTGCGCGAACGCGGCCCAGACCACGATCGGTATCCAGGCCCAGGCGGCCATGGCGGGAAGTTGCATGCGATGCGTGTGGGCTAGAACGTGCCCGGCAACAGCACGCCCTTGTCTACCGTCTTGATATTGGTGTGGCCGCAAAACGCCATTGTCAGGTCCAACTCCTTGTGGATGATCTCCAGCGCTTTGGTGACGCCCGCTTCGCCCATCGCGCCCAGCCCGTACAGGAACGAGCGGCCGATGTAGGTGGCCTTGGCGCCTAGCGCCAGGGCCTTCAGCACATCTTGTCCGGACCGGATGCCGCCGTCCATATGCACTTCGATCTGGTGGCCAACGGCCTGCACGATGGCCGGCAAGGCCCGGATGGAGGATTGCGCGCCGTCCAGTTGCCGTCCGCCGTGGTTGGAGACGATCAATGCGTCCGCTCCGCTGTCGACCGCGAGCCGGGCGTCTTCCTCGTCCTGTATGCCCTTCAGGATGATCTTGCCGCCCCAGCGCTTCTTGATCCATGCCACGTCGTTCCAACTCAGGGCTGGATCGAATTGCCTGGCGGTCCATTCCGACAATGAGCCCATATTCTCGACACCTTTGACGTGACCGAGAATGTTGCCAAATCCGTGCCGTTTGGTCCCCAGCATGCCCAGGCCCCAACGCGGTTTGCTCATCATGTTCAGGATGTTGGGCAGGGTGAGTCTGGGCGGAGCGGTCAGGCCGTTCTTCAAGTCCTTATGGCGTTGCCCTAGTATCTGCAAATCGAGGGTGATCACCAGTGCCGAGCAGTTGGCTGCCTTGGCGCGGTCGATCAGGCGCTCGATGAAATCGCGGTCTTTCATCACGTATAACTGAAACCAGAACGGGTGTCGCCCGGTCGCTTGCGCCACGTCCTCGATCGAACAGATGCTCATGGTCGAAAGCGTGAATGGAATGCCAAATTTCTTTGCCGCCAGCGCGCCGTGAATTTCACCGTCGGCGTGTTGCATGCCGGTCAGGCCGGTGGGTGCAATGGCGAGCGGCATCGCAACCTCCTGGCCAATCATGTGCGTGCGGGTGCTGCGGTTTTCCATATTGACCGCCACCCGCTGGCGCAGTTTGATGGTCTGGAAATCGTCCGAGTTGGCGCGGTAGGTGCTCTCGGTCCATGAGCCGGAGTCGGCATAGTCGTAGAACATGCGCGGCACGCGTTTTTGCGCCAGCACGCGCAGGTCTTCAATGTTGGTAATTACGGCCATCTGGGTCTCCAGGAAATGTTGTGCATGGTAAGCGCTGCCCCGGCAGCGGGGTTTGAAATGTGCCCTTTGCCGCCTGAAATTATTTCGGGTGTGGTTATGGGGATGGCGCGTGCGCTTGCCTTCTTTGAGGCAACAAGCATTGCCAGGGCAAGCGCCGGCCAGGGCCGTAACTTCAAGCCAGTGACGAACTCACAACGCCCGCTGGATCAAGCTGCCCTTGAACAGAACCGGGCCGGTGGGCCCACCCGTGCCTGGCACGCCACCTTTGGGCTCCAGGCTGATGGCCAGCATGGGCACTTCTCGCATATCACCCTCGGCGGCGTCTAGGCGCAGCAGCCGGTTCTGGCCCAGCACGCCGAGCGAACGCGGACCACCGGCCGGCGGCAGGGCCCAGAGCTGCAGCGATTTGTCGCCCGCTTCCTGGTAACCGCCAATGCGTTGCAGAACCAGTTTGCGATTCTTCGGATCGAAGGTGACCAGCATGGATGCCGCCGACTTGTCGTCGGATAACACCGCCACGTAGGCGATTTGCGGGCTTGCCTGCAACTCGGTGCGTAGTGCCGCGATCTGGCTGCCGAGTTGCTCACGCAAGTTGGCGCCGGTAACCAACGCCACGGTGGTTGCCACGATACCGGCCAGGGCAGCGCCACGCCAAAATAGCAGGCTGCGCAGCCAGCCGCCGGTACCAGCGCGCGCCGGCACGGTGGCGACAGTTTGGGATAAGGCGCTGGCGCGCGCGCCGTGCATGTGCCGGATTTCCTTGTCGGCTTGCAACAGATTGTTGATGCGGGTCCACACTGCCGGGTCAGGCACGGCCTGCTCCTGCAACTCGGTGATTGCCGACAGGCGGGTTTGCCAAACCAACGCGGCGGTCCGCATCGACGCATGTTCGCGCGCCATGGCTTCAAAGCGGCGTCGCGCGCCACCACGCAATGTGCCCAGCGCGTAACTGGCTGCGATCCGGTCCAGTGTGTCGGGATGGTGGTGAAGATGCATCGCGTGTCGCTCAGGCATATCGAGCCATACAGGCCCGTAGCTGTTCGAGCCCGCGCCGGATCCAGGTCTTCACGGTGCCCAAGGGCAACCGAAGTTGCGTCGCCAGCTCGTTATGGCTGAGGTCGCGCAGGTAGGCCAGGCTCACCACTTCGCGTTGCTGGTTTTCCAGCCGCGTCAGGCACTGGTGCAAGGCCCAGGCCTGCTGGCTTGCCAGCGCGGTGTCCATCGGGTTAGGTGTGTCGGATTGCAGGGTCGCCGCGAGAGTGTCGTCGAGTTCCTGTGTCAGGTTGGCGCGTTCAGCGCTGCGTCGGCGCAGGAAATCCAGCGCCCGGCTGCGCACGATCAAACCCATCCAGGCCATCGGCGGGCTCAAGTGGGCGCGGTAGTCCACCGCCGCACGCCAGATGTGCAGATAAGCCTCTTGCAGCACATCCTGCGCCCAGTCGCGGTTGCCAACCACGCGTTTTGCCAGCCCGTAGAGCTTGGACGAACTTTGTTCGTACAGGGCCTTGAAGGCAAGCTCATCGCGCTTGGCAACCCGGTCGATCAAAGCCATCAGAGCGGAGTCCGCGTCTTGAATATTCATGCATGGATTGTCTGCCAGAAACCGCATGTGAGAAGCCTTGTGCCGGGCCAAAAAGTACCCTTGCCCAGGATATACGCGCGGCGCGGCGACTTGGATGAGCAGTGCGCGCGGCCACACGATCCGGGTCCATCGGGCAAACCCGAATTTTGTGCCGCGCGGCTCATGCCAGCCTCGACGGCGCCGCCAGTCCGCGGCGCGGTTTACGCCACCCGTACCTCGATGCGCCGTGGCTGAGCCTCGGCCAACTTTGGTATGCGCAGGCGCAACACACCGTCCTTTAGCTGGGCGTCGATGGCGGTGGCGTCGAGTTCGCTGCTGAGCGTGAAGCCACGCCGATAACGCGCGGCGCGTATCTCGGCAAATACCGCGTCCAGGCCTTGCGGCGCGTTGATTTCAATGCCGCCCTCCAGGGTCAGGCTGGTACCTTCGATCTTGATATCGAGCTTTTCGCGTTTCACACCCGGCAGGTCGGCCAGCAGCGTGATGCCGTTGCTGTCTTCAATCACGTCCACGCGTGGCAACATGTACTGGGTGCCGGATTCGGTGGCGGTTGGTGACTTGTCATTCATGGTGTATTCCTCCCGTGGGTTATTCAATCGCAATACGCTTGGGCTGCAAGGCTTCGCGCCGGCCGATGCTGACGTGCAACACGCCGTCGCTGTAGCTGGCGCTGACCGTGTTCGGGTCAACGTCTTCGGGCAGGCTAACGGCGCGCCGGAAGCCGCCGGCGAAACGTTCCTGGCCGTAGACGCTGGCGGTCTTGTTGTCGTCCGGTAGATCGCTGATGCGCTCTCCTGCGATGGTGAGTACGCCGCGGTCCAGCGTGACTTCGGTTTTTGCGGCATCAATGCCTGGCGCAAAGGCGAATACATGCACGCTGTTGGCGGTGTGGCCGATGTTCAGGCTCGGGTACGAACTGCCGGCCACCGACCTGATTCCCTGCGACGATCCGCTGGGGCCGAGCAGTGCGTCCATGTCGCGGCGCACCCGGTCGAAGTCGGCGAACAGCCCGCCGGGGAAGTTCAGTAACGATTCATACATGGTTGGGGTTCTCCTTAAAAAAGGGCCCGGCCATCGGGCCCGATGGAGATGAAATAGGTGCCGCGAAATTGTTTTCAAGACCCCTGCGCCTGGTTGCGCCGGTCAGCGGCTTTGGCCAGTGCAATGCCGGTTACGGAGCGTCGATGCCGAGCAGCTCAGCCAGCGCGGCGGTTGGCATCGATCCGATGTTGGTCACGGTCTGACCGGTACGGACATTCTTTGCAACGATGAACGGCACCGACTCGGCGCCCAGGTTGTTGAACAGACGGGTGTTGCCCTTGATCGCCTGCTCCACCTCGGGCGCAACCGTCGACGCGGCGGATGTTCCACCCTGACCGGCCAGGATCGATTTTTCATGATCGGCCATGGCTTGAGCCGGGTCGCTGGCCGACAGCAGCGCCGCGCCTTGTTTCGAACTGGAGGCGTTGACGATGGCAACCGGTATCCAGACAAATCTGGTCTTCTTTTGCAGCGGCAAGGAGGCTTCCCACAAGTGGGCGCAATGCGGACATTGCGGGTCGAAGAATACATACACCGCGTTGGCGCTCATCATGGCCCCGACCGTGAAGCCTTTGGCCTCGGTCGAGACGATTTCGACTGAGGCAGTGCGTTTCGCGCTCGCCGCCGCAGCGGTGTTGGTGTCCGGTTTGGAGCAGGCGCTGATGGCCAGGCAACCCGCGAGCAGGGTGGACGAGAGTAGTCGGTTGTACTTCATGGTCATCGTGTCCTGGGGTTTGATGGCGTGCAGTCAGCCAAGCCGCTGGCGATGCCGCATGATTTGCGCCCGGACCTGGGCCGGCGCGGTGCCGCCAAGGGTATTGCGCGCGTCCAGCGACCCGCGCAGACTCAGAGCTGGGAACACATCCGCGGCGATGTCAGCGTTGAAGCCTTGCAGCACATCGAGAGGCAGTTCAGACAGGTCCACGCCCTTGTCGATCGCGGCCTTGACCGCATGCGCCACGGTTTCATGCGCGTCGCGAAACGGCAGGCCCTTTTTCGCCAGGTAGTCGGCCAGGTCGGTGGCGGTGGCATAACCGATGAGCGCCGCGCGCTCCATCGCCTGCTCCCGCACGCTGATGCCGCCCATCATGTCGACGAATATACGCAGCGTGTCCTTCAGCGTGTCAACGGTGTCGAACAATGGTTCCTTGTCTTCCTGGTTGTCCTTGTTGTAGGCCAGTGGCTGGCCCTTCATCAGCGTGATCAGGCCCATCAGGTGACCGACGACACGGCCGGTCTTGCCGCGCGCAAGTTCGGGCACATCCGGGTTTTTCTTCTGCGGCATGATCGAGCTGCCGGTGCAAAAACGATCCGCGATGTCGATGAAGCCAAAACTCTGGCTCATCCACAACACCAGTTCTTCACTCAGGCGGCTGATATGCACCATAGCCAGGCTGGCCGCGGCGCAGAACTCGATTGCGAAGTCGCGGTCGCTGACTGCGTCCAGACTGTTCTGGCACACGCCCTCCATGCGCAGCGCCGCCGCGACGCGCTCGCGGTCCAGTGGGTAGCTGGTGCCGGCAAGGGCGGCCGCGCCCAGCGGCAGCCGGTTCACGCGCCGGCGCACGTCCTGCATGCGTTCGCCGTCGCGCGCCAACATCTCCACATAGGCCAGCATGTGGTGGCCAAAACTCACCGGCTGCGCCACCTGAAGGTGGGTGAAGCCGGGCATGATTACCTCGGCGTTTTTGTCGGCCAGATCGACCAGGGTCTTCTGCAGGTCGGCCAGCAATTTGGCAATCAGGTCAATTTCATCGCGTAGCCAGAGCCGTATATCGGTCGCCACCTGGTCGTTGCGCGAGCGTCCGGTGTGCAGGCGTTTGCCGGCATCACCCACCAGCTGGGTCAGGCGGGCTTCGATATTCAGATGCACGTCCTCCAGATCCAGCTTCCACTCAAAGGTGCCAGACTCCATCTCCGCGGTGATGGTGTGCATGCCGGCCTGGATCGCGGCCTGGTCGCTCGCGTCGATGATGCCCTGATGGCACAACATTTCGGCGTGAGCCAGCGAGCCCTGGATGTCGACCCGCCAAAGTCGCTTGTCAAACAACACACTGGAGGTGTAGCGTTTGACCAGATCGCTCATGGGTTCCGAAAATAGCGCCGACCATGCTTCGGACTTGTTGTCGAGTTGATTCTGGGACATAACTGAGGGGGAAGTGGAAACGCCAATGCCGGGAAGGTCCGGTGCCAGTTCAACAATAATCGGTCCAAGAGCCTGACCTACAGATGAAAGACACTGAAATTTTATCCAGCTTTAACGAGCCGGACGCCTTGGCGGAGACGCCGGGGGCAGGCCGGGTGCTGGTATTTGACGCCTGTCACGTGGGAGTGGTGTTGCGTGCGGTCTTGTTCGTAGAGGTCGTGATGGGTGTTGGGGCGATTTTTGGGTCGTCGGGGCCGCTGGATTGGCTGTTACGCCTGTCGGTGTTGAGCGGCGCTGCTTTGCCTGCCACACTGGTCTGGTTGATCCTGGCTTGCAGCCTGAAGAATTGGCTGGCGCGTCTGTCCGAGGCCGGGCAGTATATGGCCGGACTGGCGCTGGGGGCGTTGGCCGGTGTCTACGGCTGCGCGATGCTGGTGATGGTTGAACTGGTTGCGCCAGCGCCCTGGATCGCCAGCGCCAGCACCGGAGCGGCATTGGCTGCCGCCCTGGTGGCGGCACTGGTGCTGCGGGCCAGGGGACGGGCGCCGGCGGCAACCGCGGCGCGTTTGTCCGAACTGCAGTCGCGCATTCGTCCCCACTTTCTGTTCAACACACTCAACAGTGCCATAGCGCTGGTGCGCGCGGAACCTGCCAGGGCCGAAACCCTGCTGGAAGATTTGAGCGAGCTTTTTCGCCACGCGTTGATGGATCAGGGCGATTGCGCGACTTTGCGTGATGAAGTAGCGTTGGCGCAACGATATCTGGCGATCGAGCAGGTGCGTTTTGGTGAGCGTTTGCAGGTCGAATGGGCCCTCGATCCGCGGGCTGACCAGGCAGTTTTGCCGCCGCTGTTGTTGCAGCCGCTGGTGGAAAATGCCGTTCGCCATGGCGTGGAGCCCAGCGTCGCAGGCGCCACGGTGCGGATTTCCACCCGGAGGCGCGGTTCCGTGGTCGTGATCAAGGTGACCAACACCGTGCCAGCGGGCGCCGGCGCACCGGGCCATGGCGTGGCGCTCGACAACGTACGGGACCGGCTGCGCCTGTTGCACGACGTGCAGGGCCGGTTTCGCAGTGGCCTGGTTGACGGCGTGTACCAGGTCCGTATCGAGGTTCCGGCAGCCGCCGCCTGAAAGATCGCCATGGCACTCAGGGCCTTGATCGTTGACGATGAAACCCTGGCCCGTGCGCGGCTGCGCACACTCTTGGCGGAGTGTTCCGGGCCGGTTGTTAGTGTCGACGGTGAAGCAGCCAACGCCACCCAGGCAGTGCAATTGCTCCGGCGCCAGACTTTTGACGTTGCGCTGCTCGATATTCACATGCCGGGCGCGGATGGCATCACACTGGCGCAAACCCTGCGTGTGATGCCCGATGCCCCGGCCATCGTGTTTGTCACTGCG
>JANNGR010000060.1:0-4813 GCA_031403955.1 Betaproteobacteria bacterium
TTCAATTGCTTGCGGCGCCCCACCGCCTGGGCGTAGACTTTGCACGGCAGCCACAGGAGCCGGCCATGTTATCTACAGAAGACCTGGAAAAACTGATTCCGGCGGAGTGCGCCAGGTTTCGTTCGCCGATACCTACCCAGTCGGTATCGAGTGACGAATTCCTGCCGGCGGCACAAACCGCCAAACAGCGCGAGTTCGAGGCGCGGGTCAAACAGATCGGCACCGAATTGGCCAAGAAGCAGGGCGTCTCGCGGCGCGTGTTTTTCCAGGGCGCGGCCGGCATGGCCGCTGCGTTCGTGGCCATGAACGATACCTTTGGCCCGCTCTACATGGTGAGCCGCGCCGAGGCGCAAACGCCCGAGTTGGCGAATGCGCGCGCGACCGCCTTGAAGGGCCAGTTCATCATGGACATGCACACCCACTTCCTGCGCGACGACACCCGCCTGGAAGGCTTCGTGCGCTCGCGCGAGGCAGTCGGCAAGGCGGGCTGGAATCCGGCGCTGGCGGGCAAGCCGCAGACCCTGGACGACCTGAAGTTTGCCAATTACTTCAAGGAAATCTATCTGGACAGCGACACCAAGGTGGCGCTGATCTCGGGCTCCGGTTCGGAAGAGCCGCGCGACTGGTTTCTTACCAACGAAATGAAGGCCCAAGCTCGCGCGGAAGTAAACACCAAGGCCGGCGCCAGGCGCATGTTTTCGCACGCCATCTTCATGCCCGGCATGCCGGGCTGGCTGGACCGGGTCGACCGTGACATCGAGATCCTGAAACCCGATTCGTTCAAGGGCTACACCGTAGGCGACAACACCAACAAGCATCTGGCCAAACACCCGTGGCACCTGGACGACGAAAAGCTGCTCTACCCGTTTTACGAGAAGCTTGTCAAGGCCAGCCGGACGCAGCGCAGTCTGGCCAACGTCTGCGTCCACAAGGGTCTGTTTCCGCCGGCGACGACCGAGCGTTTTCCAGACCTGCTGAAGTACGCCGACGTGCGCGACGTGGCCCGCGCGGCAAAAGACTGGCCAGAGTTGAATTTCATCATCTACCACTCGGCGTTTCGTTTTGTCGGCGGCACGCAAAACACCGGTTGGGAACAGTTCGAGAAAACCGGCCGCATCGACTGGGTGACCGACCTGGCCGAGATTCCCGGGAAGTTTGGCGTGCAAAACGTGTATGGCGATCTTGGGCAGATATTTGCGCAAAGCACGGTTGCTGAGCCGCGCCTGTGCGCTGCGATGCTGGGACAGCTCGTCAAGGGCCTGGGTGCCGCCCATGTGGTATGGGGTACCGATGCGGTCTGGACCGGCGCGCCCCAGTGGCAAATCGAAGCGCTGCGGCGGCTTGAAATCCCGCCAGAGATGCAAAGCAAATATGGCTATCAGCCACTCGGCGCGGCCGATGGCCCGGTGAAGTCAGCGATCTTCGGCGAGAACTCGGCCCGGCTTTACAACTTTACCCGCGAGCGCCGCGCCGGGCTGGCCACTGACAGCGTGGCGGTGGCCAAGGCCGAGTACGACTTGCGAGGTGGCGGGCGCACCAACCTGCGGTACGGTTACATGCAGCCGGACATTGGGTGACGGTGGCGGATGCGGCTGTTGCTGGGCACGGGCGGTGTCCGGTTTTGGCTGAGACGGCGTCAGACTCGTGGTTCGAGCACTCTACGGCTCGCTGCCAACGCCTGGCGGGCCCATTCGAGGGCCCCGAGTTGCGCCATGCGAATGTGATTAGGAATCTCGACACTGACCAGCAAATCCGGCGGCAGTGCATCGAACACGATCGCCGGCGGTTTTGCCGAAGCCGGCCAGGCAGCAGAGCAGGCGCGACTGACGCAGATTTGCCAGCGCCACGGCATCCGTCTGGTGGGGCCTAATTGCGTCGGCCTGCTGCAACCGGCCCATGGCGTGACGGCCACATTTTCGAGCGAGCTCAAAAACGCCATGCCGCGGCCTGGCAAGGTGGCGCTGTTGACGCAATCGGGCGCCCTGGGCAATTCGCTGCTGCAAAGCTTCAACGATCTGGAAATCGGTCTCGCGTACTGGGTCTCGACCGGCAACGAGGCCGATATCGGCCTGCTCGACCTGGTGGAACACAGCCTGGACGACAACAACGTGGAGTTGATCGCGCTGTATGTGGAAGGCCTTCAGCACGGGGACCGGCTGCTCGGTCTGGCACGCCGCGCGCGCACCGCCGGCAAGGCGATCGTGGTGTTGCGCTCGGGCAAGTCGCAGCTCGGCCGCGCGGCCGCGGTCTCGCATACCGGCAAACTGGCCGGTGCCTGGAAGGTATGGCGCGACGTTGCCGCGCAAGCCGGCCTGATCACGGTCGACAACCTGGACCAGTTGCTCGACGTGGCGGCCGCTTTCGACCGCTACGGCCATCCGGCGAACAACGGCACCGGCGGCCTCGGGGTGCTTACGGTGTCGGGTGGCCTGGGCGTGCTGATCTCAGACGCAGCGGCCGAACACCGCCTCACGCTGCCGGCATTCGGCGCGGCCACGCAACGCGGCCTGCGTGCGGCTCTTCCGGCCCAGATGACCGTCGCCAACCCGGTCGACACCGCCCTGTTCACCGACGAAAAGGGCTACGCCCATTGCGCCGAAACAGTGTTGCACGACGAAGCCATCGGCACATTGCTGCTGGTGCTGACCAGCATGGCGCACGACTACCAGGCATTGCTGCCGTGGCTTACGACACTCAGCCGCGACGCGATCGGCATCGGCAAGCGGCTGGCGGTGTCGTACCTGTCTTCGTCCGACCAGCTCGCGCCCGCCGACAGGCGGCAGTTGATGCGCGCCGGCGCGCTGGTGCTCCCCACGGCCGAACGCATCGTGGCCGCGCTCGGGCGGCGCGAACAGGCGGCGGGCGTATTGCCAACCGGTCCCGGTGCCGCGACCGACGACAGGCCCAGTGTTTCCACCGACGACTTCCTGCGCCGCGCCGCGGTGCCGCTGGTTCCCGAGGGCGTGTTCACCGATCTCGACGCCGCGCTCGGCTTCGCCGGCAAACAGGCTTATCCGGTGGTGCTCAAGGTGGTATCGCCCGACATCGCGCACAAGAGCGAAGCCGGCGGCGTGGCGCTGAACCTGCGCGACGCCAGCGCGCTGCGCGACGCCTGGGACAAGATGGTGCGTTCGGTCGCGGCCTACGCGCCGCAAGCCTCGATCACCGGTTATTCGGTGCAGCCGATGCTGGGCGGCGGCTTCGAGTTGATCGTGGGCTGTTCGATCGATCCGGAACTGGGCCGGGTTCTGATGGTCGGCGCCGGCGGCATCTGGGCCGAGGTGCTCGACGACGTGCGTTTTCTCGCGCTGCCGGTGAGCAGCGCCGAAATCGTCGCCGCGCTGCGCAGCCTGCGCATCGCTCCGATCCTGGACGGCGCGCGCGGCCAGCCGCCGCTCGACGTGGACGCCGCCGCCGCCGCCATCCATCGGCTGGCGCAGCGCTTCCTGATCGACACCTGGGTGCGCGAGATCGACCTCAACCCGCTGCTGGTTCGCCCGCGCGGGCAGGGCGCGATCGCCTTGGATGTGTTGCTGGTACCGCCGGCACCGCCGGCGCCATAAAGGGAGCCCGGACCATGTCTGCATTCCAACCCGTCGCCCTGGTAGCCGAAGCACAGACCGCGGCCGCCACCGAGCCGATGAAGTCGTTGCGCACCGGTCTGCGCCTGCTGCTGGAGTTCGAGCAGAACCAGCGCGACTTCGGCGTGACGGAACTGGCGCAGCGCTGCGAACTGTCCAAGAGCCAGGTGTCCAAGATCCTCAGTGCGCTGACAGACAGCGGCCTGATCGTGCAGGACCCCGTCACCCGGACCTACTCGGTCGGGCAACGCTGTTATGTGCTCGGGTCGCGCTTCACCACCTACGACAGCCTGTGCCAGGCCGCCACGCCGGTGATGCGCGAACTGCTCAACCGCACCGGCCACAGCGTGCGGCTGTCGGTGCCCGATGGCGATCAGTCGCTGTACCTGATCGGCCTCGAAGGGCCGATGTTCATGGACACCGGCTGGCGCTCGGGCAACAGCGTGCCGATCGGGGCTTCCTCGGCCGGCCGGGTGCTGATGGCCTACCTCGACCCGGCACACAGCAAACGCCTGCTGGAGCTGCCGGTGCCGGCGCTCACGCCGCATACCGTGCGCGACCGTGCCAAGGTCGAACATCTCGTCGCGGCGGTGCGGCGCGACGGTTACAGCCTGCAGCGCAACGAAACCTCGCTCGGACTGGGGGTCGTCTCGGTGCCGCTGTTCAAGGCCGCGCAGCAGATCGTCGGCGCGCTCGGGCTGGCTTTCCCTGCGCACCACGTAACACCGGAGGAAGAACCAGTGCTCATCGACGCGCTGCACGATGCCGCGCGGGCGATCTCGCAGCGCATGGGGTGCGGCGTCTACCCCTTTGGCGCGGCCGGCCCGCGCCCAATCACAACCACCACCGACCTCGTTGCGGAACTGGAGACGAAACCTACCGACACCGACGTCACGGTCAACGTACGGGTCATTCAGTCCGGCGCGCAGCCCGTCGCCATCGACTACAGCATGGAGAAGACCTCCGCCGGCTGGAAGGTGTACGACGTCATGGTCGGCGGGGTCAGCCTGGTGGCGAATTACCGCACCGAGTTCACGAACGTGGTGCGCGAGTCCAGCATCGATGGCCTCATCAAGAACCTGCAGTCGAAGAACCGCCCGGCGGCGCAGGAGAAGAAATGATCCGCCGCGACGGCCGGCGCATGGTGGTAGGCGGCCCGGTGACGCTCTCCAATGTGACCCGGGTCCTCGAGGAGGGCAGGCGGCATCTGGAGGAAGGCGTGAATACGGTCG